>PLWX01000185.1 GCA_003151155.1 Acidobacteriaceae bacterium
GAGGACGAGAAGGGGCTCATCTTCCGCGTCTACGAGTGGGCAGGGAAGAGCGCGACGGCTGAGTTCCATGTGCCTGCGGGCGCGACCTCCGCCACCGTCACCAATCTGATGGAAGCGCCCGAGGGTGGCGCGCTGGCGGTTGCTGGGGATGTGGTCAAAGTCCCGATTCATCCGTACGAGATCCTGACCATCCGGGTGGATTACCCGGGCGGCGGACCTAAACAATAGAGTCTGTTCAATCAAAATCGAAAGGGGGTCCCAAAGAGGGGGCCCCTTTTTGGTAATCTGAGAGCAGCAAGGAGCCTGCGCGATGAATATCACTTCCCCATTCTTCGTTGTCCCAGTGATTATTGCCGTGTTTGTGGCTGCGATTCTGTTCGCAACCAGCAGCAAGGAAGACGGGCACTCATCCCACTGATTCAAGCGATTCCTGGAACAATTCAGCAATTGCCGTCGTATAACAGGGCAAGAGGACGGTGGCCATGACAGAAAACTCGCTGCGGAACAAGATTGGAAAAGCGACAGGCTTGCTCGCCGGTTTTGCGTTGCTCGCCGTGCTTTCCGGTTGCAGGGTGCACGTGGACAAGGGCGCCAACGGCGAGGATAAGAACGTCCAGGTGGATACTCCTTTTGGCGGCGTCCACGTGAACACCAACCAGACGACTGCTGCCGATCTAGGTCTTCCTGTTTATCCCGGCGCCGAGACGGTAAGCAACGACGACAAGCACAAGTCGGCCGACGTGCACCTTGGCTTCGGCGAGTGGGAGTTGCGGGTGCGAGCGGTTTCTTACGCTACCCCGGACTCACAAGACAAGGTGCTCGCCTTCTATAAAAAGGCATTGGGCCGTTACGGCGGCGTGATTACCTGCCAGGGCAACAATCCTGTGGGCACTCCGGTGACGACTTCGGAAGGCCTGACCTGCGCAGACGACAAGGGCAACAATGTGAAGATCGACCGCAGCGATTATGGTTCCAGCAAGAACGGCCTGGAGTTGAAGGCCGGATCCAAGCGTCACCAGCACATTGTGGGCTTCGAAGAACCAAAGGATGGAAAGACGCGATTCGCCTTGGTGGCGCTGGATTTGCCAGCAGGAGCAGACAAGGGCGGGGATAAGAGCGACTAAGGTGCAACCAGCGCCCTGGTGTTGGCTGACGCAACCGAGGCCAAGTTCACCGTTCGCTACGGCCCTCCGAAAACAGATGCCGTGTCGCAAGGTGCAGAGCGGCATCCGTAACCCGGTCCCGAATTCTGCTACACTGATTCAAGCGCAATCAAGGGGTTAATACGCGCCAGGCCGCGCCCCAACGATACGCATCTGCAACCCATGTTCGGGGAGTGGCTCAGCCTGGTAGAGCACCTGGTTCGGGACCAGGGGGTCGGAGGTTCAAATCCTCTCTCCCCGACCATTAAATTCAACAAAATAAACAGTTTACAATCTAAATTGCGGCTGCCGATTTCCGCTGCGATAGCGTGGGCCCGGAATTGTGCCCACCCGAAACCGGCAACATCCGTGTATTGCTGTTTCGTGCCTGTCTTAACGTACGATCCACCTGCCCTTTCCGCCGAGCCACGGAAACGGGGGCTGGGCCTGGATGAAGGCCGGCGCTACGCTGCACCTCCTGCGGCCCCCATTTCCATCTCATCTCCGTTGATTTCGAGTTCATCCTCTGCTTCATCGGCCACCTGCTCGCCCATTCCGATCCCGTTGTGGACGGCCTGCTTGCCCATCGCGCTTTCAACCAGGTTCAGCAACGCCGAGCGGCGGGCTGAGAAAAACGCCTCGAAGTTATCGGCACGAAGATTCGTCGGTTCGATGAAGTGGGTTCGCAATATGGCATCCATTGCTGGGTCAGTAAGCTGAACCGCCTTGTCGGTCTGCACCTGTTGCAGATACAGGGAAGGGGCCTTGCCACCGATCTTCCGATTCGCGCGGTAAGAGATTGCTGTCTTGTTGATGATCGAGTTGAATATTCGCCCGGAGATCTTCGCGTCCTCGCACCACTTCCTTGGGAAGATGTGGTGGATGTCGATGCCCTTTTCGTTGCGATCGAGATCGACCATGCGCGCTTTCCAGAAGAAGTCCTCCGCACCGTTGTGCTGGACGAGCACGTAAAGGCCGCGGTAGGCAGCCGATGTGCGGCTTCGCATTGATTCCAACCGCGTCGCTTGGAATCCTGCGTCGATAACCGTCTTAGGAAGCGGAGCAGCATCGTCATCGAACCACTTCAGTAATTCCTGAAAATCGAGCGCCACGCGAGTCTCGGCTGCGCTGCCGTAAAGCTCACCGAAGACCCCACACCAGAACCATTGCGCGAGCTTCGACTGGATCTGCGGCTCCAACCAGCGATCACCGATCTTCGCAAGCACAGCCGCTAACGGAACGAGCTGGGGTCTGTAAGGGAGAAATCTCGGGTCATGGAAACCGAGAAGCCGAAGGAACTGATCTGCCTCGAAGAAGCCTTGAACGAGTTTGTCAGCCCACTTCTTATACGCCGCGAGGGGCGTTTGAAGGATGTGCTCGCGCTTGGCACTGACGGGGGTGACCGCCTTACCAGTTTTGCCGTCGGCGATGTCCTGTTCGCGGACTTCAGAACTGTGCAGCAGACTAATTCCTTGGAGAAAGTCCGTTGACGCCGTGTCCTTGAGGAGGGCCTTTGCCGCGAGCTTTGCATGACGCCCCTTATCCTGGCCTTCTCCGTACCAGTCACGACGAAGGTTGAAATTGTCCGCCGCGTACGTTGCGGTTACCAACTCGAACACGGAAAGCTGCACGCCGCCGGTGTTGACTTTCTCGAACACCAGGCAGACCGCCTCCTTGGAGGTTTCCTTCTTGAGTTCGATAATCGGCACCTGATAAGAGCGGAACTCGTTCAGGATTTGCTTGCGAAATTCCATGTAGCGTCCGAATCGCTCCGGCGACTTAGACATCAAGCCCTCTTCCCATTCATCTGAGGCCATCACTTGGCTGCAAGGGAAGAAGAATTTCTCGTATTCCTTTTCAGGCGTGCTCAAATCGAGCGCAACTTCGCGTCCGAAATTCGTACGGATAACTTTGTCCTCGGGAACGCCGACGATGACCTCGTCGAGCGTCACAGGGCCAGAGAGCGCCTTCTCAATGTCGAAGTAGTAGTAACGCTTGATCTCGCGTTTGTTTGCATCCTGCGTTGTGACTGGAGTGAGCAGCTTCAGGACTTGTGTGAGAGAGGTCAGGCGCTGCTGGCCGTCCAGGATGAGCCGCTCAGCCTTATTTCCGTTCGGCAGCGATACGCCTTCGACCGGACGGACCTGGAAACGTGCATCGCCCCCCGTTTCAAGCAGCATAACGGCACCGATTGGAAATGACCGGGCGATACTGATCAGCAGCGACCGAATGTGTTCATCGTCCCACACCCAACCGCGCTGAAAGTCGGGAAGCTGTAGTTTGCCCTCAACGATTTCGCTGAGGAGGTCTTTGAGGCTGGTTTTGCCCGAATCAAATGCCGACATTCAAACTAGCCTCCGAGGGTTTAAGTGCTTCGTAAAGAAGCGATTCGAGAAGCAAGGAGCGCGATCTCGTGGTTTCACTCAGTACAGACTCAAGCTCATCACAGATTTCGAACAGGCTATTGATCTTCGCAACAATACGAATCTGCTCTTCTACTGGTGCGATTGGCACGGCCAATTCTTCCAGTATTCCCAAGTTGATGTTCTTCTGGGCCGTCGCCGGAGCATACTCCATGAGATTCGCCTTGGCCGTCCGCATGAAGTACTCGAAATATCGAACTTCGGGAAACAATCGGTCGGGGACGAATCCTACGATACTGTCCGGAAAGCACGCATCGAACTGAAGAACTCCCGTATCCGCGATATTTGCCGCAATCGTTATGCACATAGTCCCCTTGGGCCACATTGCACTTTGTGCGAGACCAGCACCGTTGTACTTACCTGTGAAGTTGCGAATGATACCCCCGGAGCGTGCGACATCACCAGTTTGCACAAATGGATACATACCGTCCGTAAACAGCATGGAATCACCGCGAGGTCTATGCTTTGACTTTCCGCGAGCAAACTTGCCAAGTTCTGGGAAACGTGCCCAAACCCATCCTTCAGGCAAGTCATGGGGACCGACCGTAGCGGTTTTTTCGCCAGTGCATTTAATGTCAACGCTGCTCGATGAAACTTTCAGAACTGTCTCGGATGCAGGGGTGTCTCCTCGTTCCTGCTGAACCAACCGTCCTCGGAATCCGAGTGCAAGGACGCTGGCTCTGAAGCCATTGAGGTGTTCTGGTCGGGTGGTGAGATGCGGGAGATGATTGATGTAGAAGCGCGCAGGGTCGCTATGGGATTCCGTACTTCTGTTGTCGAAGGATCTGCGATTTGCCAGCGCGTGCAACGTCGCAGCGACTAGCCGATCACGTCGACGCTCACGCTCCTGTTGCGCCAACTCGAGTTCGTCACAGAGTGTGAGCAGCTCACTAAGCTTCGCAATGATGCGATATTGCTCTTCCAGCGGAGGCAAGGGAAACGGAGCACCCTCGAAATAGGCGCGCGGAACCCTCTTCTGCCCAGCGGTTCCGGTCATGTGCGGGATGCCGTTCTGAATGAAGGTGGAGGACTTTAGGAAAGCCAAGATGTAGTCCGGATTGACAAGAATGGGGCGCACCACCAGCAACTCCGTTGTGCCAGCACCGATTCCATTCGCTAGATCTCGAAAAACTGTCGACTTACCGTTTTGGAAACACGGTGTGATCTTTGCGAGGCCAACATCCCCGGCCGCAAAATGAGTAAATGCCTTCTTGATATCTCCCCAAAATCTCAGTTGCTGCCCATGCTCGACCCCGTACTTGGCTTCGATTAAGTTCATCGGAACAAAGGAGGCTTGAATATGATCTGGGGCGTCGTTGCGAGGGCTAATGGTGCCAATGTGCGATAGTGATGTCCACGCCCAATTGGCAGGAATTGGAAACGGTGGATTCTCAGACAGTAGGATGTTTTTGAAATCTAGACCAATTCGACTCAGTAATTCAGCAGCCGGCTCATCGTTTTCGTTCTGTTTTACCAACTTTCCTCGAATGGCCAAGTCGACTATGAAGTGACGGAAGCGATTGGCTGAGTCCGGTGAGGAACTTATCCGTTCGAACCAATTTAGAAGGTGGTCGGAGTTCATCGCCGCAATGCCTCTTCAAGGATGCATTTCAACCTGTCTCGGAGTTTGTCGGCCTCCTTCTCACTCTGTTCGAGCTTCGTGAGAAGTTCAGCCGGAATTCCGAGGTCCTGTTCGGCGACGTGAGGGTTCTTGAAGTCGAGATTGTAATTCCTTTCCTTAATCTCATCGATCGGCACTCGCCAAGCAACCTCACTGTTCTCGCGATCGCCCCACCAAGAGATACAGGGTGCAAAATGCTCGAAACGGATCGGCTTCGTCATCGAGTAAGCCTTCTGGCCCTCGGGAATCCGGTGTTCGTAATACCAGACCTGCTTTGTTGGCGTACCTTTTTCGAAGAACAACAGATTCGTCCCAATGCTCGCGTACGGCTTGAAGACACTGTTGGGCAGCCGGACGATCGTGTGCAAATTGCATTCCTCCAGCAAATGTTCCTTGAGGCGCGTCTTAACGCCCTCTCCGAACAATGTGCCGTCAGGAAGTACGACCGCTGCACGACCTCCGCCCTTTAGCAGACGAACAATCAGAGCGAGGAAGAGATCGGCAGTCTCACGAGTCTGGAAGTGCTTTGGAAAGTTCGTTTCGATCCCGTCTTCCTCCTTTCCGCCAAACGGAGGGTTTGTGAGAACTATGTCGACTCGATCTGACTGCGTGTAGCTGATGTAAGGGCGTGCCAGTGTATTGTCATGTCGTACGAACGAAGGATCGTCGATGCCATGAAGGAGCATGTTCGTCACGCACAGCATGTGCGGGAGCTGCTTTTTCTCCGTAGCCCGTAACGCCTGTTGCATCTTTTGTTCGTCTTCGGAAGATTTTACGTACCGCTCACGCATGTGGCGCATGGAACAGGTCAGGAAACCGCCGGTTCCGCAGGCAGGATCAAACACAATCTCACCGGGCTTAGGGTCTATGCGATCCGCCATGAACGCGGTGACCGCGCGAGGAGTGTAGTACTCGCCTGCATTTCCCGCGCTCTGGAGATCGTTCAAGATCTGTTCATAGATGTCCCCAAAGTGCTGACGTTCGGCGAGATTGTTGAAATCAACAGCGCTGATCTTGTTGATGACCTGCCGCATCAGTTGGCCGGACTTCATGTAGTTGTAGGCATCCTCGAAGACGCTTCGCACTACACGACGGCGACCGTCACCAGTTGCCGACAGGTCCTTTAAGGACGGGAAAAGATCATCGTTCACGAACATCATGAGCGCGTCTCCCGTGATGCCCTCCGGGTCGGCCGCCCATGCGCGCCATTGATATTTCGAGGGAATGGGCGAGTGGTATTCCTCCCGCATGAGTTCGAGTTCCTGGTCCTGATCATCAATGATTTTCAGGAAGAACATCCAGCAGAGCTGTGAGATCCGCTGTGCGTCGCCATCAACGCCAGTGTCCTGGCGCATGATGTCCTGGATGGTCTTAACGAGATTACGAACAGACATAAGTTAGGCCGCCGCAGTTGCGTAAAGTGCTGATTGAAGTTCATGGACCGCGTGGATGAATCCATCACGTCCACCAAAGGCTTTTAATAGTTCGACGGGCGTTCCCATCGAGTCGAAGGGTGATACACGAAGAATCCGCGGATCGTCGAGGCTTGTAACGCCCTGGTCCTGGTACTTCTGTAAGAGAGCCTCAAGCACCGCTCGCGCCGGCGCTCCGTACTTGGCGAACACGTCCTGTTTGTGGACCTTTGCGACCCGTTGCCGGCGAGTGAGAGGCGGCTGATCGAATGCAACGTGACAGATCAGATCGAACGGATCGAGATCTTTTCCAACTTCCTCGGCGAGGGCGTCAAGAATGAGACCCTCGGAGGCGAGCTCATCAATGATCGCCTGTTTCCTATCCGCGCTGTTCCAATCGCTCAGAAACTCATTGAGGCTCGCGAAACGGTGCCGGAGCGTCTTCTTGCTGTAATCCCTCAGGCTCTCGGTTACCAGCTTGCCGTTTTCGTCCAAGTATTCGACTCGTTCGGCCAGTACCGTCACAGGTTTGTTATCGACGTAGTACTTCCTCGGTCGGCCATCTCCATCACCGCCAGCGGGCGGAATTGGATCGACGATGACGACACCTCCATCATCTGGGCCAAGAAGGTCGTCATCGCCCGGCTCGGCCGGTTCGGGTCCGCCATCGTCGGGGGGTGCTACCGGATCGTTTTCGCCAGGCTCATATATCTGCAACGGCGGCCCATCGAAGTCGGGATCGGCGAAATGATTCGTGGCCTTCCTGAAATCGATCAGCGTGAAGAAGAACTTCTTGGTGTCCTCATGAATGCGGGTTCCGCGGCCGAGTATCTGTTTGAACTCGGTCATGGAGCCAACTTCACGGTCCAGGACGATCAGCCGGCAGGTCTGAGCATCGACGCCAGTGGAAAGCAGCCGAGACGTAGTAACGATCACGGGATAGCGCGATTCGGGGTCAATGAAATTGCTGAGCTGATCAGTCCCTTCTGTGTCGTCACCCGTGATCCGCATCACGTACCGCCCGTTCTTCTTTACTTCCTCGGCGTTCTCGTTGATGAGGGCTCGCCGCATACGGTCAGCATGTTCCGTATCTACGCAGAAGACGATCGTTTTCTGGAACGGATCGCCGGTTTCCCGCAAGAACTCCGTGATTTTACGCGCAACGACCTTTGTTCTCTCATCAAGGACGAGACTCTTGTCGAAGTCCTTCTGGTTGTACAGGCGGTCCTCGATCTCGTAGCCGTGTTTGTCCCGCTCGCCCAATTCTGGTCGGTAGCCTTCAATGTCTTTGTCGAGATGGACCTTGATAACCTTGTATGGTGCCAGAAACCCATCTCCGATGCCCTGCTTGAGGGAATACATGTAAACGGGGTCGCCGAAGTAATGAATGTTTGAGACGTATTCCGTCTCCTTCGGTGTCGCGGTTAATCCGATCTGTGTCGCACCCGAGAAGTACTCCAGGATTTCTCTCCAAGCCGAATCCTCTGCTGCGCTGCCTCGATGGCACTCGTCCACGACAATGAGGTCGAAGAAATCTGGCGACAATTCGCGGAATATCTTTTGACGGTCCTCGGGGCCGGTAATGGCCTGGTACAGCGCGAGGTAGATCTCGTAGGACGTGTCGATCCGGCGGTTCTTCCCGATCGCGGTCGTTAGCTGCACCGCACTACCATCCTCACGCTCGATGGTCTTTGAGCCAGTGCTGAGCTTGGCCATGGCCGGCCCGAACGGGCGGAAGTCGTTGACCATGGTCTGATCGACAAGAATATTTCGGTCAGCGAGGAAGAGAATGCGCTTCTTCTGCTTGCTCTTCCACAACCGCCAGATGATCTGGAAAGCGGTGTAGGTCTTTCCTGTGCCGGTGGCCATGACCAGTAGTATGCGATTCTGGCCCTTCGCGATCGCCTCGATCGTTCGGTTGATCGCGACGCGCTGGTAGTACCTTGGCTCCTTGCCGCTGACGTCTTCGTAATAGTCCTGGAGAATGATGCTCTCCTTGGGCGCGTCTAGCCCCTTCCAGGCGCAGTACTTGTCCCACAGCTCGCTGGAGCGCGGGAAAGAGTCGAGGGTGAGTTCCGTTTCAACCGCGCCAGAGGAGTTCGTTCGGTCGTGGAAAACGAATCCGTCCCCATTCGACGAGAATACGAACGGAATGTCCAGGATGTCGGCGTAGCTAAGGCCTTGCTGCATCCCGCCGCCGATCGGGTGATTGTTGTCCTTGGCCTCAATCAGGGCGATCGGAAGATTTGGCTTAAAGTAAAGGAGATAATCCGCAAACTTGTCTTTGCCGCGTGCGACGAGCTTGCCCCGCACGATGATCCGGCCCTTTGTGAAGTGGACTTGCTCCCGAACCTGGGTGAACAAGTCCCAGCCCGCCTTCTGTAAAGCGGGCGTGACGTATTTCGTGCAGATGTCGCGTTCGGTAAGGGCCTTCTTATCCATCGGGATGCGATTCCCGGAGCATAGGGGATGTGCGAGATTGTGAACTGCTGCATTCTACACGATGGTCGTTGCCCGACAGCACAGTACAATGTTCCCGCTTATTCTGAACAAAAAATCCGCAAATCCGCTCCCACAGACTTACAGGCACTATACGTTGACATAATCAGATAGAACGCTTGCAGTAGAGACGGGTCCTTGCTGCCCTTGCGGATCTTCGCCCCCATAGCCTCCCGCGATAGCAAGTTGCCAAGCACGAGCCACACTTCTCGCCGCGTATTGGGAGCTTGCAACAAGCCGAGGACCGTTTTGCGAAACTCAGCCGCCGTTTCTGGTCCGAATCTGATACGACTTTGGACTTTGTGGTCGTCTTCCTTCCAGTCGTTATTCCATTTGCCTGAACTTCCAGGAAGGGCTGTAGTTCCGAAACGTAGGTAAATGAGGTTTTTGACTGCTTGTCCGCAGACATCATAAAGAGCCGACGCTGCGAGCTTGGATCCTTTTTGGTTCGTCTTTGCGTGGATAAAAGCAATCTGCTCTTGCTGTTCATTGATTGCTATGAAATCGGCTATTTCATCCCCGAGATCGTCGCAAACCAATCCCTCAAAGCGATCTCCAAAGATCTTCCGATTTGCATTCGGCCTTAGTTCTGAATCAATCAGGTTAAAGACAGATCCATCGGGCCAGTTTGCAAACGTCCCTTCAGCTTCACCCTTCTCTGTGGCCATCGTATTGAGCTGTGGTATGCCTGTGAGCAAGTCAAGAAGTATGGAGCCTGCGGAAGACGCCCCGAGGTTCAGCTCGATCGAGTAAAACTGTCCATGAGCATAGACGACACCGGGAGTCGCGGGAATAATTCGAAATGCCTGTTTTTGATTTAAGCGTTTCGTGAGCGTAATGGTCCGGCCAATGCGCTGCTCTGTTATTTTGTCCAGCGCAGCCGAAGCAAGGATGTATTTCTCTCGCTCCGCATCGAATCGAATGAAGATTTCAATCTCATTACCTGAGACTGTTGTCTTGAACGAATGTCGAAAGCCTTCCTCCGGTCGCTCGAGTTCCGTGATATCGGCACATACATCGATTTCGTCAAGGTCAAGCTCGACTCCGTTCTCATCAAGGAACACGCTGTTGAGCTCAGCGGTGTCGAGAAGGATATTTAGGGGTGCTGGATCGGTTGGGACATCGATCGGCGCGGAAAAACGTTTGAACAGCCGTGAGGCTTCACGCTTGTCATCCAATTCAGATGCAATGGTTGTAACCCACGAGAAGAATTCCTCGACTCCTTCAAAGGGACTCTCACCTTGGCGCACCCTTGCGCGTGTCAGTCCGATGTAGCGTCGTGCACCAGCAACGCTTCCTTCGGCCCGCGAAATGAAGTTCATGTAATCGCCCATAAAGGGGACCGCGTCAGATAACGAGGTCGCAGTCAGAGTTCTTGATCTTATTGCGGCTGGACCGATGTCGGCATTGAGTGCTGACAATGAGGTAATCCTCGTCTGTTCCGTCTCTGGAAGCAATGTGGATAAATTGGCTGGCTTCAGCCGCTCAAATTGGTTTCGACTTTCTTCCAGAAAAAGTCCGGCAGAATCCTGAAGAAAAAGATACGTACCAATCTTTGCAAATGCGGTCGAGTGCAGTTTGACATCTGCGAACAGCGCGGAGGGCAGAAGCGGGCTTTGCTCAAGGCTCACGCTGAGCAGCCCTCCCCGTTCTTTGGATCTCTCTATTACTCTTCTACGAACGATTCGATCATCCGACTGTAGGCCAGCATCGATCTCCTTGACTAAGCGATCAAAGGCGAAGTTTGCGGCGACCTTGAACACCACGCAACTTCTAGGTAGTGCAACGTCTTCTCCGCTTACCGTCGCGAGGTCGACACGCTGCCTGAAACGTCCACCGATGTAGTCCGACTCAGGGAATGCATCCACGAGTTTCTTCACAACCTCGACATCGTTCCGCAGCGGCGGCTTGCGGTCGTTGCCTAAGCAGGCTTCATCAAAGCTTTTGTACGCCTCCCACATCCGACGAATCCTGTTGATGTTTCGGCCGAGCACCATCGCGGGCGTCGTAAATGTCTTCGTCGGCTTGGGATGCCTGATTATTCGCCCGATCTGCTGAACCAGCTGTCGTTCGTTTGAGAAATTCTCGTACAGGGCTAATACGACGCACCTTGGATCGTCGATGCCCTCCATCAGCTTGAACTGATGCACGTAAAACGTTTCTGGTCGGGATCTGAGGTCATTGGGTACATTGTGTAGCTTGTCGGCGCTATTGCCCGCGAAGACATCATGAATTGCGAGGCAAGCCTGGTCCGCTTTGGCGAGCTCTTCTGAGAGCAGTTCGTGGACCGCACTTAGTGTGCTGAATTCGGCGCAGCGCACAATGACCCTGGCATTTTTCGGAATCTTGGAGCTAGCTTTGAGTTGCTCCACCATCTTGACTAAGGCATGCACAAAGCTCTTCGGATCATCGCGGCTTTCGAGCTCTCGGAACTCCACATCACGAATCAGTTTTTGTTGCACAGCCTCATTGAACGACAAAAAGGTGATGAAGTTGTCGTTCACATCGAATAAGCGCAAGTCGTTGCGATACGGTGTAGCACTAAAGAGAACCGTTGGTAAAGACAGTCCCCGGACGGCGGCTGCCCATTCTGGAGCAGGCTCTCGGTGCCCTTCGTCCGCCAGTACTAGCGCACAATGTTCTGAAATGTGCCTGAACAAAGCAGGGTCGTCAGATTGTAGCTGTTCGAGTCCTTGGAAGGTGCCAACTAAGACGCGGCGCTGCTTCGGTTTCAATGCGGAGCGGATCTGCTTTCCGTGAGACGGCAAAAGCCTCTGGGCACTGAGTCTCCACTCCGGCCCGGCTTCAATGGTATGCCAGAATCCCTCCGTAATATCATGCATGAGTTGTTCGGTGACGGCGGCTGAGGGTGATAAGACAACTACGGATTTATCCTGTGGGAGCGCGATTCTCGCTAGGACCGCAATGACTCCGGTTTTTCCAGATCCGGTAGGCATTTGGACCAGAGCGCCGCGTTCTGGCGCGGCGAGAAAGTTCAGCGCATCTGCTATAGCGGTTCTCTGGTTAGGCCACAGTGATAGATCTTTCCAATTTCTCAGGGGGTCTTTGAATCGGCTCATGGGTGGGTATTATGTGATTGTGTTGAGTAACTATCCGTGCGCAGTATAGATTGGTCGCTCAGAAGTCGAAAGCAAAACTTCTTGTGTGCGCGTGCATGGACAGATTGTCCGAGAAGGTTACTATCCGGGCGGGAACATCTGCCGAGTGTTGAAGCGGTTGTGCAGAGTCTCCGCGAATGAAGAATCTACTCCGATGCGCCTCCTTTCTAGACCTCTCAACAAGAAGGGCGCGGACTCCAACCCACATCCATAGCGGCCGGTTGGGGATGTGATTCACATATCATTGACGGCTTTTGCGAGTGGGAATGATCGAGCGAGATAGGCAAGACCAGGTCGCACTCGTTCTGAATGCTCCCGCAGGATGCTGATTGCGATTACTTGACACTCAAGCCAACTCAATGACTCGTGCACGTTCAATTGCTGCTCGCACTGTTTGCATCTGCGGATGAACGTAAAGTTGCGTTGTTTTGAAATCGCTGTGTCCAGCCAAGTATGCCAGCGTATAGGGATCCATGTGCGCGGCCCATCGCGTCAAACATGTATGACGCAGGGCGTAAAGAGGGAAGCGCTCGACCTTCGACGCCTTGCAGGTGCGATAGTGCGCCTTGCGACGCAGAGTTGCGTCCGACGATTTTTTCCTGATATGCTTAGCAATGATTTGTGGGTGGGCCGAACGCTCACTCGCCGTGGGGGAACCCACATCAATTCTGACGAAATCGGAGCTGTCCATGACCTTCACACCTGCATACCCAACCACCTTATTCTCCTGTTTACACGACGAGCAAGAGCCTGTCGGTACGCTCGGTCGCGGAACGCACTATTCCGTTTTTCGTGCCGTTGAATGGCTCGATGTTGTTCGAACGCCTCTTGTCAGGCCGGAGATTCATGATTTCGCTGTAATCTGGGACGAGGATCACGACGCCCGCATAGTGAACGCGATCGAGGGAATTTATATGGCAGGGCTCATGTCTCCTGTTCAGTTCGTCGGAGAGCGGAAAGGTTCTTTAACTGTGATCGTAGCCGCGAAATTTTATTTCTCTATTAATCAGAATGTCCTTGAAGATTACCGTCTTTCTTTGGAGGGGGCTGCCAACGCCGCGCTTGGCACCGATAACTGGCCCACCACACTCGGCGTATTTCACCGGGACCCCGACTCTGAAGAAACGAATCTTCAGGATTTGATTGCGGCAGAAAAGTTTCGAGTTACCACTTATGTGAGAAACATAGATTCCCTCTGGAGCCTTGGTACCAAGCCCTTTGAAGCGCATGGAGTACACACCACCTGAAATGACGAAGTGCAATAGGTGAGTCTAGGGGGCATTCGATCTGAATGCTCCCTGGAATAGTGATTGCGCGAGTCAACCGTCAAGCCGGAGCAATGATTCGCGCCCGTTCAATTGCTTCTCGGACTGTCTGCACCTGCGGATGAACATATCGCTTAGTGGTCGCCATATCACTGTGTCCCGCTAAATATGCCAGAGTATACGGGTCCATATGTGACGCCCATCGCGTCAAACATGTGTGACGCAAAGTGTAGAGAGGGAAGCGCTCCACGTTGGCCGCCTTGCAGGTGCGGTAGTGCGCCTTGCGCAAGCTTGAGGCCTCGATGTGTCCGCTCTTGGTCTTCGCAGGGAACACCCACTCGGTCGAGTTCTTGTGCGTTTCGATAATGGCAAGTACTCGCGCCGACAGCGGCAGCGATCGTCGTGCAGATTTTGTCTTTCCATAGGCAATGTGCAGAGAGCCGTCGCGAAGTTCATCCCAGCGTAGTCGCAGACACTCTTCCGGACGCAACCCGCACTCGATCAGAATTGTCACGACGTCCTTCAACAACGCCGGAGAAGCGTTGAAGAGGTAGCGTTCTTCCTCATCGGCAGAAATTACTCTCTCGCGCCGTCGTTCGCCAGGGATCATGCGAACGGGCGGCAGCGCCTTCTCAACTTTGCCCCATTCGGTTGCGAGTCGAAACATTCTGCGAAGGACTTCAAGCTCCCGATTGATGCTGGAAACTGCTAATTTTTTAGTCCGTCTCTGCGCTGCATAAGCCGCGATCTTATCGCTCGAAATCGCGTCAATTCTCTCGGTTGCGAGCTTGCTTGCTTTGAGGTTCTTACACCCGTTTTCATAGTACTCGCGGGTTTTTAACCTCTGGGAAAAATGAGCCTGCACATAGGGGAGAAAAGTTTGTTCAGTAAACTCTGCCAGCGTGGGGATTCGCTTCGGTGCCCGAATACCGATTTCATTTCTCGCCAGCGCCGTCTTTGCGGCAGCCTCTAGCTGTGCGGCCACTCGCGCATTCTGCTGCTTCGTGCTGCGGCGAATGCGTTGGCCCTGCCAGACGAAACGGTACCAGTAGATCCCGTTCTCCCCGCGCCTATAAATCCCCATCGTGCTCCCGTGCAGCCTTTACAACTCCCAACTGTTATGTTATGTTCGCACATACACAATGTCAATACTCAACAAGACTGAAGGGCAAAGACGGTTCGCCGGTGACCATGAAGGAGCGAATCTGACCGACTGGTTAAACACTTTGAACCAGGGCCCCGAAGAGGCGTTCGCGCTAGATTTGTTGCAAGCCGCGAAAGGCGGCGGCACTTTTGGGAAGATGTTGAAGCTGCTAGTCGGGGTATCAATTAGGCCGGCACCCAAATTCACTCCGGACGGTGAACGGCTTATTTATTGGGAACTGGTTTCCCCCTCTGCTTTGCGTTCTCAAAAACGAGTTATCGACTCCGCTTCATTCCCCGTTGGCTTGGCTGACGCGATTGCGGCGATCGTTCAGTTGTGGCAGATCGGTGCGGTATCGCGCGTTATTAAGTGCGCCTGCGGGCAATGGTTCTTCGGAAAGTTCGAACGCAGCACTTACTGCAGCAGAGAGTGTCAGTTAAAGTACGCGAGAGAAACTGAGAAATTCAAACGAAAGCATCGCGACTATATGCGCGAGTACCAGCGTAGGAGACGAGCAAAACGCAGCGGCTCTGGCGAATGATCAATACCTTCGACCGTTGAATCAAAACACGTGGATTTTTTTTTGAAACGATCAACCACCTTTCCCTAGACAGAACACCGACACCCTGTCGGCAATAGCGGGGCCCGCACACAGGTGAGTCACAAGCGGCGAACGCGTGAAAACAAATCTCAGTTAAGGATGGTTCACGCATGTCGCAGGATCATGCCGTCGCATATCTGCGCGAGGACGAAGCCGCGCTTTACCTCAGTGTTTCTGTCGGGCTACTTCGAAAGTGGCGAAAGCTGAATATCGGCCCGGCGTTCAGTCGATTCACTCCGCGATGCGTTCGATATTCGGTTTACGAGCTCGATTTCTACGCACTAATGACCTCTGCCGGAGGCCACGATGAATAAGGCCGAGGCTGTCTGTCCAGAAGAAATCATTCGATCGCTCTCGCTCCTCCATGGGGATGAATCCGCTGCGGAGATTCGAATAATGCAAACTCCCCACGGTACGGTGTCGGGATATTTTACTGACTGGAGCGCCGCTGCGAGAGAGATCAGCAAGTACAGCGGGGAGGTGCCTGGCGTTTATTGCACCATCAACAAGTTGTCCGAGGAGTTCCGGAGCCGCGCGGACAATTGCTTGCACAATTTTGTGAAAAGCACCACCCGGGACCAAGACATCCTGGAGCGGCAGTGGATCCTAGTCGACTTTGATCCCATCCGACCCTCGAAGACGTCCTCTACTGAGGAGGAGCACAGAAAAGCCCACGAACGTGCGCTCCAGTGTCGAGCGTTTATGTCGCAAGCGGGACTTCCAAAGCCAATTTACGCGGACTCTGGGAACGGGGCCCATCTTCTCTGGGGAACTTCACTTCCCAACGACGCTGTGTCTGCTCGACTGGTGAAAGATTCGCTAGCCTCGCTTGCTCTGCGGTTTTCAGATGAGTCGGTGGATCTCGATCAATCTGTGTTCAACGCCGCACGAATCTGTAAGGTTTACGGCACGCTTGCCGCCAAGGGGGAGGCGACTTCGGATCGGCCGCACAGGCGTTCGCATTTGATCGAAGTGCCGGACCAGATACAGATCACGACGGCGGAACATTGGAACGGAATCCTAGTACCTGCAATAGCTGAAAGCGTGCGACCGCATGGGAAGTTCGACTTGGGCGAGTGGCTCAAATCCCATGGAATCGCTATCGGGAAAGCTGGGGATTGGAACGGTGGCGTCCGATATGCGTTCAATTGTCCGTGGAACTCAGAACATGACAATGTTTCGGCATTCGCCTTGCGTCTGGCGAATGGTGCCCTCTCTGCGGGCTGCCTTCACACAAGTTGCCGGCACCGCACGTGGCAAGATCTCCGCGATCTTTTCGAACCGAACAGAAAGGCCTCACGCTCGCGTCCGGAGCGGCCCAATCGAAAGTCTGAACTCCTCGCCCTTACCGAAGACATGGAATTCTTCGTGTCCCGTGATGGTGAACCGTTCGCTACCTTCAACGTTGATGGCCATCGGGAAACATGGCATTTGCAAAGCAAACGTTTTGTTCAGACACTCGCGGACCGAATGTACGAGCGCACCGGCGATGTGCTACCAGCACAAACTCTGCAAGACACAATACGTGTGCTGGAGTGTCGTGCACGCAAGGGCGACCAGCTCGAAGTGTGGCTTCGTGTCGCCGATCACGGGGACAAGATCTACATCGATGTCGGCGATAAAACTTGGCGTGCCATCGAGGTTGATGCCATGGGATATCGCATTATCGACAATCCGCCGGTCAGATTTCGTCGATCGCAAAGCACCCAACCGTTTCCTATGCCGGTGGTCGGAGGCAATCTCGATGATTTCTTCGAGCTAATCAACATCTCCGACCCGGACGACAGAGTGATGATCGTGTCTTGGATGCTGGCGGCCCTTCGGCCGTCCGGTCCCCATCCCATTCTCGCAATTCATGGCGAGCCCGGCTCAGCGAAAAGTTCCGCTACTCGGATCACGCGTTTGCAAACCGACCCGAATGCTTGTCCCCTCCGAGGCGAGCCGAAGGATCTCCGGGATCTGATGATCGCTGCCCAGTCCAACTGGGTATTGTCCTTCGATAACTTTTCCTACATTCCGGACTGGATGTCGGATGCTTTTTGTCGTTTGGCAACGGGTGGAGATTTCGCCACTCGCGAGCTCTATACCAACAGCGAGGAGATCGTGATCTCCGCGCGTCGCCCGATCATTCTCAATGGCATCGATGAACTCGCGACAAGGAGTGACCTTCTTGAAAGATGCTTGGTCGTGCACCTGCCAACGATTGATAAAGCCAACCGCAAGACAGAGCGCGAATTGGGGGAGAAGTTAGGCCTAATGCAAGGTGCACTGTTCGGCCGATTGTTAGATGGCGTTTCCTGTGCGCTTAGGAAATTGGACTCCACGCACCTAGAGGAACTCCCCAGGCTTGCCGACTTCCTCCTGTGGGCCACCGCCGCGGAGGACGCTATGGGGTGGCCCAAAGGAACTGTTCAGGCGGCCTACGAAAGGAACGTCACCAATGCCAATGAAATTGCATTGGGGGCCTCGCCCCTCGTAGCCCCTCTAGCGGCATTCATGAAAGAGCGTACGGCATGGGAGGGGACCGCCACGGAACTTCTGTCCGAACTCACCTCTGAATTGGAGCGGGGTGCTCAGTACCAGCGGAACTGGCCTAAGAACGCAACCTCCTTAAGCGGTCGACTGCGCAGAGTGGCTTCGAATTTGCGAAAGGCTGGGCTGCACATCGACTTCTTCCAATCAACGGATGCAGCGCGCACCAGGCTGATTCGACTGTCCGGCAAATTGCCGGAGACAAGAGAGGGAGGTGACCGCAACCCGTTTTAGCGGACGCGTCGGACGCTGCGGACGCTACCCGGCGTACTACACACCCACCTCTCCCCCCTCTGTTGACGTTAAGTATAAGGGGGAAGGGGTACATACGCGACGTTGAGGGGCCGTGGGAGGCCGCCCGAGGCGTCCGAACCGCCCGAACCGCACCTCTACGCGACTTGCGTTCGTGCCCACTTGTACTTTTAACCTAGCGCTTTTCAAAGAGGAGCAATATGAAATCCGATAAAGATGTGTTGTCAGAACGATATTTGGATGCATTGCAAGATCTCTCTGTCAATCCGGAGAGGCTCAGAATTGGCCTTGAACTCACGGGAATTGATGTTGAAGTACTGCGTCTGGCGTTTAAGGGATTGCCTACATACCGAAACGTCGTGCAGACGATAAAGAGAAAGTTGATTTGGTGGATGGAGAAGCATCCTGACCATGAGGTGACAAAGCGGTATTGTGACCTTATCCCCCCGGCTCAGAAGAAATGCCTTCCCCCGACTTGGGAAGAATTGTAGCCGGACCAAAAACTCGCCCGTAAGCCGGTCCAGGTCGCTCTTCCTTCTGGAGATGAGTAGCTCTAGCAATTGTGGGGCATAGTGCAGGTGTGCTCTCAAAAGTAGAGATAAATAGAGGGCGGAGCGGCACTCGTCTCTTGCCGGTGGGGCTACCCCGAATTCTTAATTCGGGCCTATGCCGGGTGGCTGTGTATGGACGGCACGAGGCTGGGTTGTGAGGGCGTTTAAACGCCTCCTGCCATACTGCTCGCGTGGGAATTCCTTGCCATATCCCTCGAGACGGTCACCCCAGGAGCGGCGACAATGTTGGTGGGGGGATTATGGCAGGACTTGGCCAGCCAAAAACGGGAGGACGCGAGAAGGGAACGCCCAACAAATCGACGCAGACCCTTGCGGCCAGAATGGATGAACTGCGCGAGCAAGGGCTCGACGTGTGCCCTATTCAGGTGCTCATGGAAATCGCCGCAGGCAAGAAGCTGAACGGAGAAAGGATGCTGGTCGATGAATCTGTTCGCGTCCGGGCTGCTGCGGAGCTCTGCTCGTATATCTATCCAAAGCGCAAAGCTGTGGAAGTGTCCGGAGCGGACGGAACGCAGATTGTCTTTGCGGTCGTCCAAGATCAAGAAGAGGTTTAGAAGCACATCACTACCCGCGGAGACGTCGAATTTACTTGGGCTGAATCCGGTGAATTGGAACCACGACTTCATGGGCCTGCCTGAGATTAAGGGAGCAGAGGACTCCGACGTTCGCGGCCGAGGGGATCAGCACGATCATCTCGAAGGCCGACGGACAGTATCAAGTCGTCTATGCCTTGCTCGCGGGGACGTACGAATCGCGCCGCGCACTTGCGGACTGCAGCAGTTGCAGATCTTCTTGCAAAGACTTCGTTGTCACGTCGAGCACAAGCCCGAATTCATCCTGATAATACTGAAGGAATTCACTCACGTTTCTCTTTGATGGCAGTTCCCTAATATGGGCGAGATGCACCGACAGCTCGTCTAAGAGACGTTTCGCCGCCCCTGGAGTCTTCAGCTTCTTATCGAGAATTATTACCCGAGGATAAATTCGAGTCATAGTTCTGGCAGCTTCGGCAGCAGAATTCTTGAGGGATTCTGGCGACCCCGGAGTCTTAGCTTCTTTGGCAAGAAGCACAAGCTGGCCTTCTAAGATCTTTAATTCGCCTTCAATATCGTATAGAGCCTCGATTTGCCTGCGTTCCTTTTCCTGGGAGAGCTGAAGCTGGATATTCTGAACGGCTTTCCAAATATCGAGGTTCGCCTTCCTGCCCTCCAACCAATAAGCGCCGATCAAGGTCAGTACAGCGGTGACGATCGCAAGTGCAAGGCCTCCTAGGATAGAACCACCGGGCTGATCTGCCATTTCCTACCACCAAGCTCTTTGTTGCAGGCGTTTCACTTTAATAGTGTGCCGTTCCCCTTTTGCAATATGCCAGTCTTGCAGATCATTTCTCCTGTCGGACAGCATACCCAGCATATATCCGACACTGGCTGGAGGTCGTTACATTCGCCCTTGGCGGCATATTCTGCCTTCTTGTGCGTTTGGCAACTAATCTTGGC
>PLWX01000155.1:0-158 GCA_003151155.1 Acidobacteriaceae bacterium
CGGATTCTTCTACGACTTTTATCGCGATACGCCTTTTACGCCGGACGACCTGGCGCGGATTGAGGCGAAGATGGCCGAGGTTGTTGCGCGCAACGAGCCGTTCGTCCGCGAGCACGAGCCCCGCGAAAAGGCCCTCGCCGAATTTGAAAAAGACGGCG
>PLWX01000155.1:231-26126 GCA_003151155.1 Acidobacteriaceae bacterium
GAAGAAGCCGCCAAGCGCGACCATCGCCTGCTGGGCAAGCAACTGGACCTTTTCAGCATTCAGGAGCTGGCCGGGGCAGGCCTGATCTTCTGGCATCCGCGAGGCGCCATGATTCGCAAGATCATGGAAGACTGGATGCGCGACGAGTGCCTGCGGCGAGGCTATCAGCTGGTCTACACACCGCACGTTGCGCGCGTGAACCTATGGCAGACCAGTGGCCACGAGGGCTTCTACGCCGGCAACATGTTTACGCCCATGGAACTGGACGATGCGATGTATCGCATGAAGCCGATGAACTGTCCGTTCCACATCCTCATCTATAAGGACTCGCTGAAGTCGTATCGCGATCTGCCGGTTCGCCTAGGAGAATTGGGCACCGTTTATCGCTATGAGCGTTCGGGCGTGATGCACGGGCTGTTGCGGGTCCGCGGCTTTACCCAGGACGATGCGCACATCTTCTGTACGCCGGAGCAGATTGAAGACGAAATCATAGGGTGCGTGGATTTCGCGCGCGCCGTGCTCGCGACCTATGGCTTCGACAAGTTCCAGGTCGAGCTCTCGGGATGGGACCCCAACGACCGCAAGAGCTACATCGGAACTGATGAGCAGTGGACGATGGCAACGAAGTCGTTGGAGAACGCGCTGGCGCGCAGCGGAATCGAGTACAAGTTCGTTCCCGGCGAGGCTGCGTTCTACGGGCCGAAGATCGATATCAAGCTGGTGGATGCGATCGGCCGGCTTTGGCAGCTCTCTACGGTGCAGTTCGACTTCACCCTGCCGCAGCGCTTCGAACTCGAGTACGTGGGGGAAGATGGTAAGCGGCATCAGCCGCTGATGGTGCATCGTGCGCTTTATGGATCGGTGGAACGGTTCTTCGGGGTGCTGATCGAGCACTACGCCGGAGCGTTCCCGGTGTGGCTCTCGCCGGTACAGACGGCGATTGTGCCGATCGGGGAGAAACACCTGGAGTACGCGAACAAGGTTGGTGACGTCCTTAAGAAGCAGGGCGTGCGGGTGGAAGTGGATGGTCGCAACGAGAAGATGAATGCGAAGATCCGCGAGCACGCCATGCAGAAAGTGCCTTTCATCCTCGTCGTGGGCGATAAAGAGGCCGAGGCGAACTCGGTGAACGTTCGCACCCGCGGTCAGGAGAAGACCGAGACGGTGCCGTTAGATGCGTTCGTGCAGCGGATCGGGCAGTTGATCGCGGAGAAGAAGGCAACGCTGGTGTAGGTTGAAACGCCGTTTAAGAAGGGAGGCAAATTCGCCTCCCTTCTTTTGCTGCACTTTTAGAAGACTGGACCGTAGTAAGTCACGTAAGAGAAATTTGTGTCGAACCAGCGATAGTCCATCCCATGCTTTGCGATTTCGGCTTTGACCTGGCAGAGGCCCTCGTGAATCAGCCGGATATTGTCATTTCTGGAGCGCACCATCTGGTTGCGGCTCGTAGCCCTCTGCCACTCGGTCGCCGCCTGGTCGCGGTACTGACGCATGGTTTTTTCGTAGTTGTCGGGGTTATCGATGACGGGACCCAGTGTAGTCGTCGCGGCACGAGACATCTCGGAGCGCGCGCGAACCACCTTATCCATCTCATCCTCGTACCAATCCTTCACTGTGCTCTCCGTTTCCCCAGGGCTGTGCGTCGCGGAATAGCTAAGAATCGCTTTCACCACGTCGCCAGAATTTGAGGTTTTGTTGAAGAGAATCTGCGGGATCGCCAAGCGGTGAATCTCGGGGTCTTCGTCGGTAAGCACGCGCTTCGCGTGGGCGGTGGTGGACTTCTGTTTTGCGACTTGACCAAGGCTCTGGTCTGACTGGTTGCCGAGCGGGAGGGGATCGCTCTGAGCAAATCCGAAGAAACCCAGCGGAAGCATAGTTAAAAGGGCAAAGGAAAGTAGGAATTCGGACTTCATGGGCCGTGCCTCGGGGTAGTTGTACTACTCTGCCAAACTACTGAACTACGTTACGAATTCACAAGGACAATTCGCCCGAGCCGGTTACCAGCGGGTGCTCCGTACAATCATCTTGGAACTCGTGGTCGCCGTGAAACGGGCTCTTGCCGATCGAAACTGCGCGGAGCAGTTCCGAACTGGGAATTTCCAAAGTTCACCGCCAAAAACTGAATCGCCGTCTCCGAACCCACCATCAGTGCGGGTATCGCTGAAAAACTGAACCACCATTCATTTTTTGCTTTCGCGTACAGAAAATCTTGCTAGAATCTCCATCCCGGGGTGAGGGAAATTTGTCCGAGAATCTCAAATTCGATATCTGTTGCGCGGCGCGCATGCTGTTTCGTGCCGGGCTCAGCGTGGCCAATGCTGGGCACATCAGTATCGCGATTGGCGAGGACCGCATGCTGGTCAACCGCTTCGGACCGTCCTTTGCCACACTAACGCCGGTCGACATTCTGACCTGCGATTTCAGCGGAAAGATTCTCGACGGGGAAGGATGGGTGAATGACACGATTCAATTGCATGGTGTCATCCATCGGCATGTCCCAGACCTCGTCGCACTCGTACACACCCATCCGCCGGCGACCGTGACTTTCAGCGCGTTCCGCAAGACGCCGGAGATCTACGACCAGGAGAGCTGCATCCTGGCTGGCGATGTCGCGATCGTGGAAGAGGAATATAGCGGGCTGGCTTCGAAAGAAGACCGGATTCTACCGATGGCAGAGGCATTGCGCGAACATCGCGCGATCCTGTTGCCCAACCATGGAGCGATTACGCGCGGGCCCAACGTGCAACTCGCGACCGTCGCGATGATGCTGCTCGAAGGCATGGTGCAACGCAATTTGTCCGTGGCCGCTAGCGCACGCGCGCTGGGCGTGGAGCCAAAACCGATTGCGATGGAAGCGGCACTGACCGCCAAACGCGAGATCGCCAAGATTCCATTTTTACAACCGCTGTGGGCAGACCTGCTTACGCGGCTGCGGCAAACAGACGCAGATCTGTTCGAGTCGTTCGCGGACGTCGCGAGCGCATAAGCCGGGAACTCTGCTAAACGTTAGCAACCATTAGGGTTTTTGCAAAAAGGGGAATTTCCCCTCGCGGGATCGGTGTTCTTTCAGGACAACCGGGGCCCGGGAGCAGAGCATCTGAACTGCTCTCGCCCGGCGCTCCTCCCTCGAGCGCGGCTGTTCTCTTGAAGAAGAGGATTTCATGTTAACCACGGCGAATATGCCAACGGCAGTCGGCTTTCAATTGAACACGGCCCCGGCGGCCTTCGATGCCAAGCGCGACCTTGCGCCCGGATTGTACGAATTCCTGCACACCCTGCACCAGCAGTTTACGCCGCGACAGCAGGAGCTCGTCGCTAAGCGAAAGAAGGTGCTTGCTGCTTCGCTGGAAGGGAGGCGTCCGGAACATTTGCGACCGTCTGAAGCGACACAGGGCGATTGGAAAATCGAGCTGCCCAAGTGGTGCGAAGACCAGCGCAACCAGATGACCGGCCCGGCGGACGAAGCCGAACTCGTAGTGAAGATGTTGAACTCCGGCGCCCCGGGGGTGATGCTCGACCTGGAAGATTCCATCGTCAACCAATGGAACCACGAACTGCTCGGCATGCAGAACGTGCTGAAGGCGCTGCGCGGCGAACTGACCTACTACGACAAAAAGCGCGATAAGGAAGTTCCGATCAACGACAGCAAGACGGTCATCTGGACCCGAGCGCGAGGATTGCATTTGAATCAAGCGGGCGTGATGCCCGAAGTGATGTCGGCGTCGTTATTCGACGTGGCGTGCCTGGCGTTCCAGGTCGATCCGGCGAAGCTGAAGCACAACCTTTGTATGTACATCTCAAAGAGCGAGAGCGCGGACGAAGCGCTGTGGTGGCGTGATCTCTTCCAGAAGATCGAGGAGATGCGAGGCTGGCCGAAGGGATACATCAAGTGCATGGCGCTGGTGGAGTCGCATCCTGAGGCGTACCAGATGGAGGAGTTCCTCTATAACCTGCGGGAACACATCCTGGGATTGAATCTCGGCCGCTGGGACTACATGGCGAGCCTGATCCACTTCAACCTGGAAGATCCGGAGTGGGTGCTGCCCGATCGCAACACCATTCCGCACGATGTGCAGTTCTTCCAGAACCTGCGCGAACTAATTCCGGAAATTTGCCACAAGCGCGGATGCCTTGCGATTGGCGGCATGACCGCTCTGTATCCGAGTCGCGAAGACGCAGAGCTGAATGCTCGTGCTCTCGATGTACTTGCCAAAGACAAGAAGAACGAGGCCAACAGCCTGATGGATGGTGCGTGGACCGGGCATCCCGATCAGAACCAGATCGCGGTGGACCAGTTCCCTGCGCCGAACCAAATGCATGCGCGTAAAGAAAACGCACCGCGCTATCCCGACTTGCGGCCGGAGCCTACGGACGTGGGCAAGCGAACTTTGACGGGCACGCGCGCCGCAATTCGTACTGTCATTCGTTACCGGAATGGCGTGCTGAACGGCAAAGGCGCGAGCCTGCTTGATGGCTACATGGAAGATCTGGCGACCGATCGTATCTATCGCCTGATGATTGCCCAGCGGATGAAACATTCGGCAAAAGTGCCGATCGCGGATGACGCCGGCAAATCTCTTCTGCATACGCCCGAACTCATTACCCAACTCTTCAATGAAGAACTGGACAAGTTAATTGCGAATCCCGGGAAAGACCTGGGTTCGCCCGAGACCTTCCGTGAAGCACGACGAGTTGCGGAAGCCATGGTGAAGAACGGCGAATTTGATCCGTTCTAGAACCGAGTGCTGTGAGAACACCCCATCGTTCGGCCCTTGTGGTGCGGATTTGGCGGGGACTGCGGCAAGCCTTGCGACCCCTATAGGCGAAAGGTTCCGCAGTGACTTACGGGACGACGAAGACCGTCGCGCCGTTAAGTCTTGGGCGCGTACATCCGCAGTTGCGGAGTGCGACCCCGAAAAACCCGAACGCAATGCGTGTTCGTCGAGGCCTAACCGGGCAGGCGGATACACACATACAAATTCGCGATTGAAAGGACCACCCAATGGCAACGAACCAATTCGCTGCTGAACTTCGTAACGACTGGACAACCAACCCACGCTGGAAGGGGATTACCCGCCCCTACACTGCCGAAGATGTCGATCGACTTCGCGGCACGATTCGCGTTGAATACTCGCTCGCCCGACTTGGTGCGGAGCGTCTCTGGGATCTGCTTAGCAAGGAAAATTACATCCAGGCACTCGGTGCGCTGACCGGCAACCAGGCGGTGCAGATGGTGAAAGCCGGGTTGCAGGCGATCTACTTGAGCGGTTGGCAAGTGGCCGGCGACGCCAACGACGCCGGACAGATGTATCCCGACCAGAGCCTCTACCCGGCGAACAGCGTTCCGACGGTGATTCGTCGCATCAACAACGCGCTGATTCGCGCCGACCAGATTCACCATTCCGAAGGCAAGAATGGAATTCACTTCCTCGCGCCGATCGTGGCTGACGCTGAAGCGGGCTTCGGTGGCAACCTCAACGCGTTCGAATTGATGAAGGCAATGATCGAAGCGGGCGCTGCTTGCGTGCACTTCGAAGATCAGTTGTCTTCAGCAAAAAAGTGCGGACATCTTGGCGGTAAAGTCCTGGTGCCAACGCACGAAGCAGTGCAGAAGCTGATCGCCGCGCGGCTTGCGGCGGACATCTGCGGCGTGCCATCGTTGATCCTGGCGCGCACCGATGCGAATAGCGCGCACCTGCTGACCAGCGACATCGATCCGTACGATCACCAGTTCCTGACCGGCGAGCGGACGAGCGAAGGCTTCTTCGGGATCCGTGGTGGCCTGGATTCGGCCATCGCGCGCGGCCTGGCCTACGCGCCGTATGCCGATCTGATCTGGTGTGAGACCTCGGAACCCAACATGGAAGAGGCGAAGCGTTTTGCCGACGCCATCCATGCGAAGTTCCCTGGCAAGATGCTGGCATACAACTGCTCGCCTTCGTTCAACTGGAAGAAGAAGCTCAGCGATGCCGACATCGCGCGCTTCCAACCGGCGCTCGCGGAGATGGGCTACAAGTTCCAGTTCATCACGCTGGCCGGTTTCCATGCGTTGAACCTCAGCATGTATGAACTGGCGAAGGGCTACAAGCAGTCGGGTATGACGGCGTACTCCGCCCTGCAGGAGAAGGAATTCGGGCTGGAGAAGGATGGTTACGAGGCGATTAAGCATCAGCGCTTCGTGGGTACGGGCTACTTCGACCAGGTGCAGAATGTGGTGACAAGTGGCAAGGCGTCCACCAGGGCACTCGACCATTCGACTGAGGCGGAGCAGTTCCAAGTGGCTGAGCCGTTGAACGGCCATGGCTCCGCAAGGGTGATCCAGGTAGCCGGCGATTAAGCGGATAGCTCAAATGTCAGGGCGGCGGGTCTCCGGATCCGCCGCCTTGCTTTTTGAGGGCACGGCCCAGCCCGGGCCAGAGATTTTGCATCTAAATCTCTGAATCGCCCTACCCACCCATGGAACGATATATCTGTATTCATTCCCATTTTTATCAGCCACCAAGAGAGAATCCTTGGCTGGAGGCCATTGAACAGCAGGATTCCGCTTATCCATTCCACGACTGGAATGAGCGGATCACCAACGAATGTTATGCCCCGAATTCCGCGGCCCGCATCCTGGGTCCGAACGGGCGCATTCACCAGATTTACAGCAACTACTCGCACATCAGTTACAACTTCGGACCGACACTTTTTTCCTGGATGGAAGAGAAAGCGCCGAACGTCTATCAACGCATACTTGACGCCGACCGCCAGAGTGCGGAGCGATTCTCTGGCCACGGCAATGCGATGGCGCAGGCCTATAACCACATGATTCTCCCGCTGGCGAATCGCCAGGATAAACGAACGCAGGTGATCTGGGGTCTCCGCGATTTCGAAAAGCGCTTCGGGCGCCAGCCAGAGGGCATGTGGCTTCCGGAAGCGGCCGCCGATGTCGAAAGCCTTGAGGTTCTCGCCGATCAGGGCATCAAGTTCACGGTGCTTGCTCCACACCAGGCAGGACAGGTACGCAAACTCGGCGCAGGCGGACGTTGGAAGAATGTCGAAGGCGGGCAGATCGACCCAACGCGTGCCTATTTCTGCAAGCTCCCGAGCGGAAAACAGATCAGCCTCTTTTTCTACGACGGCCCAATCTCGCGCGCAGTCGCTTTCGAGGGCTTGCTGTCGAATGGTGAAACTTTTGCGAGCCGCCTATTGAGTGGCTTCAGCGGCAATCGCGATTGGCCGCAGCTCATGCATATTGCAACCGACGGCGAAACCTATGGGCATCATCACCGTCATGGCGAGATGGCGTTGGCCTATGCGCTGCATCACATCGAGTCGAACAACCTCGCGGTGGTGACTAACTACGGCGAGTATCTCGAGAAGCATCCGCCGACCCACGAAGTGGAGATTGTCAATAACACTTCCTGGAGCTGCGCGCACGGCATCGAGCGCTGGCGGAGCAATTGCGGTTGCAATTCCGGCATGAAGCCGGGATGGAACCAGGAATGGCGCGCTCCGTTACGCAACGCTCTCGATCAGTTGCGGGATGGGCTTGCCGAGCCTTATGAAAAAGCTGCCCGCGCATTGCTGAAGGATCCCGCCGCGGCGCGCGACCAGTACATCGACCTAATTCTGGACCGCTCGAAGCCGAGCCTCGATCACTTTTTCGCCAAGCATGAAAGTCACAAGCTCGAACACAAGAAGCGGGTGCAGGCATTAAAGCTGCTGGAAATGCAGCGTCACGCGATGCTCATGTACACCAGTTGCGGCTGGTTCTTCGATGAACTATCGGGTATTGAGACGGTACAGGTCATCATGTACGCGGGCCGCGCCATTCAGCTTGCCCAGGATTTGTTTGGAAACGGTTTCGAACAGCATTTCCTGGAGGCGCTCTCGCACGCGCACAGCAATCTCGGCGAAGTTGGAACCGGTGCCGACATCTATCAGAAGTGGGTGAAACCGGCCCAGGTGAACTTGCTCAGCGTAGCGGCGCACTACGCCATCGCTTCGTTGTTCAACGGGTACACCGAACGAAGTTCGATTTATTCGTACGACGTAAACCTGATACAGCACGAGCAGCATGCCGCCGGACGCACTCGCGACGCCGTGGGCCGTGCCGTCATATGTTCCCGTATCACGCTTGAATCCGACGAGGTCACCTTCGGAGTGCTGCACTTTGGCGATCACAATGTGCACGCTGGCGTTCGCTATTTCCGCGGGCAGGAAGACTACGATGAACTGGTGCGCGAGACCGAGCAATCCTCGTCTGCCGGTGAGATCGCGGAGATCTTGCGTGTCTTCAACAAGCACTTCGACAACACAACTTACAATTTGAAATCGCTCTTCCGCGATGAGCAGCGCCGCATTGTGGACCAGGTGCTGCGTTCCACGCTCAACGAAGCGGATACCGCCTACCGCCAGATCTACGAGCATCACGCTGCGCTGATGCAGTTCCTGGCCAGTATCCGCGCGCCTTTGCCGTACATACTGCAGGTGACCGCTGAATTCGTTTTGAATTCGCGGCTACGTGCAGCGTTTTCCGGGGAAAATCTCAACATCGGAGAAATCCAGGAATTGCTGAACACAGTTCGGCGAGAACGCATCGAACTGGATACTCCGGGCCTTTCATTTGTGCTCAAGAAAACGATCAATCGCATCGGCGAAGAACTCGAGGCTGATCCAACGCTAAAGACTCTTGAGCGCTTTGACGAAGCACTGCGGTTGTTGAAGATCGTCCCGTTCGAAGTAGATTTGTGGCGCACGCAAAATATGTTTTTCGAACTGTTGAAGCGCGCATCGCAAATTGCGGAGTTTCAGAACGAAGCGGCACAAGGACATCTTATTTCGATCGGCGAGCGTCTCGGGCTGTACGTGGGCGTTTTTCAGGGCGCCGAGGCGCAAAATGGCGCGTCTGCGCCGGAGGTGGCAGTCGCTTGATGTCGAGAGCCGACCGGAGAGCCTTGCCGAAAGCGGCTACTCAGGGTCTCCGAGAAAATAAATGCCGTTCAGGCTATTGACTTCAACATCCATGCGGGATAAAACGTCCGCGCAAGGCTTCGATCCTCCTTGCCCGCCAGTCGCTGGTTTGCAAGGACCCTGGGGCCTGCAAGGAGGTTTCATGAACAAAGCGGATTTAGTGGATAAGATTTCTGGAGCTTCGGGCATAAGCAAGACCAGTGCAGCGGAGGCAATCGACGCTTTGGTCGACGGCGTTACCGGAGCTTTGAAAAAAGGTGAGCGCGTAACGTTGGTGGGGTTTGGAACATTTTCGGTGTCGCAGCGGCGCGCCCGCAATGGGCGGAATCCGCAAACCGGAACCGTCATTAAAATTGCCGCTCGCAAAGTGGCAAAGTTCACGCCCGGCGTCGAGCTGAAGAAGGCCGTGAACAAGTCCAAGTGAGTCAGGCTCAATTTCACAAAGGCAGGGAACTTCCCTGCCTTCTATCGTTCTAGCGCTGGCTCGCCTCCCCTCGAAGGACGCGCGCGTTGAAATCCGCCGACCCCTTGCGTGGAACGCTCAACGACTTCCACTTCTCAGCCTGGAAGTGTTTCGCCAGAAATACGATCTGACCGACGTGATAGGAGTAGTGGGCGATCTGCCGGTTGATGGCCTGCATGACAGAATGCGGTTCATTGCGAATCGTGACCTCACGCGTAAGGTCGGCATCGCTCAACGGTTCCAAGGCAGCAAAGACGTGAGCCCAACCTTCTTCCCATAATTTCAAGACCGCCTGCCGCGTAGCGGGTGGAGCCTCGAACTCCGTATCGCGATCGCGATTGGGTTTCTCGCCGTCCGTGGTGAGGAAGTCGATCCAACGCGAACGCATGTTGCCGGCCATGTGCTTCACGATGAGCGCAACCGAATTCATTTCCGGATCGAGCACCGTGCAGAGATGCTCGTCGCTCACCTGCGCGATCGCGCCTTCTCCAAGCTTCTTGTAGTGGCGGAAGAGGGCGATGGAATCTTCCAGGTATGAGGTCAAGAACTTGTGGGCCATGGCGGATATGGTAACGCGGGATCGCCGTGCGCGGTGGGTTCCCACCATTTACAATCAAAGATTCGACTATGGCAGACGTTCGCAAGGGATTGATCATCGTGAATACGGGCCCCGGCAAAGGGAAGACCACCGCTGCCATGGGAACGGCGCTGCGGGCTGTCGGAAATGGGATGAAGGTGCTGATGCTGCAGTTCCTCAAAGGGTCGTGGCATTACGGCGAACTCGATGCAGTGCAGGCCTTCGGCGACAAGTTCGTGATGAAGCAGATGGGACGCGGCTTCGTGAAGGTTGGCGGCGCGGAAACCGATCCCGAAGACGTGCGGATGGTGGAAGAGGCGTGGGAAGAAGCGGCTACCGCGATCCTTTCGACGACCTGGGATCTTGTCATTCTCGACGAGATCAATTACGCCATCAGTTACAAGATGCTCGATGCGGAGAAGGTAGCCGAGGTCCTGAAGCGTAAACCGGAGATGGTGCACGTGATCTTGACGGGGCGCAATGCGCATCCGACAATCGTGGAACTCGCCGACACGGTCACTGAAATGCGCGAAGTGAAGCACGCCTATCAAAAGGGCATCCTGGCGCAGCGCGGGATCGAATACTAAATTGCGACTCGCATTCATGCGAGCAGACGGGAAGCAGCGATGAGTTGGTTCAAGCGGGAAAATGTGGAGCTCGACACTTCGGGCGAGAAAAAAGTTAAGACCGAAGGCCTGTGGGTAAAGTGCGAGCAATGCCGGCAGATCATTTGGAAGAAGGATCTCGAAGAAAACCTGAATGTCTGCCCGAAATGCGATAAGCATTTCCGCATCGACGCTAAGACGCGGCTCAGTTACATGTATGACGAAGGCAAGTACGAGACCTTCGATACTAACCTGCGCTCCACCGATCCGCTGAAGTTCACCGATCTGAAACCCTACGCGGGACGCTTGAAGCGAGCGCAGAAAGATACCGGGCTGAATGACGCGATCATCAATGCCAAGGGAACGATGTATGGGCGTCCGGTGATCAGCAGCGTTATGGAGTACAACTTCATCGGCGGCAGCATGGGGTCGGTGGTGGGCGAAGTGATTACCCGTGCCGTAGAACGGGCCACCGACGAGCGCACGCCGCTGCTCATCGTTTCGGCATCCGGCGGAGCGCGCATGATGGAAGGCGTCATCAGCCTGATGCAGCTGGCAAAAATCTCTTCGGCGCTCGCGCGTATGGAGTCGGCGAAGGTGCCCTTCATTTCCCTGCTCACCGATCCGACCACCGGCGGCGTGACCGCGTCGTTCGCGATGCTGGGCGACCTCAACATCGCCGAGCCAGGCGCGCTGATCGGTTTTGCCGGTCCACGCGTGATCGAGCAGACCATTCGGCAGAAGTTGCCCGAGGGCTTCCAGCGCTCGGATTTCCTGCTGAAGCACGGCATGCTCGATGCCGTCGTCGAGCGTAAGAACCTGAAAGCCTACGTGGCGCGAGCGTTCGATTTCATGATGCCAAACTAAGAACGATAAAATTGACCAAAGCCGCGGCCATGTGCCGCGGTTTTCCCTTTATTCCAGATCGGTGTTGATCTCGCTGATCTCGTTCGGCCGAAACCACTTCTCGTCCATCTTCGGGGGCCCATACTCGTCTAAATATTTAAACGCTGCCGGGACATCGTTCGCGAAGTGATAAATCTGCCGCATGGCTTCCTTGGCGAAATGCTGGGTGATCATGTGCTCGAAGAGCCGCTGCAACGGCCGGTAGAAGTTATTGATGTCGAGGAACACCACCGGCTTCGCATGTTGCCGAAGCTGCTTGAGGGTGATGATCTCGATCATCTCTTCCAGCGTTCCGAAGCCTCCCGGCAGTGCGATGAAAGCGTCGCTGCGCGATTCCATGGTGGCTTTTCGCTCGCGCATGTCGCCGGTCACGATCAGCTCATCGGCGCTTGCAAAACTGATTCCTTTAGAACGCATGAAATCGGGGATTACACCCACCACGCGGCCGCCATGTTTCTGGGTAGCCCGAGCGACGGCCCCCATCAGACCGACATTTGTTCCGCCGAATACCAGCGTCCCGTTGCGCAGGGCGATTTCCATCCCTAACTCCAGCGCCGCGCTGAAAAATTCACGGTCGATGGCGTCGCTTGAGGAACTGAAGACACAAATGGAAGGCGATGGCTTCATCTTTTCTCCCGAACTCGCGGGTGATAGGTGGTTTTCATCAAAATGAGTGCAGAGATCAGGAAACACGTGATGGCATTAGGGAGAATGATTGGCCAGCGGTGAAGCATAATGCCGTAGACCGTCCACAGCGCCGTGCCACTCAGCATGACGCATAGCATTCCGTAGGAGAGATCGCGGCAGGAGCGCGAACGGAAGGAATGCCAGACCTGCGGCAGAAAGGAGCCGGTGGTAAGAATGCCTGCGATAGTACCGACGAGCGCGCTGGAGATCACTAGATCAGGGTAGCAAAACGGGCAAGAAAAAGAGCCGCCAAAAAGGCGGCTCGTGAACACTCGTTAGAGCTTAGCGATGATCGTCCCAATCGCGCTGTTCGTGCCAGCGGCCGTCGTGGCCCCAATACCCGTGATATTTGTTCCAGCAACGTTCGCGCTGCTCATTGAGTTCGTGACGCGCGTGTTCGGCCTGCGAACTGCGCTCGCCGTGGCGCGAGACTGCGCGGTCGAGCTTGCCTTCGGCCTTCTCGACGCGTTCCCGGCACTCGCGATGATCGTCGTCCGCGCGGAGTTGCGGTACCCCGGCGACCAGGAACATCGCGCCCATGGCGAGAGTCGCGGAGACCATACCCAGATTTTTACGAATTGAATTCATCGTTCCTCCATGTGGTGCTGCTCTCTTATTGGAGCGATGGCAGAAAGGTGGGGTTGCCACGGGACAGAGATTCAGGAATCGAACTGGTACATCCACGAGGCAACCCGGCAGGTATGCTCCCAAAAACCTACAGCGGGATGTTCCCGTGCTTCTTGCTCGGGGTTTTATCGCGCTTGGTGTCCAACATTTCCAATGCCTGGATCAGCTTCTTACGCGTGTCGCGCGGACGGATGACGGCATCCACGAAACCACGCTCAGCCGCAATATAAGGGTTAGCAAAACGGTCACGGAACTCTTCGACCTTCGCCGCGCGATCGGCAGCGTAATTCTCTGACTTATCCAACTCGCGCTTATAAACAATGTTCACAGCGCCTTCGGGTCCCATCACCGCGATCTCGGCGGTTGGCCACGCGTAATTGACGTCCGTACGAATGTGCTTCGACGCCATGACACAATAGGCGCCGCCATAGGCCTTGCGGGTGATGACCGTGATCTTCGGCACCGTGGCTTCGGCAAATGCGAAGAGCAATTTCGCCCCGTGCGTAATGATGCCGCCATGCTCCTGCTGCACCCCGGGCAGAAATCCGGGGACGTCTTCAAAGGTGATCAGTGGGATGTTGAAGCAGTCGCAGAAGCGCACGAAGCGCGCGCCCTTGATGCTGGCGCTGATATCAAGCACACCGGCAAGAAAGTTGGGTTGATTGGCGACGATGCCGACCGGGCGTCCATTCAATCGTGCAAAGCCGACGACGATGTTGCGGGCGTAGTGCTCCTGCACTTCGAAGAAATAGCCATCATCCACGACCGTGGTGATCACGTCCTTGATGTCGTAAGGGACGCTGCTATCGTCGGGCACCAGCGAGTCCAGGCTTTCGTCGGCGCGGTCAATCGGGTCGTTACAGGCTCGGCGCGGTGGATCCTCGAGATTGTTTGACGGCACGAAGCTCAACAGTTCACGCACCATGCTCAGGCACTCGGCATCGTCGTGTGCCATGAAGTGAGCAACGCCGGATTTTTCGTTGTGGGTTGCCGCGCCGCCAAGTTCGGCCTTGCTGACCTCTTCGTGGGTCACCGCCTTGATCACATCGGGGCCGGTGATGAACATGTACGAGGTCTTATCGACCATCAGGATGAAATCCGTGATGGCGGGCGAATAAACCGCACCGCCCGCGCACGGCCCCATGATGGCGGAGATCTGTGGCACCACGCCGGACGCCAGGGTGTTGCGGAGAAAAATGTCGGCGTATCCGGCCAGCGACATCACGCCTTCCTGGATGCGCGCACCGCCGCTGTCGTTCAGGCCGATGACGGGTGCACCGACCCTCATCGCCATGTCCATGATTTTTACGATCTTGAGAGCGTTGGTTTCCGAGAGTGAGCCGCCGAGAACGGTGAAGTCCTGCGCAAAAACAAAAACCAGGCGGCCTTCAATGCGTCCGTAGCCGGTAACGAAGCCATCGCCAAAGACCTTCTGTTCGGTCATGCCGAAGTCGGTGCAGCGATGGGTCACAAACTTGTCGGTCTCTTCGAAGGTGGCTTCATCGAGCAGGAACTCGATGCGCTCGCGTGCCGACATCTTGCCCTGTTTATGTTCGCGCTCGCGGCGTTCGGGGCCGCCTCCGGCTTCCGCAAGCTCGTCGCGCCGCTTCAGTTCCGCCAACTTCTGCTCAAGATTCATGGCCGCGATTATAGCGGGTGGAGCGTGGCCTGTGATGCCATGAAAGTTGCGTCACAAACGGGAGTGACGCGCGTCATCGACGCGGCGGAATGGGGTCTGGCAGAAACTTTACGAATGATAGATCGATGAGCATCGATCTTAGAGCTAGTCGTCGACGTTCCCGAGTTGAACGAACTTATAGGTGTGGCCGGTCCAGAAGACTGCGCCTAGCTGGCCGTCATTTTCAACCGTTGAAATGGCGGCGACGATCTTTTTATCTTTCTTCCGCTTGAACATGCTGCTGCCCATGGTGGTGGGCGTTAGCGAAATCTGTTTGAAAGGAAGATTGATGAAGACGTACTTCGCCTTCGCCTTCTCTCCACGCCAATCATGGGCAACAAGCACAAAATAGTGCGGGCCAGCCTCCGTTTGGGTGACGTGTGAGTTCAGCGTCGGATCGCCGAACGACCAGTAGCCGTCGTAAGGATCCAGCACGGTGTAGTTGAACGCCCCGGCGCTGACGATCGGATTTCCGCCGGTCACGATAAAAACCGCATCTTCAGTTCCGTCGCCGTCCAGATCGCCGAGCAGTACCGGCATCGTCTTCGCCAGTTGAAATCCCGGACCGAACTCGCGCGCGATGTATTTCTGCGCGTCCGGAGAATTCTGGCTATCGGGCGAGACGGTTGTATTCGTCCGGTTATTGGTGCGAACCGTGAGCTGCGGTGAATCCGCGTCGGTGTTTTGCGACGCCTGTCCTGCAGAAGCAGCAGTTTGCGCTTGGCCACACAGAACGGAAAGAGAGCTCGCCAGGGCAAGAGCGGCTACGCGAACAGAGGGGGATCGAAGCATGACCAATAGGTTAGCGTGATTTTTCGCGAAAGCAATCAGGCATTCCGCTCATACGGTAATCGAAAGGGCACTCCATTTCCGTGCCATTCCGTAAGGTGTCTCACTGTACGACGAGATTTTCGGCACGCGACCACATGGTTTCGAAATCGCGATGGAACGAGGCAGCCAGCGCCGGATCGGCGGTGAAATGGGCGTTATTGTCCTGCCGCTTTTCGCCCGACGGAGACCAGTTGGCGCTACCATCGCGCAGTACCGTGCCGTCAACCAGATAGGCCTTCAGGTGCATCAATTCGCGATGTCCCTTCACCCGGATCTGGACATTCGGCTCGCCGGTCAACATGGAAGTTGTCGAATCGTTTTCGTGCTTGGTGGCCTGGCGCTGCTCCTGCTCGTACTGTTCCTGGTCGCGGTAGATACGAATCTTTACTCCGCGTTCGGCAAGTTTCTTCAGTTCTTCCGCAAGATAGCGGTCCGTGAAAGCGTACATCGCGACATCGACAGAGCTCTTCGCCTGGTCGATGCGCTCGAAATCGATGCGCTCAATGTCTTCCGTAGGAGAAAAGTGATCTTCTGCCACGACCGAGCCTGCTTCTGCACCGTGCGTCAGATCGGGCAAATGTGCTACGGGTGTCCGGCTCTGCATGTGTTGCAGCAGAAACATGGCCCCAATTACGAGTATGAGGGTTAGAAAAATGCTCCAAAAGGAACTCTTTCGCATAGCTTATTTTGCACGCTCGCGGAAGTGTTCCCATCCCCGCGGTTTTAACGTGCGGCGTTTCCCTTCCTGATCTGACAACCACATCCCACGGCGGGAAACGATTTCGCCAATCGGGGTAATTGCAAGGCCGCCGATCTCGTGGGGTATCCGTGCTTTCGGCGCAGCGGTGAATAAAAGTTCATAGTCCTCGCCACCGTTGAGCGCCATTTCCAGCCCATTCTCGGGGTGGGGGATGGAGTCAGCGTACAGCACGGCGCCGACCCGGCTCTCCTCGCAGATGTGCGAGAGATCCGTGGAAAGTCCATCGCTCAAGTCGATCATCGCGGTCGCCAGCTTTTGTTGCCGAAGATACAGACCAAGGTCAATACGCGGCTCGGGGAAAAAATACCGTGGTGCGCTGCGGGCGGTCGGCTTCTTGCCGGCCCGGAACTGGTTGAATGCCGCGACCGAAAGTCCTAACTCGCCGGATACATAGATAAGGTCGCCGGGGCGGGCTGTCGAACGCAAGATCGCTCGTCCTCTCGGGACAGATCCGAGTACCTGGATGTCGGCCATCACGCCCTGCGGCGATTGAGCTACATCGCCGCCGGCAAGTGGAACGTGCCAGCGGTCGGCAAGCGCGAAAAGCCCGTCGAAGAAGCCGTCCACCCAGCGCTGCGAAATGTCGCTGGGCAGGGCGAGCGATAGAAAAGCCGCCAGCGGCTCGCCTCCCATGGCGGCGATATCGCTCAATCCGCGTACGAGACAGCGGTGTCCCACCGCCCGGGCCGGTTGCCACTCACGGCGGAAATGTATATTCTCCAAGCAGAAATCGGTCGTCACCAGGAGTTCATACCCGCGTGGCGGCTTCAGCACGGCGCAATCGTCGCCAATACCGCGCGCCAGCAGGCTCGATGGCGCACGGCGAGCACGCTTGCGGATACGCTCGATCAAGGCCCTCTCTCGCATCGGCATCATAAGAAGTGTAGCTGTTTGAACGGCCCTGTCATAGCTTCCAACCTGTCTGAGATGTCGCGGCTGGAGGCATCTATCTCTCTCTCTCTGTTTCAAACTTCAGACTGCATGGAGTGTGTACGCCTCCTGGAGGAGTTCCATGTACTCACGCAAGAATTTTGCCGCTAAATTCTGGATGGCGATGCTGCTGGTCACCCTGCTACTCGGTGGCAGCGCATTCGCAAGTAACAAGAAGAAAGACAAAGCAGACGCTGCCGAGACGCAATCGTCCTCTGGACAAGTTGACTTGAACTCGGCCTCCGAAAAAGAACTAAATGACCTTCCGGGCGTGGGCGCTGCGACCGCCAGGAAGATCATTGCAGGGCGGCCCTATTCCTCTGTCGACGATGTGAAGAAGGCTGGGGTCTCAGCGGCCCAACTGGAGAAGTTCCGTTCGCAAGTCACGGTTTCTTCGTCAGGCAAATCGTCGGCTGCCACTTCTTCGCGCACGTCATCAGCCAGTTCGGATCCGGCTACCGCCAGCAAGAGCAAATCGCGGTCGGAACAGAAAGCTTCTGGCGGTGTTGATCTGAATTCCGCATCGGAGAGTGATCTTAACGCGCTGCCCGGAGTCGGACCCGCGACGGCGAAGAAGATCATCGCAGGCCGGCCGTATTCCTCCGTCGACGATGTGAAGAAGGCCGGTGTCTCCTCGGCTCAGCTGGAAAAATTCCGCTCGCAGGTAACCGTGGCAAGTGGAACGGGTGCTACGAAGTCAGCGGCGTCTTCGCCAACGGTTTCGACCACGCCCGCTGCTACACAGCCCACGCCCCCGGCAACGGCCAGCAAAGGCGAAATGCGTTCCGAAGAGAAATCGGCCGCCAAATCTTCCGGAATGCCGCAGAAAGATGCGACCACTCCGGCGCCGCCTGCGGGTAGCGGCATGGTTTGGGTGAATACCGCGTCCAAGGTCTATCACAAGGAAGGCGATCGCTGGTACGGCAAGACGAAGGAAGGTAAATACATGAGCGAAGCCGACGCCCAAAAAGAAGGCGATCGTCCTGCGAAGAATGAGAAGTAGAAAGGAGCACTGTGGGAATCTTCGATAACGTCGTATCCGCGGTGAGTCAACATGCAGGGGTGAATGCGGAGCAGCATTCCTCTCTGCTGGAGACTGCCATGCAGATGTTCGGAAATCATGCCGGTCTCACGGGGCTGGTCAACAACGCCGAGTCGCAAGGCTTGGGCTCGGTGGTGAGCTCATGGATCGGCACCGGCTCAAATCAACCTATCGCGCCCGATCAAGTCACCGGCTTACTCGGCCAGGTGCAACTTCAGGAGATTGCTAACCGCGTCGGCATCCCTCCGGCGATTGCCAGCGCGGCTCTGGCGCATATTCTGCCGGCGATCGTTGATAGAGTGACGCCCGGTGGCCATTTGCCGCAAGCGGCGTAGTTGTTCCGCGGCGGTGTGATTCGACACCGCCGCTTCTTTACTTTTCCGCCCCTCAGATCTCCTTCGCAACCAATTGCGAGAATTTCCCTCCAGCTATGTCAATGAAAACAAAGTACCGGAATTCTCGCACCACGGTCGAACCTACCTAGTCGGGCAACTCCGGTTCATCTGGGCCTCTCCTAATTCGTGTGTACCTGCGACCGGGATTCAGGGGCCAGATGGACCTGCCCACAGTGGTCGGGCGTCACGTAACCAGCAGCTGTTCAGGTTGACAACCGGGAACACAGGTTGTTAACGTTTGACTCGATTACTTGATTGCATTTTTTGTTCTTTCGGTATTGGGAGAAACCGCCCATTCCGCAACAGGCTGACGCAGCAGACCTGTTGAGCTGCAACCCAACCGGCGGTTGGATCGCCGGACATTCTGGCCTCAGGGTTGTCAGCAAGATTCTCCGCCGGCAAGGCCGCGGATTGGAGTTCTTAAATTTTGCGAAAGCGCTTTTACATTTTATTTGTGGCCCGTGATGCGGAGGGCCAGTTGCGAAAAATTCCGATCCCTATCCACTATCTCTACGTCTTCATGGTGGGTGCGCTGATCGGGATGTTCACCATTACCGGCATGGCTGGGTCGTACACCCGCATGCTGATGAAGGTGACGCGCTTCAACCAGCTCCGCACCGAGAAAGAAGCGCTGAAGTCGCAATACACGCAGTTGGAACAGGTCTCGAAAGAGAAGGACATCCAGGTCGCCTCGTTAGGCTCGGTCGCCAACGAAGTCTCGATGCTCTACGGTCTGAAGCCCGACGCGAAGATCATGGTGGACGAGAAAGACGCGAACAACCCCGCGAAATTTACCGAGTCGCTGAATCGGCTCTCAGCACTTCGTGAAACCGCGATGACTGGCGTTGCCACGGCGGGAATCTCCAACGACTTCACCCATCAGGCCTCACTGTCCGATTGGGTGCGCGCCGCAGACGCCCCGCAATTTTGGCCAGTGACCGGCCCGATTACCGGTCCCTTCGGCGAACGTTCGGATCCGTTCAACGGTGAGGGCGCATTCCACGCCGGTGTCGATATTTCTTCCACCTTCGGACAACAAGTCCTTGCCCCCGCCGACGGCGAGGTTACATTTGCCGATACGTTCAACGGCTACGGCCGCATGATCACCATCGACCACGGTCATGGTTTGACTACGCGCTACGGACATCTTTCCGGCTTTACTGTAATCGGAGGCCAGCACGTGCAGCGCGGCCAGGTAATTGGCTACGTCGGCATGAGCGGACGCTCCACCGGTCCGCACTTGCACTACGAAGTGCGCATCAACGACACGCCCGTCAATCCTACGAAGTACCTACGCAAGTTGGCTCCACGTCAGGACGTTTTCGGCGGAACCTAGAGGCCGACACAATTTCAAACCAAGGCGCTCGCGAGAGCGCCTTTTGTTTTGCCCGCTCTCACATGTTTATTCCGGATACGAACCCGCCGAGATGCGCGGTGAGGGCTACGACCAATACGGTTGCGAGTTCGAACCCCAGCCGCCGAGCACGTGACTTCGCAGTTTGAATGCTCCTCCGCGCCACCCACCAGGTCACGCAGATCATCACGCACGAGGAAAGACCGAATACAAGGTGGAGTCGGAGTACCCCACGCAGGGGCGCGCCCTCGAGTTGCCACCGCCAGGCGAGCAGCCCAGTGATGGCAACCGGAAGCGCGGCAGCCGCTGCCACGGAGAGGTTGTAGTAAGCGGCAGCCGCCCAAACCCCGTCACGCCATCGCAGGGCGATCAGATCGAACAGCAACGCGATCACCACGAGCGCAACGGGGAAATGCACCAGCACCACGTGCTGCGCATGCTTTGCCAGGACGGTGTGCTGCAAGTCAAAAAGATGCATGGCTACTTCACCACGATCTTTCCGGTCATCTTCGGGTGCACCGAGCAGTAGTACTCGTACGTACCGGGCTCGGTGAAGGTGAAGACAAACGACCCATCGGTATCGATAGCGCGCGATTTGAACGTTCCCGCCGTGCTGGCGACGACATGCGGAATGTCATCCTTGTTGATCCACTTGATCGTCGCGCCCCGCTGTACTTCGATCGTCATCGGGCTGAACGTGAAGTTGTCGATTGTTACCGTTGTCGAAGGCGCTGTGCTCGATGCCGGGGATTCCGCGAGCGAAAGGGTGCTCATCAGGATCGCGAAAAAAACGATGACGTGTTTCATGACTTTTCTCCTCCGTGCCTCTGAGTCTCCGTGTTAGGTGTTTCTTCTAGAGTGGAATCGACGATCGCCAGCGAATGTTTTCCGCGAATGAAGTTCACATCCGTGACTCCGAGTAGTCCGGCCAGTTGGTCGGGCGGCACCTTCATCGGTCCTGGGCCAGCGGCTTTGCCCGGCTCGGGTTGCGGGAACGCCGTTGATCTCGCAGTGTGGAACGAAACCTTGCCCTCCACTTTCTGCATGACCTGATGAATGTGCCCATTGAGTACCGTGACCGAGCCGAAGCGCTTCAGATAGCTCAGAGCCTGTGCGCTGTCGTCCGTGCCCCATCCCCAGTCGGGGTACACCGACCACAGCGGAATGTGCGCAAAGACCACGATCGGCGTGCTCGCCTTCAAGTGGCTGACATCGTCTTGCAACCAGGCAAGCTGGTCGTGGCCGAGTGAACCGAGGCCGCCGGCTTTCAGGTTCATCACGTTTACCAGCCCGATGAAGTGAATGCCGTTCTTGTCAAAGCTGTACCAGCCATCACCCTTTGTGTTTTTGCCGTAACGCTCGCGATATTGCGCGCCGTTGTCGTTGAGCACATCGTGTTCGCCGGGAACGTAGAAGATCTCCCCGGTCTTCACCGACTTCAGCGCCTGGTCGAGCGTGTCAAATTCGCCGGGTTCAGAGAGATGCGAGAGATCGCCGGTATGCAGAATGAACTCAGGCTGCACCGGCAACGCGTTGATCTTTGCAATGGCGTGGTTGAGAGTGGCAGTTACGTCCGGATTGGCGGCTTTGTTAAACCCGATGTGACTGTCACTGATCTGTACAAAAGCGAAATCGCCCTTGTGATGTTTGATTTGGTGCATGTCTTCGGCGGCAAAGGATTTCAACACGCCACCTTGCAGAATGCAGACGGTTGCGGTTCCGGCCCACGCCATGCATTTCAGAAACCCGCGACGATCGATGCCGTCCGATAAATGGTCGTCCATGGTTCGCTTCCTCCGCGGAATTTGGCTGCGTGAGTACAGACAAACCCGAGGGTGCGAATATTCCTGCCGAGTGCTAAATTTTCTCCGGGAATAAAAGTCAGTCGACACCAGTCTTACTAGATCAGGCAGGCATGGATAGCCGCGAGCGTGTGGCGCAATTTGATCAGGTCGTAACCCCGCACCTCGCGCGTGCGTACAACCTCGCTCGCCTATTGGTTGGTAATGTTGCGGATGCCGAAGATCTGGTACAAGAAGCGAGCCTCCGCGCCTTCCGCGGCCTCGACGGCTTTCATGGCGGCGATGCCAAGACCTGGCTGCTGGTGATCGTGCGCAATGTTTGCTACTCCTTTCTCGGCAGCAGGCGACGCACTGACAACCTCGTCGAGTTCGAAGAAGAACAACATTCAGCGACCACGACTGCGGCGACCCCGGAGTCCGCCGTGCTGCACAACGCAGATGCCGCCACCGTGCGACGAGCGATTGAAGAGCTGCCGCCGGAATTTCGTGAGGCCCTGATATTGCGCGAGATGGAAGAGCTGTCTTACCGGCAGATCGCGGAGATTACATCCGTTCCGGTCGGAACGGTGATGTCGCGCCTCTCGCGGGCGCGAAGCTTATTACGGCAGCGTCTGGCGGGGCAGCAGACCGGGAAAGGGGCATGACGATGAACTGCGAAGAGGCACATCCGATCATCGAACTCTATGCCGACGATCAGCTCGACGTGGAGCGCAGCCTCGAAGTCGAACGGCACTTGGAAACGTGTGAGGCATGCTCACGCTCAGTGCAATCCGCGCGTGCGTTGAGTGCAGCCGTACGTAGCAGCGGCATCTACGGAGAAGCTCCGGCCGGTCTGCACGCTCGCGTTCGCGCCGCGGTCTTAGAAGAGGCCGGTGCTGACGAAAAGCCAGCGGCGTTCCTATCGCGCCGAGCCAGCCCACCTCTCGCTTGGTGGCGCCCCTTGGCGATTGGCCTAGCTGCCGCGCTGATCCTCGCGGTCTTTGCCTGGCAACGATTGCCGTTCGGCTCTCGTCCGGGAGAACAAAATCCGCTACTCGCGCAGGAAATTCTCGACAGCCACGTGCGCTCGCTCATGGCCGATCATCTCTACGACGTTCCATCGACCGATCAACACACGGTGAAACCCTGGTTCGATGGCAAGCTCGATTTCTCCCCGCCGGTTGTCGATCTCAGTCCGGAGGGTTTCGAACTCGCGGGCGGTCGTCTCGACTACATCTCCGGCCGGCCAGTGGCGACTGTCGTGTATCGCCGTCGCAAACACGTGATCAACCTCTCGATGTGGCCTGAGAATGCCGACGCACCGCTGAGTGCGATCTTCCGCAATGGATACCACCTGCTGCACTGGCAGACGCGAGGTATGGAGTACTGGGCTGTGTCGGACTTAAATCCCGAGGAACTGCGCGAATTCGTGCGCCTGCTGGAAGCGAAGGCGTCAGCCGGTCCGCGTTGATCGTTACGGGCGCTTTTTCTTCTGCGCTTTCGGGGCGGGTGGCTGCGGTGCAGGCGGTACCGGTTTCGGCGCAACTTCTGACGGCGTATCCGACAGCAGCTTCTTGAAGAAGTCGAACGGAATGACGGCGACCAGCGAAGCACGCGTGCCGCTCTGTTCGATCTTGATGCTGTCGAACACTGCCTTCACATCCTTATCGTTGCCGCCCGGTTCCACGGACGACTCGACGCTCTTAAAGAGCGCGAGGAAAACGTCCATCTGCGATTTGAATTTCTGCGCGTCGGCTTCACTTTGCGTGAAAAGTTCGGCTTTCACGTGGACCGAAGTCAGCGCGCGTGCCGAGGTCACGACCGAAGTGTTGGCAGGAACGAATAGCGAGATATTGCCCGGCAGAAATGGCGAGCTATGTTCCCCGGCAGTCGTCGTTTTCAGAATGCTCCACACCGCACTGCCCAGCGGCACATGTTTGTAGAAGCCGCGAACCAGTTCCGGTCCGCCAAAGGGCAACGCCGAAGCGCGATAGCGGTCGATGATCCCGTGAATGTCCTGCGCGCCGTCGAGATTCGAGGCAGCGACCATATCGACCGAAAGAACCCCTACGCGGACCGTCCGGCCCTGCAATGGAATGCTGTAAACCGTCACTCCGCGATACTCGTCGGTGTCGTTGGCCCGCGTCTTGAGATAGTTCGTGAGCTTCTCAGAGTTGAACCGTCCGTCGAAGATCCAGGAAAACCGCGTGGTTGGCGCCACATTATCCGGCCCCATGGCTCCCGCCAACTCGCCGTGGACAGACACTGCCGCCTCGTCCAGATCGCGTTCGAACACGAAGCCCGTCTGGGCCACGAAGTTCTGGTACTCAGGATCTCCGTCTTTGCGAGGCTTCTTGCCAAAATCGCTGAAAGCCCGCACCGGTTTGAGATTGGCGTACAGGATGGCATCGCCGTCGGACAGCAGGCGGGCCGGTTCCGGGGCCGCATGCTTGCGCAAGATCACTGCGCCCACCAGCACGCCCACAATCAGGAGCACGATGACTGCGAGCCAGGTTTTCTGTCTTCGAGACTTCATCGGGTATAGCGCCGGGCGGGTCTAAATTTGGCCTCGGCCGCTGGTAGTCAAGGGTGCGGATTATGCGATAGAATCATCGAGTACCCGCATCATAGCACCCCACCAAGTGTGGCGTGCGCTCCGCAGTATCCCCCGAGGTGAGCAGTTCCCCCTTCCGGGAGTGGCGAGTTTGCGGTAACAACCTGTCGGTTCGTAGCGACGGTGCACAGGCGCCTGCCGGGTGGAAGCTCGGTTGCGTGGCCTATGTCCGTGTGTTAACCTTTATCGTTAGCCTGTGCTTTGAATTGATTGCAGGGAGCTTCTGCCGCACGCGGTGGAGTGTTCCGAGTGCTGGCGTAGCTCAGCTGGTAGAGCATCTGATTTGTAATCAGAGGGTCGGGGGTTCAAATCCCTTCGCCAGCTCCACAAGATTGGTGATCCGGCAGACCGGGTCGTTGCAGTAGGAAACGCGCAGCGCTTCAAGAGGACGCCTCCAGTAGAGAACCTTCCGGCAGCACCAGTTGCAGCGGAAGTATGTGATCCGCAGTGATTGGCTTGACTCCCAAAAGTGAAACGCGAGTGGCAGTGAAAATGGCGAAGCGCGTCTTCGCGAGCCGCAAGGCTGAGTGGTCTTTGAAAGTTTCGACAGAGAGTTCGGTATTTCGCTGCCCTTTCGGCAAGGCTTCCGGGGCTCCCGGCGAGTCCGATTTTGGCTCGATTGGGTGTACGTGCACAGGTGGCCGAGTGGTTAATGGCAGCAGACTGTAAATCTGCCGGTCCCAGGACCTACGGAGGTTCGAATCCTCCCCTGTGCACCAGGATCTTCGTATGAATCGCCTGTGGCTGGCTCTTGGGATTTACGCAGCACTCGCGCTGCTGGCATGGTTTACGTTGAGCGACCAGCGAGTGCGGCTGATCACGGTAGCGATTCTCGCGATGTTTGCGATTCGCACCTTGACCTTCAGCAAGCGCTATCCCGAGTCAACGAAGCGCGGCAGTGGCGATCGGGATCCGGAAGAGTAAGTTTGCGGTAGGTCGCGGTTTGGCGTGCGATGCGTGACGTGCGATACGTTTAAAGTTTTGACGTGAGGTAGGTCACGGCTTTAGCCGTGACGTCGAAGTCGCAGCAAAAGGGGCTTTAGCCCCTGAGGTACAGGCGGGAGTAACTCAGTGGTAGAGTCACAGCCTTCCAAGCTGTTGGTCGCGGGTTCGATTCCCGTCTCCCGCTCCAAGGTTTGGTAGTTGCAGTACGAGGGCCGATGTAGCTCAGTTGGTAGAGCACTCCCTTGGTAAGGGAGAGGTCACCAGTTCAATCCTGGTCATCGGCTCCAGAGTTTCGCGGTAGGTTTTCCAATTCCCCCACGGATCCGGCAAAAGCCGGACATTCCGGAAGAGACAGATGTCCCAAGTGGGCTTTGAGCAGGCAGGCATCGCGATCGAGCGTCCCGAGCAGTTCGCGGTGTTGCATTCGTCGGTGGAGCGCGTTTTCACTAAGCCGAGCGTGGAAAAGTTTTTGAAAAAGCTGGTTTCGAATAGCGTGAACGTCCGCGATTTCGAAACCGTGTTGAACAAGAAATTGCTCGAGCAGGTGGACGCAACCCTGGCAAGCTCGGGCACCACGGCATTAGCGCTGTGGGGGCGGTTGACGGTAGCAGACCAGGGTCAGATGCGAGAGTTTTACCTGACCAGGCTCGAGGAACTCGACCTGGGTTTGCGCCAGAAATACAACAAAATTTATCGGTATTACTAGGGTGATCGACGATGGCGAAAGAAAAATTTGACCGCA
>PLWX01000207.1 GCA_003151155.1 Acidobacteriaceae bacterium
TGGCTCTCTATTGCAGAGCAAGCAAGCAAAGAAATGGGCGGAGCGAAGCTGGCTACTCTCGTCGTAAGGAATCTGCGCGGCCCGCTGCAGGTTGCCGCCGTCAGGGCACCCGGCTTTAGGGTGGATGCCGTGCTTCTGACAGGCGGCATGGCTCACTCGAACAGAATCGTGTCACGCTTGCACGAGTACCTGGAATGGATTGCACCGATCAAGGTCTACCCCGGGGAGGATGAACTGCAGTCCCTCGCGGAAGGCGTATTTCGAGTGCTAAATGGGGAAGAGCAGCCGAAGAAATTGCGATCACAGTTGAGGACATCGGGTCTGATTAAGCATCGGTCGTAGGCTCCAGGGCCTCCATCAGTTTGGGTAGCAAGCTCTGAAAGCGAGCTTTCCGGAAAAATTCAGGCGGCCGCAAAAGGCTGTAAGCAGCGAGATAGTAAAAGCGAGTGGATCCCACTCCTATCACGCTCCAGCGGTTGCCGTATCCGGTCTTTCACACTCAAACAGTTCCAGATAAATTCGGCAGTCTCGCCGAATGATGACCGGGAAGCCGACTGCCTGAAGGATGACGGAGTGCGTACTGCTCGATGGAAGGTGATATAAGAGAGAGTGGATATGAGGTTCGCATTGCAGATCATTGCCTCTGGAAACTTAGGCAAAACTTAGGCAAAGAACCCGGTCATTCTGGGCAAGAAATCAGGGTTTATGAGCCGTAAGAGCCACTGAATCAACAAGGTTTAGATACGACCTGTCCGGCTCATAACCCAAAGGTCGGAGGTTCAAATCCTCTCCCCGCAACCATTCGCAAACGTCGCCGTTGGGTTCCGCTCCGGCGGCGTTTGTTTACTCACCCGCACCCCGCCAACATTTCATTTCTCCTCGTTGAGGTCGTTACTGGCTTGCGCGGGCCTCGTTTTCCAGACCAACGTTGGCCCGATGGCGAACGCGACCCGCGTTCTCGACGTGAGCCACATTGCTCAGACCTATTGCTCCGCGATGGCTACACTTCCAATAGCTAAAACGGCGAAAACTGTTCGCGTCGGCGGAGGCCCTCACTGACAAACCTGAAACTGCAAGCCGCACTGGATGAACTGGAGCGGCTGCGCGACACGGTCAAAGAATTCAAGACGCGCAACCCGGAGAGTCCAAATCCAGACAGCGATGTCGGCCGCGCGGTCGATTCGCTATCCACCTTCGTAAGTGATATGCACAAGCTGGAGATAGGCAAACTGCTGAATCTAAGAATCAAGAGTTGAAGCAATTATCGAAGTGCAACGCTGATCGTACGACTTCCCAAGTTGCCCGAAGTGTAACGTTTCAGTCGAGTTCACTCTCTTGAACGGTGTGCTGCTCGATAGCGCGTCGGCACGATTTCGATTACTGATGCACGCGCGCTAGCCGCTCGCTCCACGTGAGGCGAATCAGAACGGCGACTTCATCAGGCGAAGTACAGCAGCGGAAATCTCTACCGGCCACCCTCCAGCGCAGCACACCTCGTGTCGAAAGCAAGGAGAATGCAATGCCGCTACAAGAAAACGTTTCCACCCGAGGTCCGTTGGCGCGACTTAAGGTGCGTGCCCTCGTGCTCGAAGGAAAGCTCGCATCCTCACTGCGATTGCAGCCGAGTGCAGCGCTGCCAAGCCGGATTGCAGTGATTGGGAATTACTTTCCGAGGCAGTGTGGAATCGCGACATTCACCACGGATTTGTGCGATGCCATCGGTGGGGAATACACAGCCGCTCAGGTGCTGGCTGTGCCGGTTAACGATCCAGGGTCGGAATACAATTACCCGGCGCGTGTGCGTTTTGAATTGATGGAGAGCGATCCTTCGTCCTATGACGACGCCGCTGACTTTCTCAACTTCAGTAACGTGGACCTGGTCTCCCTGCAGCACGAGTACGGGATTTTCGGAGGTCCCGCGGGTAGCCACATTCTGAGGCTGCTCCGACGCCTCAAGATGCCGGTGGTGACCACGCTTCATACGGTTCTCCGTGAACCGGATGCGAATCAGCGCGTCGTGATGGAGGAGATCGCGGCGCTCTCCGACCGTTTAGTTGTCATGAGCGAGCACTCTTCGCGGTTCCTACATGACGTGTTCAATGTTCCAGAGAGCAAGATCGACCTGATCCCCCACGGCGTGCCGGACTTGCCGTTTGGCGATCCGAACTTCTACAAGGATTCGTCAGGAACGGAAGGCAAAGCAGTCTTGCTCACGTTCGGCCTGCTCTCGCCCAATAAAGGCATTGAAAACGTAATTGAGGCGCTGCCCCGCATCGTTGCGGAACATCCGGAAACGGTTTATGTCATCGCAGGTGCCACTCACCCGCACATTCGCAGGCGCGAAGGGGATCAGTACCGCCTGCAATTGCAGGCCCTGGCGAGAAAGCTCGGCGTCGAGCGAAACGTGATATTCCACAATCGCTTCGTCACTCCGGAAGAGATGGCGCAATTCGTTGGGTCCGCCGACATCTACATCACGCCCTATCGATTCGAAGCGCAGGCCGTCTCTGGAACACTTGCTTACGCGTTGGGCGCAGGCAAGGCGATTATTTCGACCCCATATTGGCATGCCGCGGAACTGCTCGACGATGGCCGTGGCGTCCTTGTTCCGTTCAACGACTCGAGCGCGATCGCAAATGCAGCGATAGACCTTCTCGACAATGAGGCCGCTCGCCACGCGATGCGAAAACGCGCTTACATGTATGCGCGCGACACGATCTGGAGTAATACCGCCCGGTCCTACATGAGCGCGTTTGTTCAAGCTCGTTCTGACCGCATGCGATCTCCAAGGATCTCCTATTCGGATCTGAATACGGAACGAGTGCTTGACCGTCTGCCAGCGATCAAACTCGATCACCTGTATCGCATGACCGATCACACAGGGCTGCTCCAGCACGCGGTGTATTCGGTGCCGAACTATTCGGAAGGCTACACAACCGACGACAACGCCCGCGCCCTGATCGCTGCGATCCTGATGGAGCAACTTGGAGTGACGGCTGCTTCGGAATCAGCCAAGTTGGCGTCTTGTTACCTGGCATTTCTTTGGCACGCATTCAATCCTGCCACCGGTCGCTTCAGGAATTTTCTTAGCTACGAGCGTCAATGGCATGAGGCGGAGGGGTCGGAAGACAGCCACGGACGTGCACTGTGGGGATTGGGAACAGTGCTGGGACGATCCAAATCGCCTGGACTGCGCGGAACGGCAGCCCGTCTCTTCGAATCTGCTCTTCCCGCGATCCGCTTGTTCAGCAGTCCAAGGGCGTGGGCTTTTGCCGTACTCGGGTTGCAGGAATATCTCGATAGCTTTCCGGGGGACAGAGCGGCATTGCAGATACGGGATGAAATGGCGCACCGCCTGCTTGATATCTACGCTTCCACGCGCTCGCCAGGCTGGAACTGGTACGAGGACGTCCTCGCTTACTCGAACGCGCGATTGCCACAAGCGGTCATTTCCTGTGCGTCGCGCACATCTGACGCCGCAATGCTAGCGGCCGGTATCGAGTCTCTGGAGTGGTTTCTCGATATCCAGCGTTGCGAAACGAAAGGACACTTCGTGCCCATCGGATCGCAGGGCTTCTACCGCAGGGGCGGGGAGAAGGCTCGCTTCGATCAACAACCCGTAGAGGCAGGCGGAACCGTTTCCGCGTGCCTGCAGGCTTTCCGTGCAACCGGCGAGGAGCGCTGGCTGAAGTCGGCTTGGTCCGCCTTCAACTGGTTCCTGGGCGACAACGATCTTCAGATCGTTCTGTACGATTCCAGCACCGGCGGATGCCGCGATGGTCTGCACACCGATCGTGCCAATGAAAATCAGGGTGCCGAATCCACTCTTTCGTTCGTGATGGCGCTTCTTGAAATGCGCCTCCAGGAAGAAGCGGAACTGCCGAAGGCTATGCAGCAAGTGCTCACCAGTGCAGTCGCTCCTCAAAGATC
>PLWX01000081.1 GCA_003151155.1 Acidobacteriaceae bacterium
CGAATTAATGACTCAGGACACTAGCCTGCTAACCCCATTTACGACATCCAAGAGAGCGCGACTTCGGTCGCGCTTTTGTCGTTCTGGACACGCTTCGCACATTTCTATAACCTTCCGGTTCATGAATCGCCGAGACTTTGTTCGCACTACCTCCCTTGCGGCAGCCGGTGCCGCTTTGTCGCGTTTTTCTTTCGCTTCCACCTCCGACCTGCAACCGATCTTTTCCGAAATTGAAAAGCGTCATGACGAAGCCGTCAAACGCCTCCAGTCCTGGATCCGCCAGCCGTCCATCGCCGCAGAAAATCGCGGCATGAACGAAGGTTGCGAGATGATGATGAACCTGCTCCGCGATGCGGGATTTCAGCAGGTCTCCAAGGTTCCCACCGATGGCCAACCCGGGGTCTTCGCCACTCTCGATGCCGGCGCCCCTCGCACCCTGGGCCTGTATTTCATGTACGACGTGAAACAAGTCGATCCTTCCGAATGGTCTTCTCCTCCCTTCGACGCCGCCCTCGTCGACAAGCCGGAACTCGGCAAGGTCATCGTCGGACGCGGAGCCGTCAATCAGAAGGGTCCGGAGTCTGCGTTCCTCGCAGCCCTGCATGCCATCCGCGGTGCCGGTCGCAAACTGCCCGTCAACTTTGTCTTCGTCGCGGAAGGCGAAGAAGAAATTGGCTCACCCCACTTTCCTCAGGTGGTACGCCGTCCGGAAACTCTCGCCGCATTGAAAAAATGCACCGGCGTCTTCATGCCCCACGCCACCCAGGATCGCGATGGTAGCGTGACCACCACCTTCGGATCGAAAGGTGTTGTCGAACTCGAACTGGTTTCTTCTGGTGAGAAATGGGGACGCGGTCCGTCGAAAGATGTGCACTCCTCTCTCAAGGCTGAACTCGACAGTCCCGTATGGCACCTGGTGGAAGCGCTCGCCACGCTAGTCGGTCCCGACGGCAACACCATCGCGATCGAAAATTACACGAAGGACGTTCGTCCGGTTTCTGCTGCGGAAAAAGCCATGATCGTCGACGCCGCCAAGCGCCTCAACGAAGACACCATGAAAAAGCAATTCGGCGTGAAACGCTGGATGCACGATGCCACTTGGGAGCAGGCGCTCGAAATGCTCCAGAGCCAGCCGACCGTCAACATCGAAGGTCTCGTCGGCGGCTACACCGGTCCCGGTGGCAAAACCGTTCTCGGTCATCGCGCCGTCGCCAAGATGGACCTCCGTCTGGTCCCCGATATGACCGCTGCCAACGCGCTCGCCTCACTCAAAGCGCATCTCGCAAAACACGGCTTCGAAGACATCGAGGTCAATATGACCGGCGGTTACGATCCCACCAGCACTCCCTACGACGCCGCGATCCTCCGCGCCGAAGAGAACGTGTACAAACGCGCCGGCATCGAACCCATCAAACTGCCCCGCAACGCCGGATCGTGGCCCGGCTACGTCTTCACCGGCGAACCGCTCAAACTTGCTGCCGGACATTTCGGTCTCGGCCACGGCAGCGGCGCGCACGCCCCGAACGAGTACTACGTCATCGAATCGTCAAATCCGAAAGTCCAGGGATACGATGGCGCGGTGAAGTCCTACGTCGAATACCTCTACGAACTCGCTACCATCTAGCCACATTGACCCAACAAAAAGCGCGGCGTAAGCCGCGCTTTTATTCTCTGATTTGACGGGGCCGCGCCCAGATTTGCGGCCACGACTCACCGCACCCTCATCTTGTCATTGCGAGGAACGCAGCGACGTGGCAATCTGCTTTTCTGCCGGAAGCTAGATCACCACTGCTTCCTTATATTCCCCAAACACCTTCCGCAACGTGTCAGCAATCTCGCCCACCGTCGCGTATTTCTCCACCGCATCGATAATCCTCGGCATCACGTTGTCGCCATTTCGCGCCGCGTCTTCCACCGCCTGTAAAGCGCTATACCACGTCGCCTTGTCGCGACGTTGCCGCAGCGCCTTCAATCGTTCCACCTGCTTCGGTTCCAGCGTCGGATCGATCACCTGCAATGGAATTTCGCTGTGCTCATCCACGTGGAATTTGTTTACGCCCACCAGTACTGCTTCATGATGGTCCACGCTCTTCTGAAACTCGTACGCCGCATTTTGAATTTCCTGCTGCACGAATCCCTTCTCGATGGCTTTCAGCATCCCGCCCATCGCATCCACTTTCTCGATATACTCCAGCGCCCGCTTCTCGATTTCGCTCGTCAGCGACTCCATGTAATAGGAACCAGCCAGCGGATCGATCGTCTGCGTCACGCCTGATTCGTATGCGATGACCTGTTGCGTACGCAATGCCAGCCGTGCCGAATTTTCTGTCGGCAGCGCCAGCGCTTCATCGAACGAATTGGTATGCAACGACTGCGTTCCGCCCAGCACCGCCGCCATCGCCTGGATCGCCGTCCGCACGATATTCACTTCCGGCTGCTGCGCCGTCAGCGAAGATCCCGCCGTTTGCGTATGGAACCGCAGCATCAGCGCCTTTGGATTGGTAGCGCCAAACCGCTCGCGCATGATCTTCGCCCACATCCTTCGCGCCGCCCGGAACTTCGCCACTTCTTCCAGGAAATTTCGGTCGCAGGAAAAGAAGAACGAAAGCCGCGGACCGAAATCATCCACCGCCAGCCCCGCATTCTTCGCCGCCTGTACGTACGTGATTCCATCCGCCAGCGTGAACGCCACTTCCTGCACCGCCGTCGAACCCGCCTCGCGCATGTGGTAGCCCGAAATAGAGATCGTGTTCCACTCCGGCACGTTCTCATTGCAGAACGCAAACAGATCCGTGATCAGCCGCATCCCCTGCTTCGGCGGATAAATATACGTTCCGCGCGCAATGTACTCCTTCAGAATGTCGTTCTGCACCGTGCCGCTGATTTTCTTGATGTTTGCGCCGTTCCGTTTCGCTACCGCGATATACAGCGAAAGCAAAATCGTCGCCGTCGAGTTGATCGTCATCGACGTTGAAACTTTTTCCAGGTCGATGCCGTTGAACAATCGCTCCATATCCTCGACTGAATCGATCGCGACTCCGACTTTTCCCACTTCGCCCAGCGCGAACTCGTGGTCCGAGTCATAACCAATCTGCGTCGGCAGATCGAAAGCCACGCTCAGCCCCGACGTCCCCTGGCTCAGCAGGTACTTGTATCTCTTGTTCGACGCCTCCGCGTCACCCATGCCGGCATACTGCCGCATCGTCCACAGTCGCCCCCGATACATCGTGGGCTGCACCCCACGCGTATACGGAAATTGTCCAGGCTGGTTGAGGTCGGTTTCGTAGTTTATGGATTCGAGGTCGGCAGGACCGTAAACGAGTTTTACGGGAATGTTAGAAGTAGTGCGAGCTTCCGGAACGGCTGGCTTTTTCTTTTCAGCTGGTGCTGCGGGTGTTATGGCATTGGCCATGGGACGGCCCTCTTCTTAGTAAAAGTATGGAAATAAAATCGGTATGGCTATTTCCGGCGTGCCCTCCAGAAGGAAGTGACGCCGAACCACACAAAGAGGAGAGCGAGCGCCCCGGCGATGTACACCCGGTTTATGTCGGCTTTACCGGCAAGGTGCAGTTGATACTCCCGCCATCCCGCGCCGCCGCACACCGTGGCGAACACCAGGAAAAAGAACCCGGTTACCTCTAGCCATAAGATGTGCGTGGTTTTGCGGACAGCCTTCGCGGTTGTCCCGAAGCCGGCTCCAGCCGCTTTCAGGAACCTGCCCCTGGCCTTTGGATTCAACGCGTGCCGGGCCACCGAGCCCAGTCCCGCGCCAATCGACCCCGCCACACTCCGGTTTTGCGGTGCTTCGCTCAAACTAAGATTCTACGCCCCTGCCTCAATAAATTTGTCCCGCAAGCGTGGGACAGCAATCACATTTTGCCCCTAAGTTGCATCCAAGTATTTGACGGGTGGACAGTTCCACGAGATGCCACCGGGTCACAGGTCCCCGGCACGTATCCGGTGACCAGGGGAATAACGGTGGACGAAAACCTTAAACAGCTCTTCGAACAGCTTGGCGAGGCGATGAACCAGTCCCTCGCGAATTCCGACGAAGTCGCTAGCGTGATCGGTCAGATCAAGTCCAGCGGCTACGACGTGTTCCTCGCCTTCGAGGCCACTATCGGATTCAGCAAGCAGGAAGACGAAGAAACGCAGTCGGTAAAAAGTGGACCTACGCTGGTCAATGCCGGGAATCATGAGCCCGAGTTCAAAGTGAGCTCGCAGGATGAGCGCTTCCTCAAGTCGCTGCGCATTCGGCTCGACGACGTCGCTTAGCGTACTGCCTGGCGAACTTTCTCTGTGCTACCATCGAGTCCCAATTTTTTTGGGAACGCGGCAGATCACTGGGCCGCACTCGCGGACTCAGTTAGCTCCCTAACGATCTTTTGTATCCAGCACTAGCGAGAGACGATGATCGAGACTTTAGGAGTACTTTTGGCTGGCGGCGCCGGAGAGCGCCTATATCCTCTAACGCGTGACCGGGCGAAGCCCGCCGTCAATTTCGGCGGAATCTATCGCATCATCGATATCACTCTTTCCAATTGCATCAACTCCGGTCTGCGTCGCGTTTACATCCTCACGCAATATAAAGCCCTTTCGCTGAATCGCCACATCCGCGAAGGTTGGAGCGGCATCGTCGGCAACGAACTCGGTGAATTCATCGAGATCCTGCCGCCCATGAAGCGGGTCAGCGAAAACTGGTACATGGGCACCGCCGATGCGGTTTACCAGAATATTTATTCCATCGGCTCCGAGCAGCCGCGCTACGTGCTGATCCTCTCAGGCGATCACATCTACAAGATGAATTATGACCTGATGATGCGCCAGCACCAGGACTCCGGTGCAGACGTGACCCTGGCAACTATCCTCATCGACCCCTCGGAGACGCGCCACTTTGGCGTGGTCGACATCGATAACGACAGCCGCGTCACCGGCTTTGAAGAAAAACCGAAGAGCACGAAGACCCGCTCTCCGTACGATGCCTCGAAAGTTTCCGCATCGATGGGCATCTATATTTTCAATACCGATGTGCTTATCCCCGTCCTGTTGAAAGACGCCGAGGACGCAACTTCCAAGCACGACTTCGGGCACAACATCCTGCCCAAGATGGTCGGCGAGTACAAGGTGTACTCCTACAATTTCATCGACGAGAACAAGAAGGAAGCGCTCTACTGGCGCGACGTGGGTACGCTCGACGCCTACTACGAAGCCAATCTCGACCTCGTCAGCGTCGCCCCGGTCTTCAACCTGTACGACAAGGCGTGGCCGATCCGTACCCACCAGCGGCAATATCCGCCCGCGAAGTTCGTCTTCGCCGAGCAGGGCCGCATGGGAACCGCCCTCGACTCCGTTGTCTCCATGGGCTGTATCGTCTCCGGCGGCACCGTGCGCAATTGCGTGCTCTCACCCGACGTCCGTGTGAACTCTTTCTCGGAAGTCGATTCCAGCATTCTCTTCTCGCACGTCAACGTCGGCCGGCACTGCCGTATCCGTCGCGCCATTATCGATCGCGACGTCCACATCCCGGAAGGCACGGTCATCGGCTTCGATCCCGAAAGCGATCGCCAGAAGTATCACGTAACTGACAGCGGCATCACCGTCGTCACCCGCGACTACTCTCTCTTCGAGAGCCCCGTCGAGGTCGATTACTTCACTTCGGAGTAGAACTCCGATCGATCTGGATCTTCACGACTGCAGTGGCGTATCGACGTCGACGGCAGCCGTGACTGTCATCCCCGCTTTAATTTGTGCTTCGTCGCCGTGCGCCGCCAGGCCCGCGATCCCAACCACCGGCACCAACAGGAAGCCCATCGCCCGCCCGTAATGGTCTGCACCTTGCAGCGACTCCCCACCCTTCAGCGTAATCTGCTTACCGCCCACCGTGATGGAATGAACTTCAAAAGCAACGTCTCCCGGAACTCCTGCATGTCCCGCATGATCGGCCACGGTGATCACCGCATCCACCGGGGTGCCCTTCGGCAATACCACACGCTCGCCGACGGTCACATCCTGGGCGAGGAGCAACGGGAATGCATCTCCTACTTCCACCGTCTTCGAGTTAATGTTGGAACCGGTCACCAGTTGCAGTTGTGTCCCGGCACGAAGCACTCCGTCGGTGGAGATCGCTGAGGCCTGCATCGCAGGCTGCGTCCCTGGAACCGAGTACTTGGCGCTGCTGATCGGACTGCGAAGCATGCTCGGTGCGATCGCGATGGCTTGCAACTGCATTGTCGCGTCGATCGGAATTGGCCCGTCATATCGCCGGGAAGCAGTCGTCGGCGTCCAACCGTTCGTCGTGTAATAGATGACCGCGTAATGCGTCCGTGACTTCAGCCGCACCGTGGTTCCCGCCTTCACCGTCCCCGCTTTCACGGAGAACTGTGGAGGCGTCGTGCAGACCACCGCCGGCGTCGTAGCCGTCGTCGTAGCCGTCGTCGATGCCTGTTGTTGCGCCTGTTGCATTTGCTGCATAGCCTGCGCATTCGCCTGTGCGGCTTGCTGCATCGTTTGATCAGTAGCCTGTTGTGCCTGTTGCGCTGCGAATGTCCCTGGATCCTGCGCAAATGCGGAAGTACAGCCAAGAACCAACACCAGAAGATGAACTTTCATACGCCCACCACCTCGTACCACGACTCTCGACTCAAGACATCCACCTGTGGTGACGAATGCCTGTAAAAAACGTACTCTGGCACGCCCTCTCCTTCAAGTAACGAAGTGCAAGGAATATCAGCACTTTCGTGACAGAACCAGCTATGAACCGAAAAGCCTATTTGAATGCACGCTATATGCCTGCACTTGTGGGAGGGACAGAGGCCCACCCGTCAATGCTATCCTTCCCGCATGCCACACCCCCGCCCTGCCGCTATCCTGTTTTTTTTCATCGCGATGTTGCCAGGCGCTCAGGCGCGCGTAACCCACGTGGACATCGAATCCCGCAAAGACGTCCTGAACGGCCAGTCCTTCGGGGATGCGGGATCGTACGAGCGCATCACCGGCCGCATTTACTTTTCGTTGCCCGTCGCTAATCCTCACAACCAGTCGATCGTCGACCTTTCCAACGCCGCGAACTTGAAAGACGGCGAAGTGGAATTCTCTTCCGACTTTGTCGCCACCCGTCCCAAGGACGCGCAAAAATCCAACGGTTCTCTTCTTCTTGAGGTTCCCAACCGCGGACATGCCCGCATTCTCTCGCTCGTCGATGGCGGGGATATCGATCTTTCCGCCGATGCCGGCGACGCGTGGCTGCTCCGTAATGGCTTCACCATCGTGAGCCTGGGTTGGCAATGGGACGCCAACGGCGCCGACGCTCTTCACTTCTACGCTCCTATTGCAAAAATAAACGGTAAGACCATCACCGGCCTGCTGCGCGGCGACATTACGCCGTCGAAGGCCCTGGAAGAGATTCCCCTCGGCCATCACATCGGAGGCACCATCGGCGGCACTGAATATCCTGTCGCCGCACCCGACGACCCGCGCAACGTCTTGACCGTGCGTGACTTCCGCAGCGCGCCGCGTACCGTGATTCCCCGCGCCGATTGGCAGTTTGCCCAACTCGTCGACGGCAAACTCGTCGCCAGCGATCGTCACATCTATCTCAAAAGCGGTTTCCAGCCCGGCAAGATCTACGAATACGTTTACGTTGTCGAAAACCCCGTAATCGCCGGAGGAAGTTTCGCCGCCATCCGCGACTTCGCCTCTTACGCCAAGCACGCCCCCGATGCCATCACGCCGGCGAAGCGTGTCTACAGCGAAGGCATCTCGCAAAACGGACGCTTCCTTCGCGATTTCTTATATCAGGGCTTTAACGCCGACGAAGAAGGTCGCATCTCCCTCGATGGCGTCCTCGCCCACGTCGCCGGCGCCGGACGCGGCAGCTTTAACTACCGCTTCGCGCAGCCCTCCCGCGATGCCCAACCCACCTCCTCCATCTTCTTCCCCACCGATGTCTTCCCTTTCACCGATGAACCCGAAAAAGATCCCGTGACCGGAGACCACGGCGGCCTCCTCGATCGCGCGATGGCCGATCACGTCGTTCCTAAGATTTTCTTTTCCAATACCTCTTACGAGTATTGGGGTCGCGCCTGTGCGTTGATTCACGTTACCGCCGACGGCAAACACGATGTCCACATTTCCGACAACGTTCGCGTCTACCACTTCACCGGATTGCAGCACTTCTCCGGCCCCTTCCCGCCCGCCAAAGGAAAGGCGGAGATGTTGGGTCAGGAGCCGCAGTCGCCGCTTCCCATCAAGTATTTCTGGCGCGCCATGATCGCGAACATGGATGCATGGGTTCGCAACAACACTCCTCCGCCTGCCAGTAGCTATCCGAAGCTTGCCGAACGAACTCTCGTTCCTCTCGCTTCCTATTCGTTTCCCAATCTGCCCGGCGTGAATAAGCCGCATGAGGCCAGTGAAGCCTTTCGTCTCGACTTCGGTCCTGCTTGGCGCAAAGGCATTCTGACCATCCAGCCACCCAGAGTCGCCGCAGCTTTTCCGGTGCTCGTGCCTGCGGTAGACGAAGACGGAAACGAACGCGATGGTGTACGCCTGCCGGAAATCACCGTCCCCCTCGCTACCTACACCGGATGGAATCTCCGCGACCCTTCGATCGGCGCTCCCGATCAGCGCGTCCCCTTCGAGGTATCGGATATCGCTTTTCCCCGAACCGCCGCCGATCGAACCGCTTCGGGTGACCCCCGAAAATCCATTGCCGAGCGATACAAAGACCGAAAAGACTACCTATCGCGCTACAAAGCTGCTGTCGATGACCTGGTGATTCGGCACTGGATCCTCCCCGAGGACTCCGCCCCGCTGATAAAACGCGGCGAACTTGAATGGGAGCAAGCCACGAAGTAAACGTGCCGGGGTGCCCCATCCTAGCTCGCCGCATTTGGCGAGATAGGGTGGGTCTAAGAAGAAGCGCCGTAGGCGCCTCCCCGTTCTTGCTTCGTTCGAAGCGACACTCATCGGACGATCTTGATCGTTCGCGTGCTCCGGGTAAAGCGACGCCTCAACGAACTCCAACCCCTTCAGGGGTGGCAGGCGCTTACCAGCGAGGCGACCGGCCTCGCGCCGCTGGAATCTTGAAACCCCTGTCAACCCCCAAAACCGAGCCAATTTCCCGCATCTCCCACACTCCAAACCAGATATAAACTTCCAAAAAGTGTCCGGTTTACCCCCTTCAACTTGGTATTCTAAGAAATAGGGGCAATACAGAATCGCGGCCAGCCACGAACGACGCCAGCACCGATCACGCACTCTCTTGTCATTGCGAGGAACGCAGCGACGCGGCAATCTGCTGTTTCTGGCCGCTAACTCTAGTCTTTTGAATAGTCTTTTGAATATTTTGATATTTAACTGCCCTACTTTCAATATTTTGCGAATTTTATCTCGCTAACTGATTGAAAACAGTAGATTGCAGGGGAGGGGGAGGGGGGTACCCGAGCCCGTCCATTCCCTGCGTCCTTAGGCTCTTTAAGACCCGATTGCGCCCGATCGATGTCGCTGAGTCGTCACCCCAGCCAAAGACGTCTAAGCTATTACTACTCAGTACCCTGTGGGATAATGTCAGCTGCACTCCCGGTGGTCTGAAACGAATTTCTAACTATGCCAGTTCCTGTATCGCAAATGTGGACGGTTGCGTCCTACGTCGTCGGCCAGAAGCTTAAGCGCCGCAAGCATTTCCCTGTCGTTCTCATGCTTGAGCCGCTGATGCGCTGTAACCTCGCCTGCGCCGGCTGCGGCAAGATCCAGTACCCCGGCCACATTCTCAAAAAGGAACTCACGCCCGAGCAGTGCTTCCAGGCGGTCGATGAGTGCGGCGCCCCGATGGTCTCCATCCCCGGTGGCGAGCCCCTCATGCACCCCCGTATCGTCGAGATCGTCGAAGGTCTCCTCGCGCGCAAGAAGTACATTTATCTCTGCACGAATGGCCTGCTGCTGAAAGAGAAGCTGCACCTCTTCAAGCCCAGCAAGTATTTTTCCTTCGTCGTTCACATGGACGGCCTCAAGGAGCACCACGATTTCGCCGTCTGTCGCGAAGGCACGTACGACAAGGCGATGGAAGCCATTGAACTTGCGTTGGCAAAAGGATTCCGCGTTACGACTAACACCACGCTCTTCGAAGGCGCCGATCCGCAGAGCGTTCGTGAGTTCTTTGACACCATGATGGATGTCGGCGTCGAGGGCATGATGCTCTCCCCCGGATACACCTACGACAAGGCGCCCGACCAGGAGCACTTCCTCAGCAAGAAGAAGACGCGCAACCTGTTCCGCCAGATTTTGAGCAATCGTCACGAAAAGTGGAAGTTCAACATGAGTCCGCTCTTCCTCGAGTACCTCATGGGCCGTCGCGAATACAAATGCACCCCGTGGGGCATGCCGACTTACAACATCTTCGGCTGGCAAAAACCTTGCTACCTCATGCAGGACGGCTACGCGGACACATTTGAAGAACTGATCAACGATACGAAGTGGGAGCGCTACGGCACCGAGAGTGGCAATCCGAAGTGCGCGAACTGCATGGTGCATAGCGGCTATGAAGCCAGCGCCGTGAATCACACCTTCGGATCGCTTGCGGGATTATTCGCCACCGCGAAGGCCACACTCTTTGGCCGCTACAAAGATCCGGATGTCGATATCGACTCCAAGCCGAAACCGAAACGCCCGTCGGCCACGCTTGTCCAAATCGGCAACACCGAGTCGTAACCATGACCGACGTCAAAGCGAACGTGAACGAACAGGACGAAAAGCTAGGCTTCGTCCACGAGAACCTCGAGGGCTACGTGCCTTCCCTCGCGACGCCCGCCGAAATTCACGAAGCCTTCGACAAGGCTTTCGATTTCCGCGGCGATCTCACCATCACGCTGAAGACCGGCGACAGCATTGAAGGTTACGTCTTTGATCGCCGCGCCGAGAGCGCCGATCTCAGCCAGTGCGTGGTGCGCATGTTCCCCAAAAACAGCGCCGAGAAAATGAGCATCCGCTATAGCGACATTGCCGGCCTCAGCTTCACCGGCAAAGACAGCGCTGCCGGAAAGAGCTTCGAAGCCTGGGTCAAGAAGTACAACGAGAAAAAAGCCTCGGGCGAAAAGAACATCGGCATCGAAGCCGAACCGCTCGATTAGCTCTCAACTTTTCCGGTTCTAAATTTTGGTCATCGTGAGCCGCGAATGCGCATTCGCAGCCAAGCCATTCTGGGTTTGCGCGGTGAGGGGAACATCCCCCTATACAACCAATGCTCCTCGCCAAGCACCTTATTTTGCAGGTCCATCTCGTTACCGGTGGATTATCCGGCGCCCTAAGCGCGAGGTTTCATGCAGCGATTGATCCGGGTTTGTGCAGTGTTCGTACTGCTCTTCGCTCTCTGTCCACCGACGAGCGCCTACTCGGTTTTGACCCATGAAGAGATCGTCGATCTCGAGTGGAATATCAGCATCAAGCCACTGATCCTGCAGCGTTTCCCGGACGCCACCGAAGACGACCTCAAGCAAGCGCATGCTTACGCCTACGGCGGAGCCGTCATCCAGGACCTCGGCTACTATCCCTTCGGCAATCACACCTTCAGCGACTTGGTCCACTACGTGCGCTCCGGCGACTTCGTCATCAACCTCATCAACGAGTCTGACAACATCAATCAGTACGCTTTCGCGCTCGGTGCGCTGGCGCACTACGCCTCCGACATCACCGGTCATCCTGCGGTGAACGTTGCAGTTGGAATCGAGTTTCCCAAACTCCGCGCCAAGTACGGCAAGAGCGTGACCTACGTCGAAGACAAGTCTGCCCACCTCGAAGTCGAGTTCGGCTTTGACGTCAGCCAGGTGGCCAAGGGACGCTATGCCCCCCAGACCTACCACGACTTCATCGGCTTCCAAGTCTCGAAACCTCTATTGGAGCGGGCTTTTAAGGACACCTACGGGATAGAGCTGGCCGACGTCATCAAGCACGAGGACCTGGCCCTGGGCACCTATCGCCGCTCCGTGAGCCGCATCATCCCACAAATGACGCGCGTCGCCATCGCCACCCGCGAAAGCGATCTGAAGAAGGAGATTCCCGATTATCAACGCAAGAAGTTCCTCTACCGGTTGAAGCGCAGCGCCTACGAAAAAGAGTGGGGAAAGCAATACGAGAAGCCCGGTCCGGGTGCTCGATTCTTAGCCTTCGTCCTGCGTGTAATGCCGAAAGTTGGTCCCTTCCGCGGACTCGCCTACAAGAATCCGACTCCGCAGACCCAGGACCTTTATTTCAAAAGCGTGAACCAGACGGTGGACTACTACACCCAGTTGACGCAGCAGATTCGTAACAGCAAGCTTGAGTTAACCGGGATGGATCTCGACACCGGCAAACCGACCCAGGAGGGCGAGTACTCTCTTTGCGACAGCGCCTACGCGGACCTTGTGGATCGCGTCGCTAAACAGGATGCCAATGCCATCGATCCCATCTTGCGGAAAAACTTGCTGGCTTTCTTCTCCAGCAACGATGCAGCTTTGACCATCAAGAAAAATCCAAAACGCTGGGCCCTGTTACAGGCGAATCTCGAGAAGCTGAAGAGTACTGCTCCTCCTTCGGTAACGGCCGACGCGACTCCGTCAAAGTAAATCCGATCAAGCTGCCAGGAGAGCGCTCTGCGCCAGGCCGACTGCCCGTCGCCAACTGCTTCGTGCACTCTCCACCGAATCACCGTACCCGAAAACATAAATCGTCCAGTAGAGTCCTTCGTTCTCCTCGAAAAAGGCGCGACGGATGATGATTTCCGCTCTGGCCGAGAGTTCTACAAGTCTGCGCAGATTCTGGATGACGTTGCGTGCGGTGGTTTCATGGGTCGCAAAGTCAGCCAGCTTTTGCGCGTCTGCAAAGAAAAGGTCCACGTAACTCGCGCATTTCATCTTTGCTTCGTAGGGTTCGTCATTGACGTCCATCAACTGATCGAACCATGCATCGCATTTTGCGGAAGTAAACCGCGAACGATTCACCGCTCTCAGGAACTCCGCCAACTCCGGAAATTGACGAACCTCGCTCAGTTCCTCGATGAGTTCCGGGTGCGTTCGCAGATCGACGTATGCATTGACTCCATCGGGTGAGCGCCACGGCACCGCGAGAGTCGGATCGCCGGCGCCAAGCTCAACCGAAAGTTCAGCATCCATTAGCGCTTACCTTCTACACCGGCGATGAACGCTATCAATCGCTTCTCTGCCCAGCGTCCATCGTCGCCGCGGCCGTTCGGTGCAGCGAGGAATGCGCAATGACCGCCCTGTGCCGTCTCGATGAATTCGATGTGTGGGTTGCGCTGAAGTTTCTCCCGGCTTGCGTCCGTCATGCGAATGAAAGGGTCATCCAAAGCGTGAATGACAAGCGTTGGGATCGCGATCCTGTCCACCACTTTGGACGCAGCCGCGCGCGCGTAATAGTCGTCGGCACTGGTAAAACCCGAGTAACGCGCCGTGATCTCATTATCGAAATCGCGGATAGTCTTAACGCCCTTGAGGAAGCGCAGATCGTAACGTCCGGGAAATAGCTTGGCTTTGCGCTTGATCCGGCTGCGTAGGCCTTGCATGAACTTCCACTCGTACAGGCGGTTTTCGCGGTTGTGCAATGTGTCAGCCGAGATTGCCAGGTCGATCGCCGGAGAAATTCCGATCGCCGCCTTCAATTCACGCGGCGCGTCGGTGCCCCACTCGCCCGTGAGTTTCAGCACCATGTTGCCGCCCATTGAGAAGCCTGCCAGCGCGATCTGCTGTAACCCGTCTTGCTGAATGAGCGCGCGCACTACCGCACCCACGTCACTCGACATCCCGGAATGATACAGCGTGGGCGTGAGGCTTTCGGTGCCGCCGCAGTTGCGCATATTCATGCGCACCACGTTCCATCCGCGTTGCCACGCCTTGGAACCGGTGCCAATCACGTATCTGGAATCGCTTGAACCTTCCAGACCGTGAACGATGACCACGGTCATCCGCTGAGCATGATCTGTTTGCCAGTGACAATGACACAGGATCTGCGCATCCGGTTCCACTTGGAACAACCGGTCTTCCGCAGGTGGTAGAAGATTGTGGCGTCGCTGGAAATTGCCCGCCAGTGTCTGTGCGTGCGCGTTCCGGAACCACGGATGTGGGACAAATACCTCGCTCACTGTCGAGCCCTGTGTTTGGATGGAGGAAGCGTCAGCCATCGGCCCGGTTTCGCGTCCTTGGTATCATGGTTCTATCTTAACTGCGCGAGGAGCGTTCTATGCCGATCTTCGAATATGTATGCGAGAGTTGCGGCCATCACTTCGAGGCCATCGTGATGGGATCGCAGGAAGCGGAATGCCCGAAGTGCAAAGCCCACGAACTCAACCAACAGCTCTCTAAGTTCGCAGCCCACAGCAAGTCATCGGCAAGTGCTTCACCTTGCGCGTCAGGAGGCCCCTGCTGCATGGGCTCCGGCGGCTGCGACATGAACTAAAACGCCCGGAGACTCGCTCCGGGCGCGGTGAAATTCCCGCAGCCCGCCACTTGGAGGCGCCTGCACTCTGGGCGTGGTTGAGCGACCGCAGGTACGCCACAATTGCAACTGCATCCGACTGGGTAAATCTGAGGAAAGTAATCAGGCGGCAACACTCGGAGCAGCAGGCAGCTTCGCGGCGGCGGCTTTCTGGCGTTGGATCAGCCAATTTGCGATTCGCCACAACAGGAGCAGTGCAAGGATGGCAGCATAGATCAGCGGCTTGCGAACGTCCTTCTTTACCAGCCAGATATAGTGCACCACGCCAGCGATGGCGCTTGCGTAGATAAGGCGGTGCACCAGCAGCCATTTCTTGCCAAGCCGGCGGATCCAGCCCTTGGTGGAGGTGATGGCCAGCGGGATCATCAGCACAAAACCGGTAAAACCGGCAGTGATGAAGGGACGCTTATAAACGTCTTTAACGATCTCGTGCGTGTCGAAGAACTTGTCGAGCCAGATGTACGTGAAGAAATGTAGTGTGCCGTAAAAGAACGCGAATAGCCCAAGCATCCGCCGAAACGCGATCAGTTCGTTAATGCCCGTGATCCTTCGCAGTGGGGTGATCACCAGGGTCACAAGCAGAAGAATCAGCGTCCAATCCCCGGTCTGGTGAGTGATCTTTTCAATGGGGTTCGCTCCGAGCTGGCCACGAAGCGCACCGGCACCCAGCAATGCGAGTGGCACGAGGCACCCAAGGAAAACGAACGGTTTGAGATGTTTCAATTTCATGCGAAGTCAATAATTTTTCTTGAGATCCATGCCGGTATAGAGGCTTGCAACCTGGTCGCCGTAGCCGTTGAACATCAGTGTCGGCCGTTTAAAGAACTCTCCGATGCGGCGTTCATGCGCCTGGCTCCAACGCGGATGATCAACGTTCGGGTTCACGTTGGAGTAGAACCCGTATTCGTTGGGCGCGGACTTCGTCCACGTGGAAGTGGGTTGGTAATCCACGAGCTTGATATTGACGATCGCCTTGATTCCCTTGAAGCCATATTTCCATGGAACCACCAAACGAATCGGGGCTCCATCCTGGTTGGGCAGCACATCTCCATAAAGTCCCACGGCGAGAATAGCCAACGGATTCATGGCTTCATCCAGTCGTAAGCCTTCAACATAAGGCCAATCGAGCACTGCTCGTTGCTGCCCAGGAAACTGCTTTGGATCATTCAGCGATGTGAACTGCACGTACTTCGCCTTCGGAGTCGGTTCCACCTGATTCAAGATCGTCGAGAGCGGGAATCCGATCCACGGGATCACCATCGACCAGCCTTCCACGCAACGCATTCGGTACACGCGTTCTTCGAGGGAATTCTTCAACAGCGAATCGATGTCGAAGGTCTGTGGCTTCTTGCACGCGCCTTCAACCTTTACCGTCCACGGCCGAGAGCGAAAGTTTTTCGAGAGTTCCGCGGGGCCTTCTTTGTCGGTCGAGAACTCGTAATAATTGTTGTAATGCGTCACGTCGTTGAGGGGCGTTTGCTTCTCGTTGGTGCTGAAGCTGCCTGGCTTGAATTGCAGTTTGGTCGCCGCGCTGGCGTGGATTTTGGGAGCGATCAATCCTTTCGCACCAACTCCAACCGCAAGCGCAGCTCCGACCGTGGCGGCGCTCGCAAGAAACGCCCGACGGTTGAGATACAGCTTCTTGTCAGTGATGTCTGACGAAGGAATCTCTGCTTCTTTCTTGATCAGCATCCCACACCTCAATTGCTCTAACCTGTTGGATGGCCCGCATTGTAAAAGGTTACAAAGTACGGCGTGGGCCATTGAATCGGGCTCAAATCTTGACGCTCGTCGCCCTAAGTCATCCTGTATGAGTACGCGGCCGATGCTCTCGCGGATTGCTCCTTCGTTTGTTCACAAAGACGCACTCGCCCGATTGGGCGGAGCAAGTGCACTTCGCCTTTTATTTTGCAGGCGGGGGGATCTTGAAGCTGTTGTTAGTCAGGTCGTTCTCTGGGACGCTGCCGTCATTCACCACGATCTCGGTCGGAATCTGCTGCGTGTTGATACGCGCGATCGCCTTCTCGCCGGGCTTTACGAGAAGGCGTACCGTCCGTTCGCCGCCGGGAACTTCGGCCATCACCGGGACCTCGGCGGCCGCACCTCCTAGATTTTCGATAGTAATGGTCACAAGCCACTGACCACCGAGAATCTGCCGCGGGTAGGCGCTCACGATGTGAAAGTCGGGAAGACCTCGATCGCGATAGACCCAGTCGTTGAAGAACCAGGAGAGGTCTTTCTTGGAGCGGCTCTCGATGAGCTTTTGCATGTAGCTCGCATCGTGATCGTCTTGTTCACGATAGCTCTGGATGGCCGAGGACAAGGCTTGATCGCCCACCATATCGCGCAACATCGACCACACGAACAAGGCTTTTGCGCGGTAGAACAGTTCATCGTCCGTGTTAATCAGCGACTGCGCCGCGGCAGTCGAGTCGTCTGCGGCACGCTTGTCGTTCGAAGAAAGTGGGGCGCCGTACTGCTGAAGATACTTGATCCCGTTACTCCGTCCGAGTTCGCGCTCCAGGCTTAGGAACTGCATGAAGTGTGCGAGTCCAAGGTCGATCCATGGCCGAAACGAATGAATTGAAACTTGCGAAAGTTGGTACGAAGCGGAAAGGTCGCGAGCAGTGTTGTCGGGCTGCGAAAGCGGAGCCAGCATCAGTGATCCACTCTCGTAAGGAGCGGCGCCTCGGGCCATCAGGTCAACGTAAAGCGCCCGTTGTTTGGATCGCCCGACCCAGGCACCCAAAGCTGGTTCCAGCCGTTCGTACTCTACCGCATAAGTTTGTGCGGCGGTGGTGTCGTCAGGCGTGTGATATACGGTTAGCGTTTCTCTTTGAAGCGCTTGAAAGTTGCCTGCCGCAAAGATCGGAACGGTCATCGGATCGAATCGAAAATCGTAGGCGCGACAATCGCTATCTACTTTTGCGGAAGATTCCGTCCCGTTGGAAACGATCACCTGTCCGCCAGCTTCCTTCGGCGAAATGCAGAATGACGCGTGCATTTCAGCACCATCTTGCTTGCGACGCCAGTCAGCCAGCGCTGCAAAGACCGCATTGCCATCGCTTAGGCTGGCTGCATCGATGGACACTGGATACCACGTCACAAAGCCGAGGCCGCGCACCGCAGTGCCTGACACGCTGATTTGATCCCAATCTGTGCGCAGCGCATCCGACTCTGGCGTGCCTATGCGGGTCAGACGTTTTGCATCCGCGGGAATGGAGCCGCCATATTCGACGTTCAGCGTAACGCTTTGCTTGGGATCGAGCGGCTTGGGTAACGTAATGGTTGCTTCGTTCACCGCGCCAGTGTGGTCGATATCAGTGGTGTAGACGTCAGAGAGGAATTGCACCTCTTCTCCCGCCACCATGATGTGGCGCCAATCAAGCGTGGAAGAAATCTGAAGCACTGCATACTTCTGGGGAGCGGCAGAGTCATTACGTAACGTGACGCTGCCTTTTGCGGAGAAGGCCTGCGCTGATGGGGTAATAGTGGCCTGCAGCTCGTATCGAGTGAAGGCAAGGGCGGTGCGATCGGCTGCATACGCCGAGCCACAGCAAACAGCGAGGAAAAGTATTAAGGTTGCGAGATAATTCGTGCGAAGAATGAATCTCAAGTTCAGCGGTGGCCCTTCTTCTTGGACGGCGCTGCAACGGTTTCGCTACCCGCTAGTTTCATACGGCGCTGTCGGGCGACCTCATACATCACAATTCCCCCGGCAACCGACACGTTGAGGGAGGCAATTTCTCCTGCCATTGGAATCTTGACCAGGAGGTCACACTTCTTGCGAACGAGATCGTGCAGACCTTTGCCTTCCGCGCCGAGCACCAGTGCAAGATTCATCTTGTAGTCGATTTCGTCGTAATTCTGCGTGCCACGCTCGTCGAGGCCAACCACCCACACATTGTGCTTCTGTTTCAGATCCTCGATGGAACGGGCAATATTTGTGACTTTCGCGATCGGTACGTATTCCGCGGCTCCGGCGCTTGCCTTCATCGCCGTGCCGGTTACGCCCACCGCTCGTCGTTCCGGGATGATCACGCCATCCACACCCGCACCATCCGCGCTGCGAATCAGTGCACCGAGATTGTGCGGATCCTCAATGCCATCGAGCACGACAACAAACGCGTGTTCGCCGCGCTTCTTCTCGATCACGTCATCGAGGTCGAGATATTCTTTTTTCGACGTAACCGCGATCACACCCTGGTGCATGTTGGTATTGGCGGTGCGATCCAGGAAATCGCGCGGCAAGAAACGCACCGTTATGCCTGATTCGCGGCAATCGTCGACGATGCGCTGCATCTTGGGATCCATGCGGTCTTTCGCGATCGCCACGTATTGGAAACTGCGACCGCGCGACTTCAGCGCCTCGCTTACCGGATGAATACCGTAAATCACGTCCATGGAAATTAGTGTACGACAAACGTCTCCCTCAAAGAACGCCGTAACCGCGCAATTTGCGCGGTTCCATGAACCCCCGCAGACACCACTCGCATCTATTCGTAAGACTCCGGATAGGCGCTACGGCCGCGTCGGAGCTATACTTTGCATGATCTCGGACGGTGCAATGTCTCTTTCTGCCATCATCGTGGACGACGAACAATTGGCGCGCGACGAACTCGCCTATCTACTGCAATCCATCGGTGAAGTGGATGTAATCGCGCAGGGCAAGAATGGCGTGGAAGGCGTGAACCTGATTAAGGAGCACACCCCCGACCTAATCTTCCTGGACGTGCAGATGCCGGGTCTCGACGGCTTCGGCGTAATCAAAAAGTTGCTCGACCGCAAGGTCGCGATGCCGCAGGTGATCTTTGCAACGGCCTTCGATCAGTATGCGGTAAAGGCTTTCGAGGTGAATGCTGTCGATTATGTGCTGAAACCCTACGACAAAAAGCGGGTCGCGCAGGCAATTGAGAAGGCGAAGAAAAACCTGGAGAGCAACGAGCCGAACTCCGGTGATCAACGCATCGACGCGCTGGTTCGAATGCTCGAACAAAAGCAGGACCAGAAGCCGGCGCAGTCGAAGATACTTCTGAAAGCCAACGGCCGGATGTTCCTTGTCGATCAGAAAGACATCTGTTACGCCAGCATCGAGGATGGCGTGATCACCGTAGTAGCAGCGAATATGGAAGGCCAATCGAACTGCCGAACCCTTGAAGAGCTGCTTGACTCTCTCGATCCCAACGCCTTCTGGCGTGCGCATCGCTCGTTCCTTGTGAATATCAATCGCATCAAGGAAGTGGTGCCCTGGTTCAAGAGTTCGTACCAGATCCGCATGGACGACCGTAAACAGACGGAGATCCCGGTGAGCCGCGCCCAGACGAAACGGCTGCGGGAGCTGTTCGGGCTTTGAAGATCGGCGTTATCTCCGATACGCACGGCCTGCTCCGTCCGCAGGCCGTTTCTGCTTTACAGGGTGTGGAACACATCCTTCATGCCGGCGATATCGGCGATCTCCAAGTTCTCGAAGACCTTCGCAGAATCGCGCCGGTCACCGCCATCCGCGGAAATGTGGACACCCATCGAGACTTTCGGCTTTTGCCCGAGACGGAGGCGGTAGAGCTCGCGGGAAAACTCTTGTACGTGATTCACGATGTAAAACAGCTGGACCTGGTCCCGGCGGTTGCTGGATTCTCTGCGGTGATCAGCGGACACTCGCATAAACCGCTCATCGAGTGGAACAAAGGTGTCCTGTTCTTCAATCCCGGCAGCGCAGGGCCGCGAAGATTCTCGCTACCCGTATCGTTGGGATTTCTGACCATCGCGAACGGCCAGCTTCACGCCTCGACGGAAACCCTCGTCGTTTCCTAGTGGATCGTTCCCTGCAGCAAATCGTCCGCGATCGCAGCGGCGGCTGCGTGTAAGGCTTCTCCCTGGCCCTCGAGATTTGTCAGTATGACCACGCCAAACTGCTTCTCCGGAATCATGAACATCATCGTGCTGGTTCCCTTTTGGCCGCCGCTATGGGCCACGGTCTTCCAGCCATGTTGGTCGCCCATCCCGAATCCGAAACCATAGCCGCTGGTCTTACCGTCCGAAGTTTTCACAGGGGTCCACATCATCAAGGTCGTCTGCTCGGAAACGATCTTGTGTTGCATCATGGCGACCATGAAGTGCGACATGTCATCGACGTTGGACAGCAGGCCTCCGCCTGGGATCTTGTAGCTTGAATCCATCAAGCCCGCGTTGATGAGGTGGCCGTCGAGCAGATCGTATCCGCGAGCGCGATTGGGAATGATGGGCTGCAGATTGTCCTGGACGGTGTGCGGCATATCGGCGGGTTCCAGCACCGCGTGCCGCAGGTAATCGTAAAACCTTTCCCCGGAAGCGCCCTCGATTACGCAGCCCACCACGGTGTAGCCGTAGGTGGAGTAGCCGAATTTCGTGCCCGGTTGAAACTCGAGCGAATCGTTCGCGAAGACCGAGAGGCCATCGGTGATGGAATTGAAGTGCTTGGTGTTCTCCGCCCAGTGCGGCGTATCGGGATCCTTGTCCTTGTAGTGGCGAATGCCCGAAGTGTGCGATAACAACTGGCGGGTGGTGATAGGCCACTGCTTTTGCGGAAATGCCGGGCAATATTTCTGGATGGGGACGTCGAGGTCGAGTTTGTGCTGCTCGACAAGAGTCATGGCGGCAACGGCGCTGAGCGGCTTGGAAATCGAGCCTAGCCGGTAGTCGGTCGCGTCCGTCGCGACTACGTTACCTTCGAGATCGGCCATGCCGTAGCCGTGCGTCCAGACCGGCGTTCCGTTCATCACAATCCCGATGGAGGCCCCGGGGATCTGGTGCGCGGTCATGGTCTGCGCAAGAACGCGCTCCACCTTGTAGACCTCGGGTTGCGGCATGCTTTGCGACTGTGCGCAGGCCAGGGTTGTCAAGATCACTACGGCCACAACGATACGGAGGAGTTGCATCACGAATGCCTTTCCAAAGCATTTATAATCGTTCTTTCACGCCATGAAAGCTTACGTGTACGTTTCGCTAAAGAAAAGTGTGCTCGATCCCCAGGGCAAAACCATTCACGGAGCACTGAACAAGATGGGGTACAAAGGCTTGGCTGACGTGCGCCAGGGCAAGTACTTCGAAATCCAACTTGACGGCTTGAGTCACGATCAGGCTAAGGCCGAGGTCGAGCGTGCCGCCAAGGAAGTGCTCACCAACCCAGTCATCGAAGAGTACCGCTACTCGATCGAAGAATAGCGGTTCGCGTCCCTCCTCGTAACTCCACGAGGACTTCTTGTCTCCGAGGTCTCACTTTTATGTGCGGAATTGTTGGTTACGTCGGCAAGAAAGAACCAGTCACGGTGATCCTTGACGGCCTGCGCCGCCTCGAGTATCGCGGATATGATTCTGCAGGAATCGCCGTAGCTGGCGATGGTGATGGCCTGCAGTTGCGGCGCGCCGAGGGCAAGCTGCGGAACCTTGAAGAGGCTATCCGACTGAAGCCGATGAAGGGGACGTATGGGATCGGGCACACGCGCTGGGCGACCCATGGCCGGCCGACGGAGGAGAATGCTCATCCGCATCGCGACTGCACTGGCCGCATTGTCGTGGTGCATAACGGCATCGTCGAGAACTACGTCACGCTGAAGAAGCAACTGATCGCAGAAGGCCATAAGTTTGTCACGGAGACCGACACCGAGATCATTGCGCACCTGATTGAGAAGTACTTCATCCAGGACACGAAAGGTGTACGCGTGCCGCTGGAAGAAGCGGTGCGGCAGGCAGTGCGGCAGCTTACTGGCGTGTTCGCTGTCTCGGTCATTTCGGCGGACGAGACGAACAAGATCGTATCGGCCCGCAACGGTCCGCCTGCAGTGATCGGCATGGGCGACAACGAATACTTCGTTGCGTCGGATGTGCCGGCGCTTCTGGCTCATACCCGGGAGATGTTCTTCCTTGCGGATGGCGACCTCGCGGTGATTACACCGTCGGGCGTGAAGGTAACGGATTTCGACGGCAAGCCCGTGGAACGCAAAGCGCAGCGCGTGACCTGGGACCCGATCATGGCGGAAAAGGGCGGCTTCAAGCACTTCATGCTCAAGGAAATCTATGAGCAGCCGCGCGCCGTCCGCGACACCACGCTGGGACGCGTCTCGCTCGATACCGGCAAGGTGTTCCTCGATGAGATGAGCATCACCGCCGATGACTTCCGCAACTTCGAGAAGGTTTACATCGCGGCGTGCGGCACCAGTTGGCACGCCGGACTGGCGGCGAAATTCATGCTGGAACGCCTGGCGAAGATTTCGGTCGAGGTCGATTACGCCAGCGAGTACCGCTACCGCGATCCGCTGGTCGGTCCTAACGATCTTACGGTGCTGATCACGCAGTCGGGCGAGACCGCCGACACCATCGCGGCGCAACGCGAGTCGAAGGCCAAGGGATCGAAGACGCTGGCGGTATGCAACGTCGTGGGCTCGATGATCGCGCGCGAAGCAGCTGGAACGGTTTACACGCACGCGGGTCCCGAGATCGGAGTGGCGTCGACCAAAGCGTTCACTGCGCAGCTGACTGCCCTGTTCCTGCTCTCACTGCACATTGCGGAGGTGCGTGGGCAGATCTCGTTTGAGCAGGCACGGCAGTACATGGAAGAACTGACGCAGCTTCCTGGCAAACTTGAGAGCGTACTGAAACTTGATCCGGTGACTGAAGAACTGGCGAAGAAGTATCACCGGGTAAGCGACTTTCTGTTCCTCGGTCGCGGCATTCATTACCCGATCGCGCTCGAAGGAGCGCTCAAGCTCAAGGAGATCTCCTACATCCACGCCGAAGGCTATCCGGCGGGCGAGATGAAGCATGGGCCGAACGCACTGATCGACGAGAATCTGCCGGTTGTCATCATCGCAACCCAGGACACGAAGGATCCGAACTCGGTACTGAAGTACGAGAAGACGATCTCAAACCTGCAAGAGGTGAAGGCGCGCAGCGGAACCGTGATTGCCGTCGCGACGGAAGGCGATCCGCACATCGCGGAACACGCAGATCACGTGATCTTCCTGCCCGAGGTGCCGGAACTTCTCTCGCCGATACTGGAGATCGTGCCGCTGCAGCTGCTCGCGTACCACATCGCAGTGCGTCGCGGCTGCGACGTGGATCAACCGCGGAACCTGGCAAAGTCGGTGACCGTCGAGTAACGCTCAAGCCCCACTTGGCCCGCATTTGGTGGTCTCCAGTACAATTGTGCGGGCTTGGGCTCAGCTAGCGAGGGATGGACTTTTGACGGAAACGCACCCAATCATGACGGCGCGGGTTACGCGCTCGATCCTGTTGTCGGAAAAGACCAAGCACATCGAATTCGAGATCCTCGACAAGCCAAAATTTGACTTCATCGCCGGGCAGTTCATCTCGGTGCGTGAACCAAAAGGCGATGGGAAGTTCGTTACCCGCGCATATTCCATTGCATCCGACCCGACGAACGACCACCGCTTCGACCTGTGCCTGAACCGGGTTGAGAACGGCTTCATGTCGAACTACCTTTGCGATCGCGAGGTGGGCGAAGAGGTGCACGTTCACGGACCTCACGGACACTTCGTTCTCCATGACGACTTGAAGGACACGATCTTCATCTCGACGGGAACCGGCGTTGCGCCGTTCCGCAGCATGGCGCGATGGCTTTTCCAGCATCCCGAGCGCTATCAAGGCCACGAGTTCTGGGTGCTGTACGGTACGCGCTACGAAGAGGACATCTACTATCGCGAAGAGTTTGAGCAGATGGCGCGCGAGCACTCAAACTTTCACTACGTCTGCACCCTGAGCCGCTGCGGAGAAACCTGGACGGGCTGCAAGGGTTATGTGCAGGACCATCTGCGCGAGATCCTGAAGGCAAATCCGGGCCGCGAGATGCAGACCTACATCTGCGGCTTGAACGAGATGGTCAGTGGCGTGCGCAACGTATTGAAGGACGAATTCGGCTGGGGCCGGAAGCAGATCAACTTCGAACGCTACGACTGAAGCCTTAATCCCGCACGATAGGCAATCTCTAAAGTCACTTGGCATATGCGCCTCCGTTCCCGCACACTGGAACGGACCTCCTCATGAGCAAACAAGCAATCATCATTGGCGCAGGACCTGCAGGGCTGACCGCGGCTTTTGAACTCCTGACGCGCACTGACATTGTGCCGATCGTAATCGAGAAGAGTCCGCACATCGGGGGCATCTCGCGGACGGCGAATTACAAGGGCAACCGCATGGACATCGGCGGCCATCGCTTCTTCTCCAAGAGCGACCGCGTGATGCAGTGGTGGTTCCAGCACATGCCGATTGAAGCTGGACATGAAGAGCTCAGCATTACCTACCAGAATCAATCGCGGCAGGTACGAGGCGAGGGCGAGCGGCCCGATCCGGAGCAGACCGACGAAGTGATGCTGGTGCGGCAACGGCGCTCGCGCATTTACTTCCTGCGCAGATTCTTCGATTACCCGATCAAGCTCACCGGCGACACGCTCGGCAAACTCGGCTTGAAACGAAGCACGAAAATCGGCATGAGCTACATCGGGACGCGCATCAGCCCGATCAAGGATGAGAAGAACCTCGAAGAGTTCTTCATCAACCGCTTCGGACGCGAACTCTATGGGACGTTCTTCAAGTCGTACACCGAAAAAGTCTGGGGAGTTCCTTGCAACGAGATCAGCGCGGAATGGGGCGCGCAGCGCATCAAGGGGCTTTCCATCACGAAGGCTATCAGTCATTTTCTGAGACAGACCTTCGGTTCGAAGAAGAGCTTGCAGCAGAAAGAAACCGAGACCTCGCTGATCGAGCAGTTTCTTTATCCGAAGCTCGGCCCGGGACAGATGTGGGAACTGGTCGCTGACAAAGTGAAGGCGCTGGGCGGCACGATCATCATGGACGCGGATGTGATCAAGCTGGATACCGAAGGCGCGCGCTGCATTGGCGTCAGCGTGCGCGATGGCGAAGGCTACCTGCAGCGTTTTGAAGGCGACTACTTTTTCTCGACGATGCCGGTGAAAGAATTAATCACTAAGCTCGATTGCTCGATACCGCCGAATGTGCGGCAGGTGAGCGACGGATTGCAATATCGCGACTTCATTACGGTCGGTCTGCTGGTGGATAAGCTGAGGGTCAGCGATCGCAACGGAAAGCGGATCGACGACAACTGGATCTACGTACAGGAACCCGATGTGCTCGTCGGACGGTTGCAGATCTTCAATAACTGGAGTCCGTATCTCGTCGAAGACAAAACCAAAACCTGGATTGGCGCCGAATATTTTTGCTACGAAGGCGACGATCTCTGGAAAAAGTCGGATGACGATATGTTGAAGTTCTGCGCCGGCGAACTGGAAAAAATCGGTATCCTCGATGCCGGTGCGGTGCTCGATGGCACGGTCATTCACGTTCCGAAAACTTACCCGGCGTACTTTGGCAGTTACGATCGCTTCGGTGAGATCCGCGAATGGATCGATCGCTTTGACAACCTCTACCTGGTGGGCCGCAATGGCATGCACAAGTACAACAACCAGGACCACTCGATGCTGACGGCGATGACGGCCGTGGACAACATCGTCACCGGCCGCAAGGACAAAGAGAATATCTGGTCGGTGAACACCGAGATGGAATATCACGAGAGCAAATAGGTCACTCGCGTACACCTAACACGGAGGCACCGAGACACGGAGAGAGGCGAGCGTGTCTTGTGTACTATTTAGGTATCCCCAGCCGGTATGCGATTCTTTGTTTTCAAGGTTTTACGCACGAAATCTTTGCAAAATATTGAAAACAGGTCGGTTACAGGCAAAATATTCAAAAAAATAGAGTTATGTGTTCGAAAGCAGCTTGCCTGACTTCGGACATGGGTGCCGGGTGACCGCTCGGCGGTTTGGATTTTCAAAGAACTAGTTGTTTGCCTGGGAATGCCCCACATACGCAGGTTAGAGCGAATTGTGTCAACTTGTATGTACCCCCCTTAGGTAGGCGGAATCCTACAAAAGTCGAGACGGAACTCAGGGATGCAGCACGCGAAGGCCGAGTTCCGATTCGAATCGATCGAAGTCTCGATCGCGGTGGACAAGAGTGTGCCCGGTCTCGATGCAGAAAGTTGCGATAAGGCAGTCTATGGTTTTGCGAACGGTGTAGCCGCGGGCACGAAGGAAGCGATAGTTACTTGCGGCGGCTACAGCGAGGGCCGCTCCTCCGGTTTCAAAAATTTCAAAACTCGACAAGTCCCGTTGCAATTTCTTGAACATCGCGTCGTCGCGAATACCCTGCAGGATTTCGCAGAGTATGAGATCGGCGAGGGCGAGGGGCTGCCGTCCTAGTTCCTGGTCCAGCCAATGCGTATGGGGATTCTGCGTGCCCGCAAAATAGTCAATCCACACGGTTGTATCCACGACGATCACGCTGAGGGAGTCTCCTGCACGCGCCCTCGGCGAGATTGATCGAGATCACCTTCCCAAGCCACCTTGCCGCGCAGGTGACGAACTGCCGACTGGGCGCTTACCTTGACGAGCAGGCGTAGACCCGCCTCTACGGCGGCCTTCTTGGTGGCAGCGCCACTCGTCCGCATGGCCTGACGCATAAGCTTGTCATCGATCTCAATGTTGGTCCGCATGAGGAATTTCTCCAATGTGTAAGAATATCATTTTTATGTGTATCAGTATATCTTCATAATCATCGGCGCTTGAGCGCTTCCAGTTCGTCCAAGGTGCGCGGCCAATCGGAACCCAGGAGGCGGGAGAGGCTGCGGTCGGCGAGGACTTTGCCGTTGGTCTGGCATTTTGCGCAGTAGTTGGTTTCGTTGTCGGCGTAGCGGATGCGGAGGACCTTTTCACCGCAGCGCGGACAGGGCTCGCCGTACTTTCCGTGCACTGCCATTTCCTTGCGAAAGGCCGTGACCTTCTCCGGAAACTTGGTTTTCGCTTCGGCGTTGAAGCGATCCATCCAAAGCTGGAGAGTATCCCGCGTGCCATGGAAAAGGCGCTTCCATTCTTCGGATTTCAATTTGTGGGTCTGCGCGATGGGTGAGAGTTGGGCAACCCAGAGAATCTCGTCGGAGTAGGCGTTGCCGATGCCGCTGAGGAAGCGTGGATCGGTCAACGCGCGCTTGAGGGTGCGATTCTCAGTCGTAAGCGCCTTGCGGAAGCCTTCTTCGCCTACAGAGAGAACGTCGATGCCTCCGGGATCAACCGCACGCAAGTTTTCTTCTCCGTGGAAAAGATGAAGCGAAGCGCGGCGCTTGGCGCCAGCTTCGGTGAGGACCAAGGAGCCGTCGGGAAAATCGAAGGCGGCGAGGTTATTGCGGCCCTTCAAACTTGCGCCGGATGGCTTCCAGTGCAGGCGCCCGGCGATCATGAGGTGCAGGACGAGCCAAAGATCGCCATCGAGACCGAAAACAATGCGCTTGCCGATGCGGCGGAGTTCGCGCACGGTCTTCCCTTCTGCGGCGGAGATGGGAGGATCGGCGGTGCGCAGGAGAAATGGACTGGTGATGCGGATGTGGTTGAGCGGCTGCTGCAGGACGCGTGGCGCCAGCGCGGTGAGGTAGGCGGTGATGTCGGGGAGTTCCGGCATGCGGTTCAGGATAACGCGGATGGCGTCCCCTGAAGGGGACTCAGGTGTGAGCTGACTATCTCCCGCCACTCACGTGGCGCGCTATTACATTTCGTGCCTTCGGCACTGGAGTGACGAAGAACCAGGCAGAATCGCCGATTCCGTAGCTTGGCCGAGGCTGAAGCCCGACGTCGTGCGCACGCTGATCGGCACAGCTGAAGCTGTGCCCTGATACAACGCGTGGGTGAATTTTAACGCGAGAGTTTCTCGAGCGTGGGAGTCAAGCCCTTTCACGAACTGCAATTTGCGCGCCGGATGGCACTGATTCATGCGATCGGATGTCGAGAGATCGTCGCCTCCCACCCTCCCTTCGGGAAGGGTGGGGCACCCACATTGGCCCTTCACGAGGGTGACGCTACTTGATGCGGTGGCCGTCGATCTTGATGCGGAAGAGGACGTAGGGTTTCTGGCGCAGGTCTTTGCCGTCGTGAAAATTGGGTTGGCGATGCAATTGATTGGCGGTGAAGTAGAGATAGCTATCGGTGACGGAAAGCGTGTCGGGCCACTGAATGCGGGGATCGTGGGCGATGAGTTCGTAACTGCCGTCGAGGCTGCGGCGGCGGATGCTGTCGTTCTCGTAGTCGCCGTAGTAGAGGCGGCCTTCCTGATCGGTCTCCATGCCATCGGACGCGCCTTTTTCCTGGAGATCGCGAACCGCGCTCGACACTTCGTTCTCGGTGACCTGCTGGTCGGCGAGGTCGTCGACGCTGACCGAGAACAGATCACGGCTGGAGAGCGGGCAGAAATAAAGCGTTCTGCCATCGGGGCTGATGGCGATTCCATCGGCGCCGAACAATTGCTTCTTCGGCTTTTGTTTCGGTAAGCGCAGCAGCATCGGCTCGCCTTCGACGAACGGCTGGAAGCGCGGGTCGGCCTTGGTGGCGGGGTGATCATTGAGGCGGCGCCAGGACTGTCCGGAATCAAGATCGACGACGATGATGGCATTCGGTCCGTTGCTGGAGGAATCGGTGATGAAAGCCATGCCGGCTTTGCCGCGACGGAGATCGAAACGAACGTCGTTCAAGTAGGTCGTGGAAAGGACGACGTCGCGGGGGAAAGTGATGGTCTTAAAAATCTGGTTGGTATTGAGGTCCACGGCGATCAACTTCGCGCCGCCAGGTTGCGGACGCTGGAACATCGGACTGCCGGTATCGAGGATCCAGAGACGATCTTGCGGATCGATGACCACGCTTTGCACGGAGACGAGCGCGTCCTGCGGCTTTTTCTTCTCGGTCTTGTTCACCTCGGCATTCGGATAGGGGACGGTCTTGCCATCAACGACCTCGGCGACGGTGTAATCGACCTTGTCTCCCCACCTCGGAAAGTTTACGAAGATGCGGCCGGTGTGCGAAACGGTGACGCCGGTAGGCATGGGGCCGTCGAAGGTGGCGACGATCTCGAGATCGCCGAAGATGCGTTCAGTGGAGACGGTGGGCTGCTCGGCGAGCTGATACTCGGGGTTGGCGGGTGCCTGCTTCGTGGGCTTCGGCTTCGCGGTCTTGGGCTTTTGCGCGAAGGAGAGGCTTGAGGCTAGAAGCAACAGGACGAGCACGGTCTTCATAGGCAAAAAGATGCGTCCGATCCACAGGTCGTTGCTGAAACGCCCGTGAGTGGTGCGCTGTGAATTATAGACTGTTCCGGAGGCCGTGCACGTAAGCAGCTGATTCGCTGACGTTTATCAGCTCGAAATTCCCGCAACCAACCGCCTCTCACGGACATCCAATAACTTGACAGTAACTCACTCAAGTTCAATAATGGGGATGTTGTCAGGCCAGAGTTGATGGTCTAACGAGTTCTGATCCAAAGAGTTCCGGCAATTTTTAGGAGAGCTGCGATGGCAAAGATTATTGGCATTGACCTCGGCACGACGAACTCCGTCGTAGCCGTGATGGAAGGCGGGGAGCCCAAGGTTATCCCCAACGAAGAAGGCGGTCGAACGACCCCTTCGGTCGTCGGTTTCACGAAGACTGGCGAGCGGTTGGTAGGACAGGTCGCGAAGCGGCAGGCGATCACCAACCCCGAGAACACTGTGTTCTCGATCAAGCGTTTCATGGGACGCCGCTACAACGAAGTGAATGAAGAAATGAAGATGGTGCCCTACAAGGTCGTGCAGGCCGGCGATCATGTAGCGGTACTGGCGCAAGGCAAGGAATATAGCCCGGCCGAGATCTCGGCGATGATCCTGCAGAAGCTGAAGAAGGCGGCTGAGGACTATCTTGGCGAGCCGGTGACGGAAGCGGTCATCACGGTTCCGGCGTACTTCAATGACGCACAGCGCCAGGCGACGAAAGATGCCGGCAAGATTGCCGGTCTCGACGTAAAGCGCATCATCAACGAACCGACGGCGGCTGCGCTCGCTTACGGGCTCGACAAGAAGAAGGACGAGACGATCGCCGTATATGACTTCGGCGGCGGTACGTTCGACATTTCGATCCTGGAAGTGGGCGAAGGCGTGATCGAAGTGAAGTCGACCAATGGCGACACGCATTTGGGCGGCGACAACATCGACCAGCGCATTGTCGAGTGGTTGATCGACGAGTTCCGCAAAGACGAAGGCATGGACCTGCACGCCAAGGGCAATGAAATGGCGCTGCAGCGTCTGCGCGACGCCGCGGAGCGCGCCAAGATCGAGCTGTCGACGACAATGGAGAGCGAGATCAACCTGCCCTTCATTACTGCCGATGCAAGCGGTCCGAAGCACCTGGTGAAGCGCCTTACCCGCGCCAAGCTGGAAGAGATGATTCGTGACCTGATCGACCGTTCGATCGAGCCTTGCAAACAGGCGTTGAAAGATGCGGGGATCGATACCAGCAAGATCGATGAAGTGGTGCTGGTCGGCGGTCAGACGCGCATGCCGAAGATCCAGCAGGTAGTGAAAGAGTTCTTCGGACGCGAGCCCCACAAGGGCGTGAACCCCGACGAAGTAGTGGCAATCGGTGCGGCGCTGCAAGGCGGCGTGCTGAAGGGCGAGGTGAAAGACCTGCTGCTGCTCGACGTGACTCCGCTGACGCTCTCGATCGAGACGCTGGGTGGGGTGGCGACGGCGATGATTCCGCGCAACACGACGATTCCGACGAAGAAGACGGAAACGTTCTCGACTGCGGCCGATAACCAGAACTCGGTTGAGATTCACGTGCTGCAGGGCGAGCGTCCGATGGCAGCGCAGAACCGGACTCTCGGCAAGTTCCACCTGACCGGCTTACCGCCGGCTCCGCGTGGAGTGCCGCAGATCGAGGTGACGTTTGACATCGACGCCAACGGCATCCTGAACGTGATGGCGAAGGACAATGCCACCGGCAAAGACCAGAAAATCACGATCACGTCGTCTTCCGGCTTGAGCAAGGAAGAAGTAGAGCGCATGGCGAAAGAAGCCGATTCGCACGCCGCGGAAGACAAGGCCAAGAAGGAAGAGATCGAGAGCCGGAACCAGCTCGACGGCATGGTTTACCAGATCGAGAAGATGCTGCGCGAGAACGGCGACAAGATCAGCGGCGAAGAGCGTGGCCAGGTGGAAAATGCCTTAGGCGACGCGAAGAAGGCGCTCGAGGGGTCGGATGTTAAGCAGATGAATACGGCTCGCGAAAAACTTACTGCCGCGTCTCATAAACTGGCGGAAGCGATGTATAAACAGGCTTCCCCTGGAGCGGGAACACCGGGAGCGGGCGCAGGTGGGCCGCAACCGGGCAGCAACGGCGCAGCTTCGTCCGGAGAGCCGAAGAAGGACGAAGGCGTGATCGACGCCGAGTACGTCGACGTAGAAGACAAGAAGTAAGCATCGGCATCAGGCGGCCATTCGCTCACGGAGAAACGGCCGGAGCGGATGGCTAGACAAGTGGGGTGATATGAATTTCGAAGTGAATGGTCAGTCTTACATTTTGACGTTCTTGCCGGATGAAGGGAGTTTTGCGCTCTTCGAGCCGAACACCCGGGGCATGCGACGTCTGAAGATCGTCCACGACGAAGGGCCGACGTGGATCGTCACGGCGGATCAAAACCCGGAGGATGCAGAAAAGCCTCGCCTGAACTAACGCAGTGTGCGGTGACGTGAATATGGGGCGCAGCGCTTTCGAGGGCTGCGCCCTTTTACTATGACCTGAAAAGATAGCAATGCAACGCGAAGCGTTATATGGCAAGCGTGCTATGATAAGCGTATGATCCGGACGTTTGGGGATTCGGAAACCGAGCGGCTATTTCACCGGGTCCATAGCAAACGGTTCGCGGCAATCGAGCGGGTGGCGTTTCGGAAATTACGGATGCTGCATTATGCGGCTTCCTTGCAGGATTTGACTTCGCTGCCCGGGAATCGACTGGAAGCCTTGAAGGGCGACCGGAAGGGCCAGCACAGTATCCGGATCAACGATCAATACCGCGTTTGTTTCGAGTGGGGAGATGGGCATGCGTTCGAAGTCGAAATCGTCGATTACCACTAAGCGTAGGGGCGCGCGCATGGCTCCGCTGCATCCTGGCGAAGTATTGCGCGAAGAGTTCCTGCTTCCCCTTGGCCTGAGCAGCAACCGACTTGCGCTGGCCTTGCGCGTGCCCGCGACACGCATCACCGAGATCGTGAACCAGCGGCGGGGAATCACGGCCGACACGGCACTGCGGCTGGCCCGCTACTTCCGCACCACGGCGGAATTCTGGATGAACATGCAATCGCAGTACGACCTCGAAATTGCAGCCGACGCCGCGCTGGCGACGATTGAGCGCGATGTCGCACCGCTGCGGGCGACGCCGCAAACTGCAACGACCGCTAAACGCGAGGCATCTGCTTAAGAGCACATATGGCGACACAGACGAAAGATTATTACGGCGCGCTTGGAGTAAAGAAGAATGCGACGGCGGAAGAGATCCGCAAGGCGTTCCGCAAACTCGCGCGCAAACACCATCCGGATGTGAACCCGGGAGACAAGAAGGCCGAGGAGAAGTTTAAAGAGATCTCCGAGGCGAACGACGTGTTGAGCGACCCGAAGAAGCGGAAGATTTACGACCAGCTTGGGTTCTATTCGGACAACATCGATCCGGCGGCGGCGGAAGCTTACGCGCGCGGGGGAGCGACGGGAGCGGGCGGCTTCGGCGGATATCCCAGTGGCGGAAGCGGCGAGCAGGAGGCTCCATTCGACTTCAGCGGCTTCGATTTCTCCGAAGGAACTGGGGCGACAGGTGGCGGTGGTGGATTCCGCGATATGTTCTCTTCCCTGTTCGGCGGAGCACGCGGTGCAGGAGCAGCGCAGGAACATGTGCGGCCCCAGGCGGGAACGGATCTCGAATACCAGGTTCCGGTAAGTTTCTGGGATGCGATCCGCGGGACCACCGTAAAGCTGAACATCCAACGCCGCGAGACTTGCACCAACTGTCATGGCGAAGGGCATTTGCCGGGAACGCAGACCTGTCCTACGTGTCATGGCAAGGGAAAGGTTGAGACCGGCCGGCCAATGAAGTTCAGCGTGACCTGTCCGACGTGTGGTGGCAGCGGAAAGACGCAGATGCGATGCCCGGTGTGCCATGGCGACGGCGTGGTGACGCGGACCGAGCCGCTGGAGTTCAAGATCAAACCCGGGACGCGCGATGGGCAGCGCATACGCCTCGCAGGCCGTGGCAATGCGGGCGTGATGGGAGGACAAGCCGGCGATCTGTACATCATCGTGAAGATCGGATCGCACCCGGTATTCCGCCGCGAGGCCGACGACATCTACGTCACGGTGCCGGTTTCGGCGATCGAGGCTTCGCTGGGAGCGAAGATCGAGGTACCGACGATCGACGGACGTGCATTACTCAAGATTCCTCCGGGAACCAACTCCGGGCAGAAGCTGCGTCTGCGAGAAAAGGGAGTGCCGTCGGCGAGCGACAGCAGCAAGCGCGGCGACGAGATCGTGGAAGTCAAACTTGTCGTGCCGAAAGTCAGCGACGAACGCTCGAAGGAAATTTTGCGCGAGTTGCAGAAGCTGAACCCGGAAGATCCGCGCGAAGAGTTGTGGCGCGAGGTTTAGCAGTTCTGGAGGGAAAAAGTGAGAAGCCGAACCCAAGTGGGTTCGGCTTCTCGCTTGGAATTTCAACTCCCCCGTTAAAGCTTCCAAGTGGCGTACCGGAACTATAATCCGGGAACTCACAAAGTCCAGCGGAATGGGACGAACTGCGGGACGGATGGGAGGAGTGTGGCTGGATGCTCTCGATCGCAAGTTGCGAGTGTGACGATTCGACGCTGCTCGGCTGCTCGCGCCAACATTGGAAAAATATTCAGTCGCTTGCATATTTTTATCCCCTTCGCTATCTAATTCACTGTATTCTTTCTTTCCCGAATCAGTTTTTTCGATTGCCAAGGAGGCAGCCATCGGAATTGACCAACACGACGCTTGAGCAACGCCCAACCGCCGTTTTCATCTCCCGCCCGTCTTCTCTCCTGAAGAAATCGCAGAAGCTCACCTTGTGGCCGCTCGTGGCTGCAACCTTCTTCATGGTCTCCGGTGGCACTTACGGTACCGAAGACATCATTGGAGGATCCGGCTTTGCGCGCGGCATTCTCATCCTGCTGATCACCCCCATACTCTGGAGCCTGCCGACCTCGCTGATGATCGGCGAGTTGGCGAGCGCCATGCCCGAAGAGGGTGGCTATTACGCATGGGTGCGTCGCGCGATGGGAAACATGTGGGGATTCCAGGAAGCGTGGCTCTCGCTGGTGGCCAGCATTTTCGATATGGCCATCTATCCGACGCTGTTCGTCACTTACCTGACGAAGCTGTTTCCGTATTTCAGCGTGGGACATCGCGGAGTGATGGTGGCGTTGGCGATCGTGGTGGTGTGCGCGGCGATGAATATTGCGGGCATCCGCGTGGTTGCGACTACGTCGGTGTGGCTGTTCGTGTTGCTCTCGATTCCCTTCGTGGCGATCGCGGTGCTCGCACTGCTGCACCATGGCGGCTTTGCGCAGGTGGCGACCGGCGGAGGAACGACGAACATCGGCCTCATCGGCGGCATCCTGATCTGCATGTGGAACTACATGGGTTGGGATAATGCGACAACCGTGGCGTCAGAGGTGAATCACCCGCAACGCACTTATCCGCGCGCAATGGCGGCAGCGGTGACGATTGTTGCGGTGAGCTATACCCTGCCCTTCGCAGCAATGTGGCTGACGGGGATCGGCCCGAAAGCGTTTGGTGAAGGCTCGTGGGCGGACATCGCCGGTATGCTTGGCGGCCCGGCGTTGCGGATTGCGATCGTGGGCGGCGGCATGTTGTCGGCGTTTGGCATGTTCAATGCGCTCGTAATGAGCTATTCGCGGCTGCCGCTGGCGATGGCGCAGGATGGGCTGATGCCGCACGTCTTCACCAAGATGACGCCGCGCACCCGTGCGCCATGGGTGGCAATCGTAGCCTGCGCCGTGGCCTGGGCGATGTGCCTGGGACTCGGCTTCGAGAGATTGGTAACCATCGATATCCTGCTCTACGGTGCGAGCCTCGGGCTGGAGTTCGTGGCGCTGATCGTGTTGCGCATCAAGGCCCCGGATATGCCGCGTCCGTACAAAGTACCGGGGGGAACTCTGGGCGCGATTGCCTTGAGCATCGTGCCGATATCGCTGCTGGGCTTCTCGATCGTGCAGAGCAAGGGCGAGACGGTGGCGGGCATGAATGCCCTGTATTTCGGATTGCTGGTGATTGCCAGCGGGTTCGCAGCGTATGGCATCAAGCTGCTGCTGAAGCCGACAGGATGGTTTGTGCAGTCCGTCAAACCGGAGTCGAACGCAGCCTAGTAGTTCCCTAATACACAGGCCGGAGCACGGATACGTGGCTCCGGCTTTTTCTATTGTTGTAAAGTACTTACTGCATGGCCAAGAAGCGCAAGCAAGGCGCCTACATGATTTCGACGGTGGCGGAGATGTATGACATCCATCCGCAGACGTTACGGCTGTATGAGCGCGAAGGGCTGCTCAAGCCGTCGCGCACCGAGGGCAATACCCGGCTCTATACCGACGAGGATCTCGAACGCCTGGAGTTCATCCTATCGCTGGCGCGCGATCTTGGTGTCAACATTTCCGGCATCGCAATTATTTTACAAATGCGCGAACGCATGGAACTCATGCAAAAACAGATGTCGGAGTTCGTGACCTACATCCAGCAGGAAATCGTACATCGCGCGCAGGCGGTCTATCCGTCGCAGGGCGCGATTGTCCCCACCCGCCGCAGCATCGTTCCCGTCGAACGTGAACGCAAGCGGTAAGCCGTTGCCGCAAGAGATAAATCGCCGTCCCTTGGGACGGTTTGCTGCTGTGGCTTCCGCGGTCTCGCAGTGGTGCGACCGGCATCCCGCACTTTTCTTCACACTGCTCAGCGCCTGGTATCTCGTACTGGTTTGGAAGCTCGCGGCGCGACCGCTGTGGTTCGACGAACTAACCACCTTCTACATCGCACGGCAGCCCACGGTGGCGCGGATGATGGAAGCGCTGCGAAGCGTCGACCTGAATCCTCCGCTGAATTATTTTTTGACGCGATGGTCAGTTGCTCTGTTGGGCACCGCGCCCTGGGCTACACGGCTTCCCGCGTTGATCGCGTTCTGGGGCGGCAGCGCCGCGATCTTTGCCTTGTTGCGGCGGCGGGCTTCGTCGCTGGTGGCTGCGGTTGGCGTACTGCTGTTCTGGAGTAGCCCGTACTTTTCCTACGCTGCCGAGGCGCGTCCTTACGGATTGCTGCTTGGGTTGAGCACGATCCTGCTGTGGGCATGGGATCCTCCGGCGAATGGCGTGCCCAAGAAGCGACTGGCGTGGGTGGCGATCACGGGAGGGTTGCTGTTGCTCTCGCATCTTTTCGGCGTGCTCTCGCTCGGAGCTGTCTGGTTCGGCGAAGCCGTGCGGAGCTACCGCCGTCGCAGAGTGGATTGGCCGATGGCCGCCGCTCTGCTCTTCCCCCTGATCGCGACACTGACCTACGGTCCGATGTTTCGTGCGCTTCATGGAGCGGTGTTCTCTCCCGAGGCGCAGGTCACGTGGGGGAAGCTGGGCTTCCTGTACTACGCCGTGTTCCGCTGGATGTGGCGGCCGTTGCTCGTGATTGCTGTATTCGCGCTTCTGGCTTTACGGAGACGGCGACGCGTCCGGTTGGCGCAGCATGCCGTTCAGGTTGCAAGCTTCGTCCCGGGATCTCCGGACGAGAAGGTTTACAGCCGATATGCTCCCGAGATGTCGGCGGTTCTCGCGGTGCTGTTCCTTGTTCCAGTAGGACTCACGATCCTGTTCCTACGGTCGCACGGAGCTTTTTATGATCGCTACGGGATGGCGATCACCATCCCAATCGTTCTAGTGGCGCCGCTGCTCGTGCAATGGTGGATGCGCGCTGACGTTCGCGTCGCACTTTCTGCATTTTGCCTGATCGCTTCACTGCTGCTGCTTTCTACAACGCTACGCAATCCCGTAGTCCAAGCTGCGAATGCAGTGATACCGGCGCGTGCCGCGACGAGGGTTACGGGGATACTCCTGACTTCGCCCCACGGGCCATTTCGTCCATGGTGGAAAAAGCTGCCGGTTCCGGCAGAGTTACTGCGCGAACGTGACCAGGCGCGGCTGCTGAAATCGCTCGACGGTTTTTATCCGGAGTTGCCGCTGGTGGCGGCGAGCGAGCTGACCTTTGTGGAGATGGACCATCGCGAATCCGCCACGCTGACCAGGCGCCTGTTCTACCTATACGACCGCAACGCTGAGATGACCCTCGGGCACCGCTCGGTTACGGACAGTCTCATGGTGCTCAAAGACTTTTTCCCGTTCCGCGGCAGGCTGGCGTCGTACGGAGAATTTGTTGACGAGCAGCGCCGGTTCCTGGTGATCGGATCCTACGAACATCCGGGCGACTGGTTGCTGCGCAAGGCTGAAGCGGACGGGGCCACGCTGCAGATCATCGGACGCTGTGAGGGATATGCAGACAACGATCTCTACCTGCTGACGTATCCGGAAAGCCGCAAATAAAAACAAGGCGAGACCGGAGTCTCGCCCTGTGCACAGCGTGGGAGGAGATTAGTCGCCAGATGTGAACTTCATGCCGGCCCAGGCTGGAATGCCCTTTTTGTCGCGCAGCGTAAGCGAGTTGTTTCCGCTCACTACTTCGCGCGCCAGGATCTCAGGCCCGAACTCGCCGGTGATCTTGCAACCCGTAACCTCCATGCTGTCGCCCTTGTTCGCGATGAAGTCGAGCATCTTCAGAAAGCCCTCAGGCGCAAGGTGTACGAGGATGGTTTCGCTCGAAGTTTTCAGCATTACGTGCACGCCCTCGAAATCGCCCGGCACCATCTTGATTTCATCGATGGTTCCCTTGATCTTCACCTCATTGGCGAAGTCATACTTTGGGCCAGTCTTTTGAGCAAACAGCGAGGATGTTACGAGAAACATGGACCCTGCCAGGAACACCAGGATCGCAAAGAGTTGTTTTGATCTCATGTTGCGTACCTCCTTCCAACCAGGACCTACTCATCGAGCAAAGGCGCGGAGGTGTCAGGGGCGGAGGTTCGCTTCCTTGGACCCGAGTACGCGGTTGCGAAGCTTTCCACCTCACAGCACCAACGACGGGTTTGCCGGCTGAAGTCATTCCATGCCGCGAGAAACCGGCCGGGTTCTATACCTCGGTCATTTCCCGGTTCTGGCTGAATTCAGCGTAGGTCAGCTTCGCACAATTCGCAGTGAGAGATGTCACAAAAATATGTGATTCGGGAAGGAAAATACCTCGTCCGCCACCCCTACCCCTCCCCGGAGGGTTGCGGGAAGCCCGGAGGGTGCCAGATAATCGGTTATAAGGACCAGTCTTTCCCGTGGGACGCACGTCCGACAGGGAGGCCGGTACTTCAACCCATTGCTTTCTTTATCTTTCAGACATCGATTTTTACGCCGCCTGAATCCCGGCTTCTCGCAGGGCGAGGAGCAGCGCATCGAGCGGGCGCTGGCGACGGCTCGCGTGATTGTGGCGCTCACCTCAATGGTGGCGGTGCACGTCGATCCCACGGATCCGGCCAAATATCGGCATGCGGCTTATATCGTGCTTGTCGGCTACACGGCGTGGAGCGCGATCATCTCCGCGGGGTTGCGCTGGCATCCGGCGAATTATTATTTCGTGCGGCTGATCCACTTTGGTGACATCGTTTGGCCGTCGCTGCTGTGCCTCTATACCGACGGGGCTGACAGCCCATTCTTCACGCTCTATTTGTTTGCCTTGCTGTCAGCGGCGTTCCGGTGGGGGATCTGGGAGACGGCCGCAACGTCGCTTGCGAGCGTCGGAGTTCTGGGTTTCGAGTCGTTCATGCTGGTGCGCGGACCGATCGCCTGGCGCGACCTGGAGTCGGGCGATCTCGAGGTCAACAAGTTCATCATTCGCTGCGTGTACCTGCTGCTGGCAGGCTTGATGATCGGCTACCTGGCGGAGAGTGAAAAAGAGCTGCGCGCCGAGAATGCGCTCATCAACCGCATGCTGAGCCGGATCCGGGTGGATTACGGACTCTCCGCAAGCCTGAGTTCGGTCATTAACGGAGTTGCCGACGTGTTCCGCGGCGAACGGGCCTTGATGATTGCGTGCGACATTAATTCCGGGCGCGTGTTCTTATGGCAGACGCATAAAGAATCCCCGGAGACCCGAGCGCACGTGCGAGAGATATCGGCGGCCGAAGCCTTAAGCTATATGCCAGCAGAGGCGCCGCCTGCCTTTTACCTGGCACGGCCGAACACCAAGTTCGCGGGACCCTATTTTGAAGGGCTGGATCGTGACGGTGCCCGGTTGCGAGGCGGAATTGCGACGGAATTGGGAATTCCAGATGCGAATTCCGACGCCATCTTGAGCATGGCTTTCAATTTTGGTCAGGATTGGACAGGACGCATGGTCGTGCTCAATCCGCATCTGAGCCGCGATCTTGAAGCCGAGTTACGCTTTGCGCAAACCGTGATTCGGCAGGTGGGGCCGGCACTCTACACGGTGTACTTGCTGAGGCGATTGCGTACCCGCGCCGGTGCAATTGAAAGGGCCCGCGTGGCGCGCGAATTGCACGATGGTGCCATCCAGTCGTTGATCGCGGTAGAGATGCAAGTGGATGTGCTGCGGCGACAGGCCGCGGGAGATTCAGCCCGGCTGGCTGCAGAGTTGGCCCGGGTACAGCATCTATTGCAGCAGGAAGTTATCAATCTGCGCGAATTGATGCAGCAAATGCGGCCAGTCGATATGGGTCCGCAGCAGTTCCTGGATTATCTGGCGGATTATGTGGATCGCTTCCGCAGAGATACTGGCATCCATGTGCGATTTGTAACCGACCAGCAGGAGGTTACACTATCTCCCAAGGTATGCCGCGAACTGGCCCGCGTGGTACAGGAGGGCCTGATCAATATCCGCAAACATAGTGGCGCGCGCAGCGCGCTCGTACGATTCGCCTCGGAAGACGGTCATTGGACACTGATGATCGATGACGACGGCAAGGGCTTTGACTTTTCCGGCCGGCAAAACATGGCCGCGCTGGACAACCTACGCCGTGGACCCGCAACCATCAAGGAGAGGGTCCGCTCGATTGGCGGCGAACTGGTGATCCAATCCAACCCTGGCGAAGGCTCACGACTGGAAATCACGCTTCCGAAGAAAGGACATGCAGTCTATGGACAATAAGAAGACAACTACCGACACCGTGCGCATCCTGATCGCGGACGATCACACGATTTTTCGCGATGGCTTACGGCGCCTGCTGGAATCGGAACCGGAATTCGAGGTGGTAGGCGAAGCTTCGGATGGCGCGGAAGCCGTCGCACACGCGCGGCGTTTGAAGCCCGATGTTCTGTTGCTGGACCTTGCTATGCCACGTGTGCCGGGCATGGAAGCCCTGCGCGAGTTGACCACCGATCATGGCACCACCAAGATCATCATCCTTACCGCGGCAATTGAAAAAGCCCAGATCGTGGAAGCGCTGCAGATAGGCGCACGCGGCATCATCCTGAAAGAGTCCGCGACGCAGTTGCTGCTGAAAGGGATTCGCAGCGTCATGGCCGGCGGCTACTGGGTAGGACGCGAGAGCGTGAACGACATCGTCGAGTATCTGAAGTCAACCGCTGCCGGAGCGCAGGCCGACGCGCAAGCGAAGAACTTCGGGCTGACGAAACGCGAGATGGAGATTCTCGGCACGATCGTTGCCGGCTTCACCAACAAAGAAATCGCGAAGAAATTTACCCTCAGCGAAGACACCGTCAAACATCACTTGACCAATATCTTCGATAAGGTTGGCGTTTCCAGCCGTCTGGAACTGGCGCTGTTCGCGATTAATCATCGGTTGGCGGAACCGGTCAGCTAGCCTGCTGGCGTTCGAAAAGATAAAAAATAGCGGCTTTTGCTCTGAGGAAACCCTCAGCGGCTGAAGCCGCATTTCTTTGCCAAGTGGCATTGCAGCATGGTTGTGCCGATCCTAGTCGCAAGCCACGCCGGTTTCTTCCCGCTGTACTTTTCGCTTCGGCTGATAGACGCAGCAAGGTTCTTCCGCGAAGGGACTGCCGCTGACGGCAAAGGCGCGGGCGCGTGAACCGCCGCAGACCTCGCGATATTCGCAATCACCGCACTTTCCTTTTAGGTTTTTGCTATCACGCAAGGCGCGAAACAGCGGGGACTCGCGATAGATCTTCGAGAGCGATTGCTGACGAATGTTGCCAGCGGAGAGGGGAAGAAATCCGCTGGGAAAAACCTCGCCGCGATGCGAGATAAAAACGAAACCCTTGCCGTCATTGATGCCCATCGCACGGCCAATGCCGTCGTCGGTCATCGATGGCATGAGTTGCGGCAACTTCTCGCCCGGCAGTGCGTGTTGCCGGCGAGCTTCTGTGCGACGCTGTAACAAGTAGCGGCGGTAATGTTGCGCCTCCGTACTCTTGATGTCGAACAGGGCTCGTTGCGCGGTTTGGTGGAGGATCGCGAAGACCTGCTCAAACTCCTCGGCCGAGAGCAGCCCAATGTCCTGGCCGCGCCCGGTAGGCACGAGAAAGAAAACGCTCCATAGGGCGATGTCGAGCGTCGCCAGCAATGCGATCACGTCATAAATCTGGTGAAAATTGTGGCGCGTGATCGTGGTGTTGATCTGCACCGGCAAGCCGATCTCGCGAGCCCAGCGCACGGCGTCCATCGTCCATTGGAAGGAGCCGGGAACGCGCCGGAAAGCATCGTGAATCTCTGCTGTCGGACCATCGAGGCTCACGGCCAGCCGCGCCAGCCCAGCCTGGTGCAGTTTTACGATCGCTTCGCGTGTCAGCAGCGGCGTGGCGCTTGGGGTAAGAGAGATGCGCACCTTGCGGTCGGAGGCATACCGCACAATCTCAAGGATGTCGGGCCGCTTCAGGGGATCGCCCCCAGTCAACACGAAGACAGGGACGGCCATTTCTGCGATCTCATCGATGAGCCTCTTAGCTTCTTGCGTCGTCAACTCATCGCTGCTGCGCGCGGGTTGCGCGCAAGCCCGGCAGTGCAGACACGCCAGATCGCAGGCTTGTGTAGTCTCCCAGATTGCGATAAATGGCTTCTCGTCAAAATCGATATGCGGCATCATCGGATGCACCTCTCGGTTGGCACTAAGTTGCCAGAAGCCATGAGGCTGGACTGTGACTGGAGTCACAGGCGGCGAAGATTTTCGCATGCCACGCAGGCGGGATGGACAAATTGCGTCACAGGCCATTGTGAGATGAATCACCGCAGGCTGGGTCGTAATCAGACGAGAATTTCTCTGCCTCGCCACTCCGTTCTTACCGGAAGAGAAAAAGGCCCTGCTATGTCCGACGACCCTCGTGATGTCATTGAAGTACTTCGCTGCGAACTGAGTTTCCTGGAACAGGGCGGCTATCGCGCGCAAAAGAATCCGCTTGTGGCGGTATCGCATTTCCAGGATTCCCTATCGTGCATCAATTACGGACTGCCGCGGCGGCCGCATGGGTGCAACAAATGCCTGCTCTGGGACTTTGTGCCGGAGCAATACCGGCGAGAGGATGTGCCTTGTCACTTCATTCCGCTGACCCCGACGGGCCTGACCATGGAGAGCCGGCAAAGCGAAGCAGAGCTGGAACAAAACCTCAAGATTTGGCTGCGCGACACGATCGCCAAGCTGGAGCAGCAGCGCGCAAACGGCAAACTTTAGAGTTCCGGTCACCCTATTCCCGTATTGATTCTCAGTAGGAATTTGCTCACACTCCCTATTGCGGCGCGGCTCGGCTCGGGACATACTGCGCTAGATGAAAAGAACTTTCAATTCGCTGACGGACCAGGAAGCGCTGCACTCCGCGGTATTTGTGGAAGAGCGCAACGCCGAGATCTACCACCGCTTCGCCGAAATGTTCGTTGAGTTTCGGGACGACGATTCGCTGGCAATCGCAAGCGTATTCTGGGATATGGCCGCTGAAGAACGCCACCACAGCACCCTGCTCCAGAACCGCTACGAAGAGCTGTTCGGAACCCAGGCGTGCGCCCTGACCGACGACGATATCTACGAGTTCATCGAGATTCCGCGCCTGGAAGATGCCGACGTGTTCAGCGGTGCGACAGCGCAGGACCACCGGTCGCCGAAAGAGCGGGCCTTGCAGGTTGGACTTACGGCAGAGGTGGGCGCGCAAAAGTTCTACAGCGGTTTGATCGAGAATTGCAAAGACCCGAGGCAGAAGCGGCTGTTTACCGAGCTCGCAGATTTCGAGAGCGAGCATGTAGCGTTCCTGGAACGCAAGCTCGCGGATGCCTCGAGACAAGGCACGGAGTCCAGCTAGCGGCTCGTGCCTCTAAAGAAAGGCGTGCTGCTCGAGCGGCACGCCTTTCGATTTTGATCGGGCCTGACAACAAATGCGCGGAGGCGCCTATGACCGACAACGTAGAAATCGATCCGGTTTGCGGGATGGAAGTGGACCCAGCGGAGGCTGTGGGACACAGTGAATACGAAGATCACGTCTATTACTTCTGCAGCAAACAATGCCAGGAGAGGTTCGATCTCGGACCCGCCGATTTCGCCGACGTTGCTTAACCTGGTTAAGCGATTTTTCGATTGCCGGCAGACGCGGTTAATTCCTCGAGGCGCAAGGCATTCGCTGCCGCGAACCCGGCCTGGTCATTGTCGAAATAGATATAGATATAGACCGCCTTCAATGTCTTGCTCCACTCGTTGACCTGCTGCGCCCAGCGCTGCAGCTGCGCGTCCCTTACATGCCACCCGGGAATGATTTGAACTCTACTTCGGTGACGACGGACGCCGGCTTGCCATTCACGTCCTCGCTTACGGTGGTGAGTTCGCCCCGGATAACGAAATAGCTTTCCTCGCCGTGGGTCTTGCCTTTGCCGCGCCCAATCTGTCCCTGGAACTCAAACCAGTTGCCATGGATTTTCTTGGTCTGGAAGGTGAGTCGATCGCCTTGGAGCGAGGCTTTATCGAACATCATGTCAAGGATTTGGCCGCGATCGCTTTCGCCATTGGCCACCCGCGAAATATAACCGGAAACCCGGCCATCAGGCTGCACGTTGATCTGCACGGTCTCGCCACTATGAACGAAGGAATAGAGACCGGAAATGTCCTGCGGTTTCCATTCCTGCGCCAGGCTTAACACCGTAGTAAGAAAAAGCGCTGAGAGCATCAACAAACGTCGCATGTGAGTTCCTGTCTGAGTGTATCCGAAGCCGCGCCAGTGTAGCTTTTGCAGATATAATCGGGTCACCCCCACGATAGGATTTCATGGCTTCCGGTTCACGTTCGCAGTTGCAACTCGATGCCACGCCAGGGCCGAAATCCGAGGAGGCCCAGCTTAGACTGCTTCCAGTCATCGCACCTTGGGGCGCGACATTCTTCCGAAACCTGAAAGATTTTGCTCTCCTGCGCGACTGGCCACGTCCGCTCGACCGTCGCGGGTACGAAGGCTGGACATGGGCATACGTTTTCACCAGCGCTCCCTGGACGCGTATTCGAGAATCCTGGTGGGCGCACGCGCTTGCTGCCGTGGTTACTTTTGCCATCTGCACGTCGCCGTTTTTCATTCATTCGGTAAAAATGGTGAGCCCGTTCGAGCACGCGCACATCCAGTATTACCCGGTTTCCGATTACCTGCCGCCAGTGAACAGCGCGGCACCGCGTCCGCACAGCGCAAAGAAAGCGGATCCGGTGTACGCGAAGCAGGAGATCATCTCGGTGCGGCCAGAGGCCGATAATCACACCCAAACCATCATCACGCCGCCCAAGGTAAGGCTGCAGCATGATGTGCCGTTGCCGAACCTGGCAGTGTGGACAGCCGATCCCATCGCGCCAACCGTCGCGGCTCCGGCAGTCCAACCGAAGATGGTATTTCCTATGGCAGCCCAGGTGGTAGAGCCGACGCCTGATGTGAGCAAACTGCGCGACCAACGAAACGTCAATCTACAGAGTTCAGCGGTTGAGCCCATTGCCAATGACGCCAGCCTCCGACGGCCGGGCCAACTTAACATTGCCGCGCTCAAGCCGGATATCGTCGCGCCCGCGCCTGCACTGCCAATGCAAGTGCAACGAGCCAGCGGTGTCGCGATGGCGCAAGTGGTGCCGCCTGCCGCATCCGCGCCGACCATCTCTCAACGTGGGACGGCAACCAATGCGTTGCAGCCCCAGGTCGTACCGCCACAACCCGCGATGGCGCGCGCGCCCGGTTCGAATTCGAAAGCGACCGGACAAATCATCGCCCTCAGCGTGAATCCGGCGGACGTTCATGGACCCATCAGCATTCCCGCTGGAAACCGTAATGGCGAGTTCGCGGCTTCGCCGAACGGGAAACCTGGCGCTACGGGACAGCCGGAGTCTTCTCCGGATCCGAAGGCGACCACAACCGGCGCAGGCAATGGCGCGCATGAAAACTCAGCACCGACCGGCGTTTATGTAGGTGCTCCGCCACCCGGTGCAACTAGTGGGCCCGTCGTGAACAGCACGCCGACGGAAATGGCGAAGGTGCAATTCCCGAAGATGCATGCCACCGTGACGGAACTGGCCAAGGAGACCAAGATGTCTCCAACGGCCCCAGTCGACCGCAGTCCGCTGGCCGACAAGGTCTTCGAAGGCAAGCGGTATTACTCGCTGACACTCAACATGCCGAACCTCAATTCGGCTACGGGGAGCTGGGTGGTGCGGTTCGCAGAGTTGAACGAGAAGCATGACGGCACGCCGGTGGTGGCGCCTTCGGCAACGAACAAGCTCGATCCGGTCTATCCTGCGGCGCTGGCTCACGACCGGGTGGAAGGCACGGTGACGCTTTATGCGGTGATCCATCGCGATGGCACGGTGGGCGACATTCGCGTTCTGCATAGTGTGGACAAGTTGCTGGATTACAACGCAATGCGCGCGTTAGCCGGTTGGCGATTTTTGCCCGGCATGAAGAATGGCAGTGCGGTGGATCTTGAGGCTGTGGTCGAGATTCCCTTTCACCTTAAGCCGCTGTCGTATTGATCACTATCGATTTAAAGCGGCACTCTCCGCTTTTGGCGCCTCAAACAATCCGTACACCGGCGCGGTAGTGCACACCTCGTAGTAGCGCGGGCCATCGGAGGGCTTACGTACCAGGGTGCGCGCGTCTACCGTGGATGCGCGCCCTTCGCGGACGATGATCTTGTGGAATGTATCTGAAGCGATCGGCACGAGGCCGGCGTAAAGCGTGACCGGTTCCGTTTCGCCTAGAATCTCCAGTGGCAGTTCGCGTCGTTCGAGAGAGATCTCCTGTTGCAACTTTACAAATGCCGAAGGGGCCAGGTGAATCCCGCCGATGTTGTAGCGTAACAACATTTCGTCGCGATCATCTTCCTCGGTCTGAAATACATAGACATTAAACATGCCGGAAGCGCCGACGAGTCTGCGAACCAGGCGACTGCATGAAGACAGCCGATCGCTCTCGTTGAGCGCCTGCGAAATCATGATTCGCGAGTCGCCATCGACGAGATACAGCGGTGCGCCATCCTGGTAACTGATGCCGATGCCTAACTCGAGAGTCGGCAGTCCTTCCGTCTCAAGTTTCTGGTTATAGCCGCGAACCACTTCCAGGATCTCGCGGCCAAGGGCACAGGCACGGGCGACCGTGCCACCGGCGTCGTTTTCCCGGCCGAAAATACAGAGGATCACTGCATCCCCTTCGATGAAAACCTTCGTCGCCCGGTAACTCGCAAGCAGCTTGTTCACCGGCTCGAAAAAGTTCAAGCCAAAGTACGAGGCCGGGTTCAAACCTCGTTGTACAAGGGTCTGCGTCACGGTCGTCGAATCGCGCAGGTCCGCCTTGAGGATTACGTGATGCGCAACTTTCTCTTCTACAGGCTTCTGTTCTTCCGGAAGCAGGAATTCGTAAAGCGTATTGTTGATCATCGAAAGTTCGCGCAATTTCTCATTGCTGATCACGGATACCAGATCGAGTGCGGAGTTCAACGCTTCTAACCTCCGCAAGTCGCGGTGATAGCGCATGAAGTCTCGCAAGAAACGCCCGGCAACCTTAAGGCGCTCGTGCCCGCGCAGCGATCCCATCCGCCTGCGTGCAGCATGTAGCCTCTCCGCGGAAATTTTGCCGTGGTCCCGCAACAGTTGTTCGACTCGCTCCCGCTCCACTTTTGTGATCAAGGCATTCTTCAGCTGCTGCGGATTGATCAGCGGGGAATACTCGCCGAGAAGTGGGGCCACTTCGTAAGACGCGATCACGTGCTCCATCACATCGTACTGCTCGAGCATGTTCATCCACGCGACGAGGAGTGCTTTCTGCACCTCCCCGGCTTTCGTGCTCTCATCCGGATTGCCGCCACCTACCAGGCGTTCGGCGTTCTCCGGATCGTTCAGCCATCCCTCTATCTGTTGTTCCGCAGAGCCTTCCACCGCGATGTCGAGCGCCTGCAGGAATTCGGTTGCAACTTCACGCATGGTATGAAAGCGATCCGGATCGCGCTCGAAGTTTCCCAGCATGACGTAATGTTCGGCATTGATGAAATCATCGCGCCCTTCCTCGGTGAAGAGCATACGGTTGGTGAAAAGCTCGTAACTGGTGAGGTCGGACCCTCCGAATAACGAACGTCGCAACCGCGACAGGGTTTCTTTCTCCACCGTGAGCAGAGTCATAAAAAGATCCTGCCCGGCGAGACGCAGGACAATCTTCTTGCGAAATTGGAGATTGAGGAAACGATCGCGCAGCGTGATGCCGAATCCAGGATTCATATGCCGCGGATTTTCGTATTGCTTCAGGCGCGCGCGACAGCGTTCCAAAACGTGTCCGAACTGGCTACTGAGTTCGCTGCGCAGATACTTGATAATCGCAAGTCGGGCGACCAGGTCGACTGACAAATTGCCCGACAATTTTGCGCGCTGCAGAGAAACCGTCTGTAGCTCGGTAAGCATCCGCTTGAATTCAGCGGTTTCTGCCGGGCGCGGAGGCTGATTCCTAGGAAGGGCGCTGGCTAACGGCGGAGGAAAAGCGGCCACCAGAGTATTCGAAGTCTCTACGGCAAGGTCCTCGACGTTGCCATATTTTGTGATCAATCGCGAGATATGCACTCGCGACTGGTCGCAGAATTTGGAGCTGAGGTAGACGTCGTGTCGAACGTTGTCGACTCCCGCGGTCAGACCTTCGAGCGCGAGCACCGGAGCATAAAGCGACAGTGGGATCTGTCGTGCCTGCTCTTCGAGGCTGCCGCGATTGAGGAACGGGAATACCATACCCGCGAGGTCTTCCTTCAACGTGCAAATTCAATTTTTATACTCACCTCACGGGTGAGTAACTATGCGGATTTTACACCGCCTTACTGTCTTACACGTCCCGCGCTCGAACCCGATATTTATTTCCGCTCTCGCGGGTTCAACAGTCGGCGCGCCAGGAGATCGTCCATGGTAGCTTCGTGATAGCTGTTCAGATCATTGGCAACCTGGTCGGCGAGATGAGTGTCGCCCACTTCACGAGCCGCCAGTAACAACCGCGCTGCACTTAAAGGATTCGCCTGGTCTTCCTGGAGATGCGGGATGGCTTCCGCAAATTTCTTCTGGGCCCAGAGCACGCCGCCGACCGCGCCTTCATTTGCCTGTTGGATCGCCGTATCGCGGCTGCTGGCAGCCATCTCTGAGAGCCTCTGTAGCGACTGGTTCGAGATCTCCGTACGTCCGAACAGAGCTGCCTGCACTGCGCGCACCTTCAATACGACTGCCATCTCTTCATCACGATCGCTTCCCGAAATATCGGTCTTCTCCGTGAGCGCGTGTTCCGCATCGTGAGAGTGGCGGAGGGTGCCCTCGATGTCCGGATCGTATTCCGACATCATCCGGTGGCTCATGGCCTCCGCTTTTCCTGCATGAAGCGAGTGCGCTTCCTGGGCGACCTTGGTTGCGGCTGTGTCGGCATTTCTGTGCTGGTTGGCATAAAAATACGTGAGCGCGGATTGCAGTTCCCAGTTCAGGCGATCACCCACGGCGGAAGCGGCGGCGATGGCTTTTGCATATTCTGCGCGTGCCTGCTCCTCTTTACCCATGAGCATATAGGTGTCCCCGAGACCACCTTGCGACCAGATGAAGCTCGGATCGTAACTGAGGGCTTTGCGATAGTGCACCAGGGCCTGGTCAAAGCGTCCAGACATGCGGCTGATCTCGCCGTAAGAGTCTTCCGTGTTCGGCTCGCCCGGCAACGCCTTTAGGTATTTATCGAGGGATTGGAACGCACGGTCAAAATCATGAGTGCCGGCGTAGCCATACCCGAGTTCGTTGAGTGCGGCTGGATAGTCCGGATCAATCGCAATCGCCCGTTCGAGGAAATGTTGCGCCGCTTCGTAGTTTTTCTGCTGCACCATCCAGCGTCCCGCGAGGAACAGCAGGAATTTGTCTTCGGGATAAGCGACGACCAGGTCGTTCATTGCCGAGATCGCGGGAACCATCTGTCCCTGGCGCCCTCCGACCATCCACGCCACCAGTAGTTGCTCGGCCTTCGAGGCATTGGCCGCCAAGCTTTGAGCTTTCTCGAGTTCAGCTTTTTCTTCGGAAGGGTTGGCGTTGTCGTAGGCCAGGAAAAGGTGTGCCAGCGCGAAGTTGGAGTCCGCACGCACGGCCGCGCGAAAATCTAAATGTGCCCTGTGGGTTTGCTGGTTCTCGATATTTTCGAGGCCGCCCTGGAAAGCGCGGCGCGCCTCCTCGGAACTCGTGGTCAAGGGAATAACTTTCGGGTTATTGGAAGCCTGACCACTATCCGCGCGCAGCACGCACGGAGCAGCCACAAGAAGCACGCAGCACAGGAAGTTCTTCACAAGGGGACTTATCATCATCGATGCCTTCGGTCGCACACTTCTCCCGTTAAATGTGCGCAGAGTAGCACGTGCTCCCCGGTAACTCCAAGGTTACTCCGGTTACTTGTGTTGATCATTCGGATATCATTTCATGCACAATACAAGCGGAACCCAATGTCCTCACCACGTCACTTCGCATGCCTTGCGATCCTTGCGATCGTTGCGTCCGTTTCGGCCGCCGCGAAAGACCTCGCCGTGGTCGTCAATAAGTCGAATGATACGAAGACGATCAGCACCGCGGAGCTGACAAAACTTGTGAAGAGCACCACGAAAAAGTGGGGCGGCGGACAGGACGTGATTGTCGTGATGCGCGATCCGAACACGCCGGCCATGCAGGTGCTTCTGAGGAAAGTTTTCGCGATGTCACCCGAACAGGTGAAAGCGCTCACGACGACTGCGAACCAGGCGCGCTCCACGCCTTCCTTCGTATTCGCGGAATCTGACGACGTCGTCCTGAAGATGGTGGCCAGCACCGCCGGCGCAATCGGCTTCACCGATGTTTACACCATCAACAGTTCTGTGAACGTAGTGAAGATCGACGGCAAGATGCCACTCGAACCTGGCTACCTACTACACGGAGTCTGGTAGAAACCGAAAGGCGCGCTGATTGTGCGCGCCCAACTCCGCTGATGATCCAGTGTTTTTACTTCTCACTTGCCTTCCGTGGTTTCTCAAACTCATCGCCGGCCAGCCACTCGATCTTCTCCGGCTGGGTTGCGGCCTTCCATCCGAGAGCGATTCCGAACTTCGCCATCAGCGCATCACCTCTGAAATCCATCTCCGGACGATAATCGTCGGATGGTTGGTGATAGTGATTCTCGTTATAGTCCTTGGCCTGCGTTTCGCCCCAGGAGCGATCATGGCCCGTGAATTTCTGGCCTTCGTTGATCGAGAATCCAGGAACGCCAACACGCGCGAAACTGAAATGGTCGGAGCGGTAATAGTGTCCTGCGCCGGGATGCGCATCCGGAATGATTCCGAGACGCATGTCCCTCGCGGTCTGCTGCACGAACGGATAGAACGTGGTGCGCTCCGATCCACCAACCGAGACTTCTTCCGGAATTCCAATCGGAGGCAGTGCATCGTAGTTCAAGTCGAGCATGATGTTCTTCGGTGAAATCGGCGAATGTTGTCCCAGGAACTCCGAGCCGAGCAGTCCTTGCTCCTCCGCCGTGACCGCCGCAAAGACGATCGAGCGCTTCGGCTTTGTTGGTGATTCCGCAAAAACGCGAGCAATTTCCATCAGGATGCCGCACCCGGTGGCGTTATCAACCGCGCCATTGTAGATGTTGTCGCCACTCTTCCCGGGGTCAATGCCGAGGTGGTCGTAGTGTGCTGAGTAAACGACTGCCTGATCTTTCAGCTTCGCATCAGAGCCCTGCAGCTCGGCGATGACGTTATTGGAATCGAATGGGCGGACCGCGCTTTCGAGGTGCGCTTTGAATGTCGCTTTCAGTTCCTGGCCTTTGAACCCCGGCTTGCCGGCTTCTTCAATGGCCCGCTGCAGGTCCATGCCCGAATCCGCGAGCAGTTTCCTGGCGTATTCGTTTTGAACCCAGGAGGCGACTTTCAACTTGGGTGCATTCGTATTGCGCAGGTAAGAATGTTCGCCTCCCCACGAGTTGCGGACGACATCCCATCCGTAGCTCGCCATCCCCGACTGGTGCACGAGGATCACGGCCGCAGCGCCCATGCGCGCCGCCTGCTCATACTTGTAGGTCCAGCGACCGTAATAGGTGAGGGCAGGTCCATTGAAGAACCTCTTGTCGTTGGAAGGCGGTTCGTTCACCAGCATGAGCAGAACCTTGCCCTTGACGTCGAGTCCCTTGTAGTCGTCCCAGTTGTACTCCGGAGCGGTTATTCCGTAGCCGACCCAGACAATGGGGGTGTCGACATCGACCGACGGTGTGGCAGTCTCGTTCAACGCAACGATATCGTCGCGGAACTTCAGGTTGATGGTGTTGCCCTTCGCCGTGGTTAGCGTGAATGTGGATTCCGGCTTAGTGGTTACGCCGACCATTGGAACTTTTTGCATGTACGTGCCATTGTCCCCGCGGGGCTTCAAACCATACGAGGCAAACATCGTGCTGATATATTCCGCGGCGATGTCGCCCCCACGCTGGCCGGTACCGCGGCCTTCGAGCAGATCGCTGGCGAGAAAGCGTACGTGAGCGCGAATCGCTTCGGGGTTCAGACGACTTTCGAGGATCACGTCCGGCGGAAATGCCTTTTTTGAAGAGGTCAATTTCGCGGAATCGGCCGATTGTGCGAAGCCGCAAGTCAGCGCGCCGACAAGGGCGAGCGGCAGGAATAGATTGCGCATGTCAGGAGAGCTCCCGGAGAAAATGAAGAAGCAGCACGAAACCATCTATTTTACGCTGGTCTTGTGCCGCGAGTCTCCCTCGTGAGGCCTGATGATCTTTTCTTGAACCGCAACCTGCGGTTCAGTTTTTTGAGCCTCAACCAAACTTCAGTTCGGGCACTCGCTCATCTGCACGGAATAATGGCGAAGGATTCGGCTCCGCCCTCAGCGCTTCGTACATGCGCTCCACTTCCTCGCGCATCCATCCGACAGAAGAAATCTCAATTACGCCAGACGTATTCACCAGGAAAAATGTGGGAACGTTCGTGAGGCCGTAGGCATTCGACGCCGGATAGGTCTTGGTATCGTCGAGCGCTGTCGGTAGCGTAAGACGATATTCCTTCATGAAGGCTGCCGTCGATTTCTGATCGTCCTGCGATACGGCGATGATTGAGGCGTTCTTTCCTTTCGCCGACTGAAAGAGTCGCTCCGCATAGGGCATTGCGAACTGGCACACCGGGCAACTGATCTTGTAGAACACCAGCAAGACGGGCCCCTGCTGCAACGCCCCGCTCAGCGAAAACGAACCGCCACCCATGGTTGGGAGCGTGAAATCGGGGGCTTTTGCTCCCGCTTCCAATGCAGACATATCACTTCTCCTGAACATCCTGGTAAGACCGTGAAACACACTTCCGAGAGACCGCGCCATCACGCCTGCTCCCGGCCAAAGTGCAGTCGCAGGATCTTTCGCGTCAGCCCAGTGAGCGCTAGTTGATGCGCCTCCTGGTGCGTCACCCATTTGCCTACCGGCTTGCGGGCTCTCCCTCTCAGGACAAAGACTGCGTAGTCGGTGTCTGTAATGGAGTGGCGCAGGCGGTGGACGGGCTCAACTTCTTTTTGCGCAGGGATCGAGGGAAGTTCCCACATCTCCGCCATCAGCGAATGATCGACCGCACGTTGCACCAGCAGCACGCGATCTTCCTGCGCGTGGATCGCATACCAGAGTTCCGCACGCTTGCGCTTGGCCTGGGGCTGGGGCTCAGTAGCCCCACGCGTCTTGCACCATCCATGTAACGGGCAGAGCAGGCACTGCGGCTGCTTCGGCAGGCAAACCGTTGCACCAAGTTCCATCATCGCCTGGTTCCAATCCCCGGGGTGCTGAGCTGCCAGAAGTTCATTGGCGCGATCCCATAGTGGCTCGCCCTCGTGACGCTCGCCGCATAAGCGCTCGATCACCCGCTCAACGTTGCCATCGACCACCGCAACCGCTTCGTTAAAGGCGATACTGGCGATGGCGGCGCTGGTGTAGCGTCCAATGCCGGGGAGCTGTCGCCATCCTGCCTGATTGGTTGGAAATTTCCCGTGCAAGTGGTGCATCACCACTTGGGACGCCTGGTGCAGGGATCGCGCCCGGCGGTAATACCCGAGGCCACTCCACACCGTCAAAACATCGTCAAGGTGCGCCGCGGCAAGGGCCTTGACGGTGGGAAAACGTTGCAGAAATTGTTCGTATTTCTCTACTACCGCCGCCACCCGCGTTTGCTGCAGCATGATTTCCGAAACCCAGATCGCGTAGGGATCGCGGGTGTGCCGCCAAGGCAAGTCACGGTGCGAATGGCGGTACCAGCCCTGCAAGGCCTTCTGCATGGCTTTGTGACCGGAAGTCGGCGCCATCGCGGGGGAGCTCATTGGGTTGATTTTAGTGCATCCCGCTGACTTACGGCGCGCTGGGCATCGACGTATGGGCAGTGATCACCGCTCCCTTCCCCACCTGCTGCCACACCGACATCATGCGCTGCGGCTTATCGGGAACCGGCTGGCCATTGAAGGTGCCGTGAACGGTGATCGTATAAGTGACGATCAAATCGGGGCCGTTGCTCTGCGTCTGCATGTCGCCAAGCGAGTAATCGGTGAGATTGAGTTGGCGAACGTGCTCCATTGTCTGCTGCTTGTTGCGAACGGCATCAGGGGCTTCGGTGACTACGGTATCGGAGAGATGCGCCTCAACGTCTCGCCAGTTCTTGGCCTTGACCGAATCCCAGAAGAGGCGTTCGTACTGTTCGCCGCCGGTCGCGCTGTTCCACGCAGGCTTGGACTTCTCTCCGTACACCGTACAACCGGTTGCCGAAATGAGGGCGAATGCAAGCGCAACGCAGAAGAAAGATCGCATGAATGGAGATTCTAGACGATCCGGACCGCCGGGAGAAAAAGGAATCCCGCCGGCGTTTCGCGCCAGCCGGTGTTCGAGGCTCAGCCGATTGCCACGAGGTCGGCTTCGTTCTGCTTCGCTTTGGCGCGCACATCCACGGTGCAGCGCATCGGCTCGAGGGTATCGACAGGGACGGCGAACTCGCGTTCGATCTTCTCGCGGAATTCGGGCCCGGAATTGTAAGTACAGAATGGGTAGAGCTTGCCATCGGGCGCGGTGTAATGGATTACGCAGCGTTTCACGCGCTCGATATCGTAGTTGTAGAGATCCTGGAAGTGCATGCCGGCGACGAGCAGGGTGCGATAGGTATATGTGCCGTCTTTTCCGTCCCTGCCGAGTTTCTTATCGGTCATGCCCTGCAGAGTCTGCAGGAACTTGGTGAAGGTCAGGCCACGCGGCGCACGATCTTCGTGGAAGTGCTTTTTCAACGAATTCCAAACCCGCATCTTGGTATACAGCTTAAATATCGCCCTACTGCTTTTGCGCGACAGCTCGTCCATATCTTGGAGCATCGCACCCACATCGACAAACCGCGTGATCGGCACCGCCTGCCTGGTCTCGTCGTCAACAAATAGGTAGGTTCCGAGCGAACAGTGCGGATGCGAGGAGATGGTCGGCACCCCAACCCCGCGCAGCGCTGAGGTGAGTTTCGAGAACGGCGTAACGCAAGCCAGCGGGAAGAAATCGTTGTAGGCATCGGTGATGCCCGTCTGATCGCTGACGCACTTTGCCAGATCGGCGAGAGTGAAACGCTTCTGTTCGAGTTCGCGGCGATTGATGCGGCCGGTGAAAGCTACCGGCTGAAAGCTGATGCCGCTGACGCAGTCAATATTCTCGATCGCCACTCGTACGATATCGCCGATCTGGTGGTCGTTGAGACCCCTGACGATCGTGGGAACAAAAATGATCTTCATGCCTGTCTTGCGGCAGTTATCGATCGTCTTCATCTTGATCTCGAGCAGTGGGACGCCACGTACCCGGCGATAAATGTCGTCATCCACGCCGTCGAATTGCAGGTACAGAGTATTCAGCCCGGCCTCTTTGCACTCCCGAGCGAAGTCGAGGTTCGAAAGTTCGATCCCGTTCGTCGCCGCTTGAATGTGGCTGAATCCCATCCCACGCGCCATCCGCAGCACGTCAAGGAAGCGCGGATAGACGGTCGGTTCGCCGCCGGAAAACTGCACGCAGCGCCCATCGACAGGACGCTCGTCGCGTAGCGTCTGCAACATGCCGCGCACCTGCTCGAAACTCGGTTCGTAAACGTATCCGCTGGTATTTGCATTGGCAAAGCAAACCGGGCAGGTCAGGTTGCAACGATTGGTCAGGTCGAGATTGGCAAGCGCCGTATGCGAGGTGTGCAGCGTGCACAAGCCGCAATCGGTTGGGCAGTTCGCGCCCTGCTCGTTATTCGGATTGGAATTGCCCGCATTGTCGCCGAAATTCCACTCTTCCATCTTGTGATACAGCTTGACGTCGCTGAACACCACATCGCGAAATTCGCCGTGCTCTTCGCAGGTCTTCGCCATCCAGACTTTACCGTTCAGCTCAAACTCACGAGCCGGCAGCACCTTGCGGCACTCGGGACAGAGTGACACCGTATCCTTCGGCAGTCCCTTCACTAAACGCTTGATGGACGCGCCGGTAAGCGTGAATTCAGGCTGAAGAATTTTGAAAGTCGGACGCTTGACGGGAGAGAACGTGGTCGTGCTCACAGCAGCTTTACCTCGCGGTTTCGCAACCAGTGACCTTGGAACGGATTGAGAGCTGCCCTTATTGTGCGCGTTTTCAGGCACTTGGGGATGTGAGGTGCGCCACCGCCGCGTGTGAAGCCGGATTTCAGCGAATGGCGGAAACGCGCATCCAGCGGCGCTCGGCAGAGGATGGGTGGGAAGCCTCTGAGCCCGGAGTTGGACCTACTTCTTCTTTTTGGGGGTAGCGAGCTGCTTTTCGAAGAAATCCCCGGCCATCTCGGCGACCTGTTTGTGAACAGCTTCGCGATCGACTCCGGGATTATCGGCGAAGAATTGCGGCATCTTGCTTCTTCCGAGATCGGTTCCGACATCGAGGAACGTGTAATGGCCGACGCCGCCGGGAAGGATCATGAGTTGCGCGCCCTTTATGTTGTTGGCAAAGACCTGCGCGTTCTCCGTCGGCGGAACAATGGAATCGGCAGCTCCCGCCACAATGACGACAGGAATGTCGATTTGCTTGAGGCTTTCAAGATGGAAGGCACGAGCGATAGCCGGAGCGATCGCGAAGATCGCCTTGATCCGCGGATCGCGGTAGGAATCTGCTGCGCGTTGCAGCGACTGTCGCACTTCGGGGCGATCCTTCATCGCTTCGAATTTGTCGACCAGATCGGGCATCTCTGGCGGGTTGCAGGATGCGCGATGTTCGGGCTGTTCGCACCACCCGACCAGCCCCTCGAAATCGGTAGTGCCTCCCGCCAGTTCAAACGTGGTGTACCCTCCGAGCGAGAAACCGGCCGCACCGATACGTTCTCGATCGATCTTGGAACCGAAGCGACGATCCGCGAGCATGCCGTCGATCACCGTGCTGACGTCCTTGGCGCGCTCCCATGCTTCCATGAAGCCTTGTGGGGTGTAGCCCGTGACTGCATTGTTGCCGGGATGGTTCACAGCTACCACGATATTGCCTCGCGCTGCGAGGTAGGTGCCCATCCATGCCATCTGCAGAGCGCTACCACCCGTCCCGTGCGAGAGCGCGATCAGAGGATACGTACCGAAGGAGGGAGCGAGAGATGCATCTTTAGCCGCGCGTCCGGCGAGGAAGAGCGGCGGATCGCCGATCGCCTGATCCTGCTCATCGGCGCTGGCTTCGGAGGGATACCAGATGACGGCCGAGAGGGTGCGCTCCTCGGAGCCTCGCCAGTTGTAGCCCTCAGGTGCGTTGAATTGTCGAACGCTGAAGCCGACGTGACTTAGGACCGGCGGCGCTTTCTGCTTTTCTTTCTTCGAGGCAGCGCCGAGCGAAGGGATGGAGAGAAGGATTGCAACCAGGAAAAGTCGTCGATTGAACAAGGAATTCCTCAACGGCGAACGCCGCTCAACTTCAGAAATTTACTGCACCGCTCCGCCCGCCTTTTGCCAGGCTGCGAAACCGTCATGATAGACCTTGACCTCTTTGAAGCCGCGACTGGCGAGCAGTCCCGCGGCAGCACGACTCGCGGCGCAGACATCGCCTGCGGCCAGCCCACTCTCGTAGACGACGACTGGCTTGTCCTTCGGCAGAGTGGAAACGCCATCGCTGATCTTATTCAGCGGTAGATTCACCGCCCCCGGGATATGCGACTTCGCAAAGTCTTTGGGCTGCCGGATATCGACGAACACCGCTCCCTTTTTCAGCATCTGCTGCGCTGCGGTGGTTGCGATCTCATTTTTCTGCGGGCCCTTCGGCGCATTCTCATCGCAATCGCCGGATGACGCCTGGCCCATGAAAAGTGGATTCGGTGGGGCCGGCGCGAGTCCCGGCACAATCGAGGTTGCCGCGGAGGCGGTCGTCACCGCTTGCTGCTTGGACTCAGGGGCGTTCGCCGGAACTGCCACCGGCTTCGGTGCTGCTTTAACTGCGGGGGGTGACGCCGTTTCAGCCTTGGGAGCGGGTTTTGCGTCCGCCGCTGGCTGGGGCGCTTGCGCTCCGCTCACCATCGCGGTGAACTCCTGCATGTTCAGCCCGCCCACATGCTGCTGCTGGTTGACATAGAAGGTCGGCGTGGCGTTTACATTAACAGCCTTCCCATCGGCGATGTCCTGCTGCACGCGTTGCGCTTTCGCCCCACTGTCGAGACAGGCGTTGAACTTGGCGGTATCGAGACCAATATCCTGCGCGTAGTACTTCAACTGCACCACCGCGAGTTCGCCATACGCCTGGTAGAGGCGATCGTGCATCTGCCAGAACTTTCCCTGATCATCGGCGCATTCTGCGGCTTCAGCGGCTTTCTCGGCGAATTGATGGAATTTCGCCAATGGGAACTCGTGGAAGACGAAACGCACCTGCTTTGGAAAGCGCTTCCGGATTTCCTGGTTGGTAGCCTCGGCAATGATGCACGAAGGACATTGGAAATCCCCGAACTCCACCACCGTGACCGGCGCATTCGCAGGTCCGATGGTATGACTATCCGGTTTCACAAGACGAGTGAGATCCGGCGGAGCTGCGTTGGCGGGAGCTTCGAGCTGCTTCTTCACTTCGGCGGCCGAATGATGCGAGAGCCAAGCAAATGCCGGCACCGCAACTACCAGTGCAATCACGAACAACAACACATTCTGCAGCGCGACACGATGAGTGGCCTTGGGCCCATCCACCGCTGGCTTGCTGATTTCGATGGCAAGCAAAATGAACACAAACGCGATGGCAATCTGCTGCGCGATACACCACGCGCACCAGGCGTGAATGCTGAAAGCTTCAAGGCTAGTGAAATACAGCGAGATCACCACGCCGGCCGCGGAAATTCCAAACGCCAGCTTGCGCATCAGCCCACTCAAGTGCGGAGCGACGAACGGCTCAACCAGCAGCAGCACAACCAGCGCGGCATACATCGCGACGCCGAAGGCCGGGGTTGGAATGCCTCCCCAGAACGCGAAGCGGCTGGCGCGCACTTCGTCGCAGCCGGTGCCCAGGCAGACAAGCGGATGCGTAGGTGAGGTATAGACCCACCACAGGTAAGCCGAATCGAACAGGCCGAAGAGGCTGAAGACAAGAGCAAGAGTCTTGCGCATAGGTCCTGTCTATTATCGCAGGAACCGTCGCAACGGCCACTAGTAGCGCCAGATCACGTCCACGGCGAAGGTGAGTTGGCTGCGACGGGTGCCGTTGTCGTAAGGCGATGCGTCGTAAGCGTGCTCCCATCGAAGTTCCGGGCGAATCGTGACGACATCCGAAAGCCAATGCCCAAACGTGATGGCATGCTCGGAGTAGAGCGACTTGTAGCCGGTGCGCTGGCCCGCCTTGTCTTCGAAGATTTCGTTCCGGATCGAGATGTAATTTTTCTTCGAGAACTCTCGCTGTAGATAATTCACCCCGCTCCACACCGGCGCGAAGCAACGGATTTGTCCGGGTGAGCAGATCGCGCCGTTCGCGTTTGGTTCCGTAGGCAGAGGGCCGCCCGCCGCCGGCACATCGCGCATGTACTCGTAGTAGGTTTCGGTCGCCATGTGCCAATGCTGGTTGAATTTGTGGTACCAGGTGTTCACGAAGAGTTGGACGTTGTTGTAGGCATAGCGCCCGCTGTTGATGCCACTCGCACAGGGGTAGACATTGTCGTTCCCATGATTGAATGTGTAACTCACACACGCAGTGAGAGAAGGCTTACCGCCGCGCGCCCATGAAGCAATATCGTTTCCTGCCGAAATGCCGAGGTTGAAAAGCCAGCGATCATTGAGCTTCAACGTGGTAATCACGCCGGTCTGCGTGAAGGGGTCGTAGGAAAACAGTAGCGAGTGGCTATACGTGTAGTTGTTTACTGCGAGTTGCGCCTCGATGTCGGGTACCGAGATATATCGACCGACGCGAATATTAAATCCACCGGCAATATGCGGATCGTAAAGATCGGCGTAGACCATCAGCGGGTCGTCGCCATATTGCCTTCCCTGCTGCAGCAGCTGTTGACTGAACCATCCTTTCGCAGTGGTGAAGTGATAATCGATCCCGTACATGTTGCCGACGCGGAAGCCCCAGTCGAGATGATCGGTCTGCACCGTGTCCGGCACACGGTCTACGTAAGTAACCAGCTGATCCAGCTCAATCCGGTTCGCATAAAAGTTGTAACCCTCGGGCAGATTCGAATGTTTCGAGGTACTGAAATCGAAACCAGGATTGATCCATCCATAGATTTGAATGCGGCTCTTCTTCCACCAATCGCCGTTCGGCCCGGACTCAAGGGCGCGCATTAACGGATAATTCGTAGTGTTGGTGGCGCCGATTGTCGAGCTGCCACCGTAGTTCCAATCTGCATTCGGAAACGGCGGCGCATCGAGCGGAGCCTGCGGAATGCGACGCGGCGCCGATTCGCCGTCACCTGTCTCTTGCAACTCTTGCTTGCAGGCTTCGTAGAGCCGCTGAAAGAAATTTCCGTTGAGGGTGGTTGTTTGCGCGAGTGCATTCGTGCAAACGAGTAGTAGAGCGGCCAGGATCGAGAGTCGCATCAGCATCCGGAGAAATCCAAAACCGATTGGAATCGGAGCTGCTGCTCCTGGTTGCGGACGCGTGAGAGAAAGCTATAAAGAGTTCATAAAATCCAGACCTGCTGTTGGAACGCCATCCGCAGCTCTGCTTCTAATCAGGGATGGAACAGGATCTCGAAGTCCAATCTGTTTACGAAGGTCCCGAGCGGCGACAACACGATCCTGAACTGGCGCGGCGCATGCTCAAGGGGCTCAACAAGCCGGTAAAGCATGGAGTGTTTCGTTCACTCGGGCTCGGCCTCATTACTGGCGCTGCCGACGACGATCCTTCCGCAATCGGCACCTACGCGGCAGCAGGCGCGACCTTGGGTCCCTCGTTCTTGTGGACCGCGCCAATCACCTTCCCCATGATGTTTGCGGTTGTGTATCTGTCCGGCAAGCTCGGGCAGGTGGCCGGCAAAGGATTGTTCGCTGTCATTCGCGAACACTATCCGCGCTGGCTGCTGTACGGATCGTTAATTGGCGTGTTGATCGGCAACATCATCGAAGCTGGAGCCGATCTGGGCGGCATGGCGGCGGCGCTGAACGTGATCGTTCCGGTGCCCATCGGATGGATCGTCGTCGGCGTGACCCTCACGATTCTCGGTCTCCAGATCTGGGGATCGTACACGCTCATCCGTAGCGTATTCCGATGGCTCGCACTTGCGCTGCTCGCCTACGTGGGATCGGCATTGCTCGCAAAGCCGGAACTGTGGCCGGTCTTGAAGGGCACCTTCGTTCCTCACATTTACTTCACCAAAGAGTTTCTCTCGATGCTGGTTGCGGTGATCGGCACCACGCTATCGGCGTATCTCTACACATGGCAGTCGAACCAGGATGTGGAAGAAGACATTTCCATGGGCCGACGCCGGTTGACGGATCGTATCGGAACAACCAAGGAAGAACTTCGCCACACCGCTCGCGATGTTGGATTCGGCATGTTCTTCTCCAACCTCGTGATGTACTTCATCATCCTCTCGACCGCGGCGACGCTGTTCCACTTGGGAAAGACGGATATCAACACAGCGGCTGATGCCGCGCAAGCCTTGCGACCCTTCGCAGGAAACGCCGCTGGTTTGCTCTTCGCCATCGGTGTGATCGGCGTTGGCTTCCTGGCTGTGCCTGTCATGACGATCGGCGCGGCCTATGACCTCTCGCAAACTTTCGGATGGAAGCATGGCTTGCATGCGAAACCGAAAGAGGCGAAAAAGTTCTATATAGCGATCACTGTTTTTACATTCCTCGCGATGGGATTAAATTTCTTTGGCATCAATCCGATGAAAGCGTTGGTATGGGCCGGGATCGTGCAGGGATTCTCGACCCCGTTCCTCATGCTGCTGGTAATGCTGATCACGAACAACCGAAAGATCATGGGGCCGTGGGTAAATTCGCGGGCAATGAATATTCTGGGCTGGGCAACGACGGTAGCGATCTTTGCGGCAGCTGTGGGGCTGGTGATTGTGACTTGGTTCTAGCGATCGGCCTTAACGCGATGCACCACGTTTCCAGTCAACAACGAACATGACGTTGACGAAAAGGAGTAGGGCAACTCCAGCGAGCACGACGAGCTCCGACGGGTGGGCGATCAGGATGTCAAAGAGGAGAGCCGCCAGCAAGATTGAATTCGCTAACAAAACCTGGTGCTTGCGCTGCATCTTCAGTTTGGTTTCCATGTGTGGGTCAAGCTCCTCGCCCGCAGTTATGGATTTTGCGCAATGACGATGGCCACTGGAAAAGCGTAGGCGATGTTGTGGCCATTGCGGCGGGGCTGCATGTCAATTCGATCTTCGACGAGTGAGTCTTCGTAGAGTCTCCGGCAGCGGGCTTCGTCGCCGGGCTGGCAATACGAGCGTGCGAGGAGGCTATCGAGATCGCCGGCCATGCGTAGCGTTTCAACCTGCGGATCTTTGAGTCCGGCCTGCGAGAAGAGCGTCAGCATCTCTTCAACGGGCAGCGCGCGGACATGCGAGTTGTCGCGCAGCTTCTCCATCCGATTGAAGGCCTCAGCCTTTTCACGTGCAGGTGCGGTATCAACGACCAGGATTCGTCCTCCCTTTCGGCACACTCGTTTCATTTCACTGAGCACCGCGAGCGGTTCGAGAAAGTGATGAAAGGCATAACGGCAAGTGACGAGCGTGAAACTCTCGTCCGCGAATGGCAGACGCGTGACGTCGCCTTCGATCCACGTCAGATTTACTAGATGAAGTTCGCCTTGCAGCTTCCTCGCTTGCCCTAGCATTGCGGGCGTGAGATCGATCCCTGTGGCATGCTTCGCTTTTGAAGCAAGCGCACAGGTTAGGATGCCTGGACCGCTGGCGACATCGAGAACTTCGTCGTTAGCATTCGGAGCCGCAGCCAGCAATATCCGCCCGACGATCGCTTCATTCTTAATCGGCTGCGCGTTGGCATACGCTGCCGCCTGGAAGGTGAACTGCTCGACGACGTTCTCGGTAGGTTTCATGATTCCTGTCACAACTCGAAAAAACAGCACTTTGCGCTTAGTTCAGGATCGGCACTGCCATTCGCGCCATGCTCCGTGAAAATAAATGGAGCGCAGCGCCGGCCACCGTTTGAGGTCGCAGGCTGCGACCTCAAAGCTGTCTCGAGCCATACAACGCGCTTCCTAATTCTGCGCCTGCGCGAGAATCGTGGCCGCCCACAAACGTGGTACTCCGCTCCGACGATCCCGTTTATTTCGCACAAAAGCAAAAACCCCGCGATATGCGGGGTCTTTGCGAGTTCCAGATCGAGCGACTTAGTCGCCCATCACTTCTTCTTCCGTGTTCACCACCGGAGCCGCCGGCTTGATGCCGCCCAGCGAGGTCAGAGGGATGAAGCCCTCTTGCGGAGGCGCTACCTTCTCGCCCAGGACGTGCTCTTTGTAGAGAGACATCATGCGGGCATTTTCGGCTTCCTGCTTCAATGCGTCGGCCGACTTCATCTTCGCGTCGCGGGCGCGGGTCTTTTCTTCGCGCGCCGTCTTGGCGATACCGAGGTCGTCGAGGGTGTGGTTGCGTTCCGCGTGCACGTGCTCTTCGTTCAAGTTGAGCGAGTGGGCTTCGGTGGTCATCGCCACTTTCTTATTTCCGGCGAAGATCTCGTGACGGCCATGCTCTTCGTACCACTTGGTGAGAGTGGCGGTCATGTGCATCTTCTCTACAATGTTGCGCCAGCCTACGCCCGTGTTGTAAGCGCAGAAGCTGAT
>PLWX01000097.1 GCA_003151155.1 Acidobacteriaceae bacterium
CTTCACCTGGCGCTGGAACTGGTGGATGGTGGCAGGAACAAGTGCGTGCTGGTCGACCAGCACCCGGCCCTAGGGGACGCATCGCTCTACCTTGGAACCGGACGCCACCAATACAGCTTCTACGAATTAGCGAGCAATACGGAACGTCTGGATGAGGAACTGTTGCGGGGATTCCTGCTCCACCATCCGTCGGGACTTCATTTGCTGGATGCACCTGAAGGTTTGGAGACCACGCACTACGCGCCACCGGGAGCGGTCGAAGACACACTGGCTTTCCTCGCCGAGTCCTACGCATTTGTGGTGATCGATTGTCCGCCAGGTTTGACGGAAACTACTTCCGCCTGTATCGCGCAGTCGGACCAGGTTGCCATCATTATGAATGCCGAATTGCCATCGGTGCGGAATAGCGTTCGGTATCTCGAACACCTAACGAGACTGGGTTATGACTCGAATGCGATTCAGATCGTTCTCAACCGCTATTCGAAGCGCGGCCCACTCAGCGATGAGCGCATCGAGAAGGCGTTACAGCGGAACATCTCCTTGCGGATTCCGAACAGCTATGCCGAGGTGATCAAGGCGATCAATTCAGGCTCGCCGATTACCTCCGAGAGCAAATCGGATTTCGGATCGGCGATAAGAGAATGGGCGCGAAGCTTAACTGCGCCGAAGAATTCCGCGCAAGACAGAGCTTTGGCCTCTAAGCCTACCCCGTCGGGCATGCTTGGACTTTTCAGCAGGGGATAACAAATGGCGTTTCCATCTCCATCTATGCCGCAAACTCCGTCGGGTGCCAATGGTGGTCCACTCAAGTCGTACCAGGATTTGAAGACTTCGTTGCATCGCGATCTTCTGAACCGCGTCGATTTGGAGAAACTGACGTCGCTACAGGATGTGCGTGCCCGTACGCAGGTCCAAAACGTTATTTACGAATTGATATCGTCGGCGACGGTGCCGTTAAGTGGTTCGGAGAAGGAGCGTATTTGTCGTGAAGTGTTGCATGAGGTTTTCGGGTTAGGACCACTGGAACCGCTCCTGCAAGACATGACGATCAGCGACATCCTTGTTAATACACATCGGCAGGTCTATATCGAACGGGCCGGAGTGCTTGAGCTGACCGATGTGGCGTTCAAGGACGCGGCACACTTGCGGCACATCATCGACAAGATTGTTTCGAACGTAGGACGTCGCGTAGACGAGTCGTCGCCAATGTGCGACGCGCGCCTGGACGATGGATCGCGTGTCAACGTTGTCATTCCTCCCCTCGCCGTGGATGGTCCAATCCTGTCCATCCGCCGTTTCGGACGGACCCCGATTTCCATCGATCAGATGATCGCCAAGCGATCGATTACCGGTCCGATGATGGAACTCTTAAAGGGCGCGGTGAAGGCCCGGTTGAACATCATCATTTCGGGCGGAACCGGCGCCGGCAAGACGACACTGTTGAACGCGCTTTCGACGTACATCCCGGAAAACGAACGCATCGTCACGGTGGAAGATTCCGCCGAACTGCAGATGCAACAGCCGCATGTCGTGCGGCTGGAATGCCGTCCACCGAACGTTGAGGGAAAGGGTGCGGTGCGACAACGCGAATTAGTCATCAACTGTTTGCGCATGCGTCCTGACCGCATCATCGTTGGCGAAGTCCGTGGTGGCGAAGCACTGGATATGTTGCAGGCGATGAACACCGGTCATGACGGGTCGCTCACTACGATTCACGCCAACAACCCTCGCGATGCGATCGCCCGTCTGGAGACGATGACGCTGATGGCGGAATTGAACCTTCCTGATAAAGCGATTCGTCAGCAGATCGCATCCGCGGTATCGATCCTTGTGCAGGTAGCGCGATTGAGCGATGGTTCGCGCCGGGTAACGCACATCACCGAAGTGACAGGACTCTCCGAAGAGATGGTGGCATTGCAAGACATCTTTGTATTCGACCGCCTGGGGGTTGGGCCGGGAAATAAGGTGCTCGGCCGTTTCCGCGCTACGGGCTTGCGACCGTCGTTTTGTACCCGGCTTCAAGCCTCTGGAATCAACCTTCCAGCCAGCCTTTTCGAACATGTATGTGAGGTCTAGGCTTGTACTTAACCGTATTTTTTCTCGTGCTGATCGCTGCGTTTGCGGTGCTGGTGTTCTTTACCGAGCCGTCACGAACCGACAAGCTTATTGATGCGCGGCTGGTGTCGCTCGACAGGAAGGCGACGGCGACCAGCGATAGCGAATTCGGTATCGTTAGGGAAACGACTTACAGCACGATTCCATGGTTGGATCAAATCCTCCGAACCAACCGGTTTGCTCAATCGCTGCATTTACTGATCGAGCAGAGTGAAGTTGGATGGACGGTCGGCCGCTTCATCTTCTTTACCCTGCTGGTGGTTCTGATCGGCGCAATACTTGGGAACTGGTGGATCGCTCCAGGGCTGTATGGCTGGTTGCCAAGTGTTCCCCTGGCCGTACTGCCGTATGTCTACGTGGTACAGAAACGTAATCGCCGGTTTCGACGGTTCGCAACCATTCTGCTGAGCGCCATTGACCTGATGTCGCGCGGGCTACGCGCAGGACAGGCACTCCCGGCGACAATCGAAATCGTGGCGAGGGAGTCGGAAGAGCCGGTACGGACCGAATTCCGCCGAACGGCAGATGAGATGAGCTTCGGACTTCCGTTCCGCGAAGCGATGCTGAACCTGAAAAGCCGGGTTCCGCTTGCGGATCTGCAGTTCCTGGTCACGGCAATTCTAGTGCAGAAAGAAACGGGCGGGAACCTGGCGCAGGTCCTCGATAAAGCGGCGGCGGTGATTCGCGAACGGGAGCGTATTGAAGGCCAGATGCGGATTCGCAGCACGCAGGGCCGTTTAACAGGATGGATCCTTTGCCTGTTGCCGTTTGGCATTTTCGTGTTCATGAATTTTCTGAGCCCGGGGTACGGGAAGATCCTGTTTGAGGATCCTCTAGGCCGCAAGATGGTGGTGTACGCACTGGTGATGATGGTGATCGGCACGCTTCTCATCCGGAAGATCGTAAACATCAAGGTATAACGCGGAAACCCTTATGCTGCTTGTGCTCGTAATATCGGTCGCACTTACGTTGTTCCTGCTGCTGGCGACGGTCATTTTTTTCCTGACGGCAGAGAACGCAGTCGATAGCCGATTGCTGCGCGTTTCCAGTGCGCGAACTGAGCCAGAGGATTCGATCGAGAACACCACGACTGGTCTCGGCCAGATTGCGACCAGCATCACCAGCTATGTCAGGCCGATCCGTGATCTTATCTCCGGTTCCGACGATGACCTGCGCTATCGCCTGACGCTGGCCGGATTTCGAAATCCGGAGCACGTGGAAATCTACACCGTCGCGAAGATCCTGTTACCCGTGCTGGGCGTGATTGTTGCCACCTACTTCGGCAATCTGATTATCGGCTCGCTGGTAGGCATCGTGGTGGGTTTCTTCGGGCCGGATATGTGCTTGGGTTATCTGATTACGAGGAGACAGGACAGCATCCGAAGAGCATTGCCGGACGCGCTTGATCTGCTCGTGATCTGCATGGAAGCAGGGCTTGGCATCGACCAGGCGATGGTACGGGTAGGCGATGAAGTCAAAGTAACTTCCCCGGCGCTTTCGGAAGAAATCCAAATCATCAACCGGGAACAGCGAGCGGGAAAGCCTCGTCTCGAGGCATGGCGAAGCATGGCAGAGCGGGTCGATGTCGATTTCGTGCGCCAGTTCGTTGCGATGCTGGCGCAGACCGAACGTTTCGGCACGCCGATCGCGAGTGCGCTTGGACAATTTGCCGATTC
>PLWX01000165.1:0-9370 GCA_003151155.1 Acidobacteriaceae bacterium
CGACGGTTGTCAATGTACGCAACTCCCGGATGAGATCGAGGAGATCGCGGCGCAACAGAGGCTCGCCGCCAGTGAGACGGATCTTGGTGACGCCTAACGAGACGAAAATGCGCGAGATGCGGAGGTAATCCTGAAGGCTCAGTTCGGCAAACTGTGGGCCATTGTTGCCGGAGCGGCAATAGACACAGCGATAGTTGCAACGGTCCGTGACAGAAAGCCGGAGGTCGTTGATGACGCGCCCGAATTTGTCGGTAAGCTGCATGCCGCGCAAGAACACACCGCGGCATCGAGGCTGCGGCGTTTCCTTTCCAAAAGGGAGGCGGCGAAGTTTCCTTCGACACCCTCGATCTCGCCATCGCTGGCGGGATACCGCGCCGGCTGCCACGGGTATGCCCTCAGGCGGTCAGCGTCGGAAACACTCCCTCAGTATAGATGAGAGGAATGCTGGGACGAACCTTGAATCGAGCATTTCGGACCAGGCATCTAGCGAGAGTTCCAAATCGACCAATCGAGGGTTACTCATGAAGACCGCGATCAACCTGCCGAACCGTCCGGCGGGAATGCCGTTCAGCGACGCTGTTCACGTCGGAAACACGCTCTATCTCTCAGGCAGGATCGGCTTCAAGCCGGGGACGATGACCGTGCCAGAAGACCCGAGCGAGGAGGCCCGCTATTTGCTGGATGGTCTGCGAGAGGTGCTGGAGCATGCCGGTTGGACGATGAACGACTTAGTCCAGGTGCAGATTTACACGCCCGATGTGTCGTTATTCGACACGTTCAATCGCGTCTACGTCACCTATTTTGCAGGTGACCTTCCGGCACGGGCGTTTCTTGGCTCCGGCAAACTGCTCTTAGGGGCACGCTTCGAGTTGGTTGCGGTCGCCGCCCGCTAACCTCTCCGAAGCGATGTGTTACCGGCGCCATCCGTAGTAGTGCGGGCCGTAGTGATAGCCATACGGCCTTGCGACCCAGCGTCCGCCGATGAACACCCGGCCGGGGTAGTAATACGGGTTGTAATAACGAGGCCCATACGCGACGACCGGCGGCGCAACATAAACGTACGGACGAGGCGCCACTCGTAAGACGACCTGGGCATTCGCCTTCGCGGGCGTGAACAGCCCAACGGCGAAAATCATGCTGCATAGAGCGAGTACAGTTTTCTTGATCATTGCTTTCACCTCCGTGATCTAGGGATAAAAACACGCCACCACGAAAAAGCTTTTCGACTCGCGTAAAGAACTGCAAACGCGGGGCTATCACGACGTCACCCTGTAGGGTTAGCCACATCACAGGCGGATCGAACGAGGCTGGATACAATCCCTGCGGCTCGCCTCCTGCGCCGGAGAACCCGCATGGCTGTTACGGAACAAACCTCGCTCCCTACCAATGCTTACGAAGTTCTTAAACCTGGCGAGACTTATCCGCCGATCATTCCTGCTGCCGCAAAAGTTCCAGAACTCACGGTGCGTTCGGTGGGTTGGGGCATCGGCCTCTGCATCATCTTCACCATTGCCTCCGCCTATTCGGGATTAAAGGTGGGGCAGGTGATGGAGTCGGCGATCCCGATCTCCATTCTCGCGATCGGGCTGGCTCGTGCTTACGGCCGACGATCGTCGGTATTGGAAAACGTAATCATGACGGGGATCGGCGGCGTCGCGGGTTCGGTGGTAGCAGGCGCGATCTTTACGCTGCCCGCACTTTACATTCTGAAACTCGCTCCGCATCCGCTCCAGACGGTCTTCATCTGCCTGGCGGGCGGATGCATGGGCGTGCTCTTCGTCATCCCGCTGCGCCGATACTTCGTGCGCGACATGCACGGGCTGCTTCCCTACCCCGAAGCCACGGCAATTACCGAGGTGCTGGTCACCGGGGAGCGCGGTGGATCGCAGGCAAAGCTCTTGCTGCAGGCAACTGCAATCGCGGGCGTCTACGATTTCTTCGTTACGACGTTCAGCGTGTGGAAAGAGTTCGTCAACTTTCAATTCGTTCCGCTGGTGCGGACGCTCAACGAGCGCGCGCGGATTGCCTTCAGCTTCGACGCGGTCGGCTTCATTCTTGGACTCGGCTACGTGATGGGGCTGCGGAGTTCGATGATCCTGTGCGCCGGAGGCGTGCTCTCCAACTTCGTGCTGGTGCCGCTGATCTGGTACGTGGGTCATCACTTTGATTTCTCCGTCTATCCCGCATCGATCCCCATCTCGCACATGACGGCGTTGCAGATCTACCGCAGCTATGTACGGTTCATCGGCGTGGGGGCGATCGCGACTGCCGGGATTTTCGGAATCGTGAAATCCCTGCGGATCGTCGCCAATTCTTTTGTGATTGCACTGCGAGTATTTAAGAAATCCGACGCGGTTGCTCCGGAGAGAACCGACCGTGATATCCCGATGTTTGCCATTTTCTTCGGCGTGCTGGCGAGCGCGATTGGGGTTGGAGTATTTCTCGGGCTGCTCTCGGTATCGTGGACGGCGCTCGCCATCGGCCTTGCCTTGACGCTAGTGTTCTCATTCTTCTTCACTTCGGTCGCAGCCAACGCGATTGCAACCACCGCGCGGAATCCCGTCTCAGGGATGACGATGTTGACGATCATCATCTCGTCGGTGGTACTGCTGCGCTTTGGGCTTTCGGGAACGACTGGAATGTTCTTCGTCATGGCGATCGCCGGAATGGTGTGCACGGCGCTGTCGGTGTCCGGGCAAGCGATCACGGACTTCAAAACCGGCTATTGGATCGGGTCGACTCCGGCCGCACAAGAGAAAATCAAATTCTTCGGCGTGATCGCAGCCGCGATTGCAGCGTCGCTGACCATCGTGATGTTGGCGCGCGGATTCCAATTCGGCGAAGCCGCCTTGGGGGACTTGCGGCCGGTGCTTCCGTCACCACAGGCATCCATCATGAAAGCACTGGTGGAAAGCCTGATGAGTCATCAACCGGTGGCCTATGCGCTCTTCGGCGTAGGCGCGATGATTGCCATCATGCTGGAGATGCTCGGCCAGCCTTCGCTGCTGTTCGCGCTCGGCATGTATCTCCCTCTCGAACTCAATACCCCGGCCCTGGTCGGTGGTGTGCTGTCGCACTTCGTCAACAAGAAATCCACGTCTGCGGGTGGCGAGCAGGGGCGGTCGATGCGCGAGCGCGGGGTGATCATCGCTTCCGGTCTCATGGCGGGAGGTGCACTGGGCGGAGTCTTCGGAGCGGCCTTGCGCCTGCTGCCGAAGTACCGCGAAGATATGATTCGTACGCCTTTCTTCGCCAACGAGCCAATTTCGCAATCGGTCTCGGCGATCTTATTCATTGGTCTATGTGTATATGTGTGGATGGGCGCCACGAAGAAAGAAAAGGTGATCTGATGGATACCGTAGGACGATTCGTCGCAGACGCCGTACTTGGAATCGACACACTATGGGGAGGCGACGTGCTGTGTGCTTCCGGCACCGGTCGATTCATCGCCGACTCGTGGTTCTCCGATGAAGCCCTGCCCATGGCTTACACCGTCGCGACTGCTGCACGTGTTCGCGAGACCGACGGCGTCGGCGGCAAAACGATTGATCATGTTGCGATCGAATCGTATCTACGCGAGGTCGACCTTCCCTCGGCGATTGCCGGAGTGCGCAGTGAAGCCGCCAAGATCGGCGGCCTGCGTGGCAAGTATCTCGAAGGCCTTACCGTCAGCCTGCAGGTGATGTGGGACCTGGCGATGGAGATCCTCGGTAAGGGCGAGCCGGTTCCCTACTCGCGCTGCGTCGAGGCTTCCACCGCGCATGCTCCTGAACCGTCGCAACCGCAGGCAAAGTGCGAACGCGTAGCGGAGTTGCTGGGGCGAGCTGGATATCGAACCGGTGCGAATCGCGACGATCTGCTGACCGCGGTCGATGCCTGGCGACGCGATCGCTGGACCCCCATGGCCTCCGTACGTGCCTTGGGTGCTGCCGTGATCGCCCAGTTCGATCAGTTATCCGCAATCCATCTTTTGCCGTTTCTCCCCAGAGAGCTTGCGACTGTGCCTCGCGCCAACATTGAATTTCTGGCGATTAAAGACGCGTGGTTCTCAGGATCGATGAATTACGTGGGACGAGCCCGTAACAGCGATGGCAGTCCGCAATATGAGGGGACGTACGAGATCAACGCGTCGCTGCAAATGAGCTTTCCGGAGTTCCAGCAACTCGTCAGTCACGAAGTCGTGCCCGGTCACGTTACGACTTTCGCCTATCTGCAGAACCTTTACGTTCGCGGTTTGGCCGGGTTCGAAGCGACGGTGCTCACCATGAATACGCGTGCCGCTACGCTATTTGAAGGAATCGCTAACAATGCGATTCTGATCGCTCATGGCGTCACCGAAATCGAACAGTTGCCCGATGAAGACATGCAACTTGGCGTTCTGCTTGCGCTGCTGCAGGACGACGCCAAGAACCAATCCTCATATCTCACGTGGGAAGAACGCCGTGATCGAGACGAGGTCGCGAAGGTTTTGCGACGTGAGTATCTCGTCAGTGACGAACGCTCCGACAAACTCTCCGGTGCCTGGGGTCAGCATCCTTTGCTCGGAAGGATGTATCTGCCGGCCTACCGTGCAGGGACGGAGAGAGTAGCAGCTCTTCGAAGAAAGTATCCCGCGAATCGCGTTTTACCCGCAATTTACGGGTGCTTTGGGCTGGCAGACATCGAGACCGTGAGCGACATTTTGTAGCGCCCTATCCCGTCCCGTTCCGCGCCGGTATTCGACTATTGCGCGTAGCCTATTCGTGCCTCCCAAAAAAGTCACATCCTTTTGTGATCCTTGTCACAGTCACGTGTGTCGCTTCGGCGGATAGTTACTGGCAGCCGTAGTAGTGGGAATTCAAACAAACTTCTTGTGTGCCGGAGCTAGTCGTGAAGAACAAGCCCATAGGGACTTCTGCACTCTCTTTTGTCGCAATTGTGATAGTCGCTCTCAGCGTACTATCTCCGAAGCCACCAAGTGCGCATGCGATTCCGGCATTCTCTCGACAATACGGAACCTCCTGCGCGACCTGTCATGTCGACTTCCCCAAGCTGAACGATTTCGGGAAAGCTTTCAAAGACGCAGGATTTAAGTTCCCCAAAGACGATGAGTCGATGGTAAAAGTTCCTCCTGTCATGCTGGGATCGCCCGCGCAGGCGGAGTTGTGGCCGAAGACGATCTATCCGGGCAAAATTCCCGGTCTCCCACCGATCGGGCTTCGGTACAACACCTTCTTTCAATATAACTCGAAGAACGCGAGCAATTTTCAGTTCGTGCCAACCGGCACGACGCCGTCGGTGCCGAACATCACGCCGCGAACCGATTTCGAGCCTGGGCTGTTCAGCATCTTCACCGCGGGAAATTTTGGCAGCGATATCGGCTTCTGGGTGGATGACGACATCAGCGTCGCCGGCGCGAACGCAAACGGCGGTTTGGGCGATGGCTACCTGCGATTCGTGAACGTCGGACGTTTCATGCACCTGCCAACCGACGCTCTGAGCCTGCGGGTCGGACAGTTTGAACTCGACTTGCCATTCAGCCCGGCGCGAAGCTGGAACATCAGCGGTTGGGACATCTTCTCGCAAACCAATCTCGGGTCGGCGAATCCCGCGACTCGCCAGCAAAACGTCAACAACAACTTCGCGCTGGACGGCGCAGGGGAAGGCGCTGAGATCAGCGGTGGACATCATTATGGCGGCTACTGGTATTCGCTCGCTCTCATCGACCAGAATACGACCGGTACTGCACCGAACAGCGACACCGTTCCTTCTGTCACCGGGTTCATTTCTGATTCGAACTTCAAAGATCTTTACGGACACTTCGAATACCGTTGGAACCTGGAAAAAGACAAGGAGAGCAAGAACTCTGTCCAGGCTGCCGGCGCCATGGGGCCTCGCGATCACACGTATCTCTCCGCCGGAACGTTTTATATGTACGGGCGATCGGTCAACCGATTAATTGGCGTGCAAGCTGCCGACCCTACTTCGAACGCATTGCTCACCGCCCGCGAGCCGTTCTATCGCGCCGGCGCCGATTTCAGCTTTAACTACCGCGCATGGAATCTTTTCGGAGTGTTTATGTACGGGCGCGATCACAACCTCGTACCCGTTGATGCTTCAGGTGCTCCGTTCGGCGCGAATCCGGTGGGCTTCATTCGCGGAAATCCGGCGATCTATCGCGGCGGCTTCCTCGAATCCGACTACATGGTCTATCCGTGGATGATGTTCATCATGCGCTACGACGTCGTGAATTCCAGCGCGGATTATCAGAACGGGTTAATTTCCGCGGGTGGCACGCCCTACTTCGGGCCGGCGCACGTATCACGAAACCGCATCACGCCCGGGGTGCAATTCCTTATTCACGCCAACATCAAGGCGTCCTTCGAATACCAGATTCGTCCGCAGCAGCAGATCAGCGCTGGCGTGAATCCGATCTCAGGATCGCCCGCCCTTGTTTCGCCCTTCAGGACAAACACAGCAGTGGCCGGTTTGGAATTTGTTTACTAAGCAGTTGTTCAACCAACAACAGAGGAGATAGGGCAATGAAAAAGGCTTTCTTCACTTCGTTTCTCGTAGTTTCGATCTGTGCAGCCACCGCATTCGCGGGCAATGTCACGGGCAAGGTAAGCGGCGTCAGTGGTAAGTCGGTGGTGTACCTCGATGCCGCCGGTAAAACCTTCCCCGCACCCACCGCTTCGCCAGTGATGGATCAAAAAGGTCTGCTCTTTGCGCCACATGTCATGGTCGTACAAGCCGGCACCACGGTCCAGTTCCTGAACAGCGACAGCGTGCAACACAACGTGTTCTGGCCCTCAGTGGGCGGAGACAAAAAAGCTACGCACAATCTTGGCACCTGGCCCAAGGGCGAGAAGAAGGCCTTCAAGTTCGATAAGCCCGGCGTGGTTCCACTTCTCTGCAACGTCCACCCAGAGATGGGTGGCTACATCGTTGTCAGCCCGTCCCCTTACTTCGCCGAAACGGATGATTCCGGCAACTACACCATCGAAAACGTTCCCGACGGCACCTACACCGCGACGGCCTGGCACGAGGGCGCAAAGCCCGCGAATAAGCCGGCGACGGTCAGCGGCTCGGGCAAAGTCGACTTCACGCTTTCGAAGTAATTCGCATTGCATACCACGGGAGGAGCGGTTCGTGCAACGCTCCTTCCCTCCTTTCCAAGGCCGGGACAATGCTGAAGCGGTTTCTAGATAAACAAGTCGATCGCGATTGGCTGAACACGAATTTCCCTTGCATGATGGCGTGCCCCGCGCACACCAATGCCGGGCGTTACGTGTCGCTGATCGGGCAAGGACGATTCGAAGAAGCGTACCGCTACGCCCGCGATCCCAACCCGATGGCGAGCATCTGCGGCCGTGTCTGCGCACACCCTTGCGAGAGCGCCTGTCGGCGCGGCGAGATCGACCGTCCTATCGCGATTCGCGCACTCAAGAGATTTTTGACCGAACGCTTCGGACCTGAGTCGAAGCGCGGCGGCGATCTGCGGCCGCAGGCTCTGCCGAAGCTGAATAAGAAGGTGGCGATCATCGGTGGTGGCCCCGTGGGGCTCTCTGCAGCGCACGACCTGGCGCTGATGGGCTACTCCGTAACCATATTCGAAGCCGCACCGGTCGCGGGCGGCATGCTCTACCTCGGGATTCCCGAATATCGTTTACCACGCGACGTCGTCGAAGCCCAGGTTCGCGAGATCCTTGAGACCGGCGATATCACGCTGAAGTTAAACCATGCTGCGGGACGCGACTTCACGGTCGCGGAGTTGCGGCGCGATTTTGATTCCGTGCTGATTGCCGTCGGCGCGCATCGCAGCCGCGATCTCAGTATCCCGGGCGTCGACCTTGATGGTGTTTACAAGGGCATCGACTTCCTGCTCAACGTGAACCTCGGCTATAAGTTCACCATCGGCAAGCGCGTGGTGGTCATCGGTGGCGGCAACGTCGCCATGGACGTCGCGCGTTCCGCAGCACGAGAAGTGTTACGCGAACATGGGGCGAGCGACGATTTCATCCCCAAAGATGAAAACGTGTCCGCGGTGGCGACGCACGAGATGGTCGATATCTCGCTGACCGCCTTGCGCATGGGCGCGCGCGAAGTGAACATCGTCTGCCTCGAGACGCGCGCGGAAATGCCGGCGGCCCTTGAAGAGATCGAGGAAGCAGAAACCGAAGGCATTCGCATGCTCGCTGGCTTCGGTCCAAAGCGATTAGTCGGCAGCAACGGTCATGTCACTGCGCTAGAGACGGTCGATACGCTTCGCGTTTTCGACGAGAACCATCGCTTCGATCCAAAGTTCAAAGAAGGCAGCGAGCGGCTCGTCGAATGTGACACCGTCATCATGGCTATCGGCCAGTCGCCAAAGTTGGACTTCCTCCGCCCGGAAGACGGCGTGCAGATTTCGCCACGCGGGTTGATCGGCGTCAATCGCGAAACTCTCATGACCAGCGCTCCCGGCGTATTTGCCGGCGGTGACTGTGCGTTCGGTCCACGGTTGATCATCGACAGCGTGGCCGACGGTAAGCGCGCCGCGGTCGCCATTGATGAATACCTGCAAGGCTGCAAACATCCGGATCCCATCGTCGAGATTGAAGTTCTCACCCGCCATCGCATGATCGAGGAGTACATGGAGTTGGAACGGCAACCCATCCCTATGCTGCCGATCGAACGCCGCACGGGAATTACCGAGGTGGAAGTCGGCTACAGCGAGCAGGAAGCGATGGCCGAAGCCAGTCGCTGCCTGAAGTGCTGGGTGAACACCATCTTCGAAGGCAACGAGCAGGACGCGACCGAGTGCGTGCTCTGTGGCGGATGCGTCGATGTCTGCCCGGAGAACTGCCTTGATCTTGTATCGCTCGAACTTATCGAGTTCACGCCCGCTGCGCTCGCGCACGCGAAGGCTTCGCCCGAAATGTGCGACGTGGAACTGGATGGCGTGACGGCGGATGAATTGGAGAACCTCACGGGCTCCGCAATGTTGAAGGATGAGACGCGCTGCATCCGTTGCGGACTCTGCGCCATGCGCTGCCCGGCGGGAACCATTTCGATGGAGTCGTTCAACCTGATTCCCGTCGAACAAACAGGATTGATTGCACTGCAAACCATGGACATCCAGGAGCCGCTGAAGAGCCAGGCGGCCGCACCCCGGTAAGGAGAAGCGGATGGCAGACGAACCTAACAAAAACGATAACGGAGTAAGCAGGCGCCAGTTTTTCGTGAAGGCCGGCGTCGGATCGCTGCTTGCGGCCGCGTGCGGCACCTCCGTCTTCGCCTACGAGTATCTATCTCCCAACGTTCTCTACGAACCCTCCCCGGTGGTGAACGCCGGGAAGCCCGACCAATATCCGCCGGACTCGGTGACCCTCGATCCGCAGACCGGAAT
>PLWX01000165.1:9404-12588 GCA_003151155.1 Acidobacteriaceae bacterium
ATCAACAACCGCGAAATGGTGAGGGTGTAATCATGGCCCTTTTCAGCGAAGAAGTTTTGAAGCAAGCGCGAGCCACTCGGGTGTGGCGTTCGATTTTCCGCAGCGGACCTGGTGAAAGCAACCTGCACCGTGCCCTCGTAGTGCAGCAGAATGTTTTCCTGCACCTGTTCGCCGTGAAGTCGCGCAAAAAGAGCATCAGTTTCAAGGCGACTTGGTTTCTCGGAGCGCTGAGCCTCGGGACCTTCGGGATCCTCGTCATTACCGGCGTTCTTCTAATGCTCTATTACCACCCGTCGGTACCGCAGGCGTACTCCGACATGAAAGACCTGCAGTTCGTCATCTCGTCCGGAGTCTTTCTGCGCAACCTGCACCGCTGGTCGGCGCACGCCATGGTGTTCCTGGTGTTCGCGCATATGTTCAAAGTTTTCTATCGCGGCGCCTATCGTGGGCCGCGCGAATTCAACTGGGTCATCGGCGTCTTCCTGCTTTTATTGACCTTGCTGCTCAGCTACACCGGATACCTTTTGCCGTGGGATCAACTGGCCTATTGGGCTGTGACGGTCGGAAGCAACATTGCGTCCGCAGTGCCGCTCATCGGGGCGAAGATGCGTTACCTGATGCTGGGTGGCCACCAAGTGAACGCGAATGCTCTGCTGCGCTTCTACGTCCTACACTGCATGATCTTGCCGATCTCACTACTCTTCCTCGTAGCTATTCACTTCTGGCGAATCCGCAAAGATGGCGGGATCTATCCTGGCGCCGAGCCGCCCGCTCCTATCGTAGTGAACGAACAACCTACCGAGGTACTCAGCCGATGAGCGAAAAAGAATTCATTGTCGGGGTCGATTCCAACGCGCGAAAAACGCCGGTGCGCGTGGCCTTCCTCACGAGGCGAACCTCCGCGCAGGTGAAGGTACACCACGAAGATACCGTGATGACCCACCCCGAAACATTCTTCCGGGTCGCCGTCGCGATACAGATACTAGCCTGTGTACTCGTCGCAATTGCGCTGCTCTGGGATGCTCCGCTCGAAGGTCTCGCCGATCCGATGCACACGCCGAATCCGGCGAAAGCACCGTGGTACTTCCTCGGCCTGCAGGAACTCCTGCACTACTTTCCGCCGTTCGTCGCCGGAGTCATTATCCCGGGCGTTGTCGTGATGGCGCTCATTGTCATTCCGTACTTCAATATCAACATCGAATCCGACGGACTGTTCCTCAAGAACCGTAAGCGTCGCTTACAAATCTTCGGTGCCGTCGTTGTGCTCTTCTCCATCTTCCTCGCTGTCTTCGACGTCATCGTCGCGCTGGTTCCTACTCTCGTTGTAGCGGCTTTCATGCTACTGGCGGCTTTCACCGACGCGGCGAAAGCAAAAGGATTCAGGCGATGGCTCGTTGCCAAGCCACTCTCCTTCTGGGTCATGACGTGGTTCCTGATCGAACTCACCGTGCTTACCGCAGTCGGCACCTTCTTCCGCGGCCCAGGCTGGTCGTGGGTTCTGCCGTGGAGGAGCTAGTATGAGCAACCCTAACGGAGTTCTCGCGAGATTGCGGTCCACGCTCTTCGGCGACAGCGGCCGAGCGTTCGGAACCATGAGCGTTGTACTGCTAGTGCTGCTGGCCATCGCTCCGGCGAAGAATCATTTCAGCGAGTGGCGTCATTATCAAAAGAAGTACGTGAAATTCGTTTCCACGCGGGCTGAAGGCGCGACGCTGCAGAAACATTTCGAGCCCGGAGTGCAACAGATCTGGATTCCCGAACAACAGGTCACGGATCGTTGCACCACCTGCCACACCGGCCTCAAAGAAGCGAGCCTTACCGATGTCGCAATGCAGCCGTTTCGGAAACACCCGAACATTCCACACTCGCTGACGGAATTCGGTTGCACCACTTGCCATCGTGGACAAGGAACGGCCACCACTGTCGAAGATGCACACAACGCGAATGAAGCTTGGGATCAGCCGCTGCTACCCGCAAAGTACATTGAAGCCGGCTGCGGCCAGTGTCACTTGAATGCGTTGGCCGGTACCCCACAATTGAACACCGGACGCAAGCTGCTCGCCGCCGAAGGCTGTGTGCACTGCCACGTCGTGAAGCAGGCAGACGGCACGCGACTGACCGCTACTGACGATCCGCCCTCGCTGATTCACGTTGCCGATAAAACGAGCCGCGAGTGGATGTTTGCATGGATCAAGAATCCGCAGGCCTACTCCACCACGGCAACGATGCCTAACTTCCAACTGAGCGACGACGATGCCCGCGATATTTCTTCGTTCCTCGTCGCGCAAAGCACACCGTTGCTCACGAACGATAAAGCGACTGCAGCCGTCAAGACGGCCGCCGCCGCAGATCCGACTGCTGGCGCGACTCTGTATGGCCAGTCGTTCTGCGCTTCGTGTCATGCCGTGACCCTGCCGAACGGAAATATCGTTGGAGGCGATCTTGGACCAGAGTTAACAAAGATCGGCACGAAAGCGAAGCCTGCATGGATCGAAGCCTGGCTGCGCAATCCCGCTGCCTACGATAGCAACACGCGCATGCCGCACTACCGCTTCGACGATAAACAGATCGCCACGCTGTCCGGCTTCCTGCAAGCCAAAGCAGATCTCGACTTTCTCTCCAACGTGCATTTGGCCGACAGCACCCCAGCGCAGATCGCGCACGGCAAACAACTGGTCAGCGAATACGGCTGCGCTTCGTGCCACGAGATCAATGGCGTGAAGAAGCCCGAAAATTTTGCACCCGAGCTTACAAAGGTAGGCAGCAAACCTACTTCGCAGATCCTGTTCATCGCAGGCATGAAACACACGCTGCCCGATTACATCTCCGGCAAAATAAAGAACCCGCGTGTCTTCAGCCCTGGCTTGAAGATGCCGCAATACACGCTGAAGCCGCAGCAGATCGATGCTCTTACCACCGCCCTCTTGGCGCAGACCGAACGCGCACAGACGCAGTCGGCAACCTTGCGCGTCGCTTCCGCGCGCAGCTCTGCTTATCAACCGGCAGGCAAGGCGGGTCATCTCATCAGCGACCTGCGTTGTTTCAGTTGCCATGCATTCAACGGCCGCGGCGGCGACATGGCTCCCGACCTCAGTTGGGAAGGCAGCGCGGTGCAGCGAACTTGGCTGACGGAGTTCCTCAAGAATCCCAACACGCTTCGTCCTGCACTCATCCGGCGCATGCC
>PLWX01000120.1 GCA_003151155.1 Acidobacteriaceae bacterium
CGACCCTGGTGGGTGGGGATGACGTGCTTATATCCCATGATTTCCTGCACGGAATCGCGGAAGCGGTAGAAGCTGGGGCTGCCGGCATAGCTTTCGTCGCCGCGCATGATGGCCGACCATTGCGCGGTGGACATGGCGCCAGTGCCGGAGTCGGTGAGGAGATCGATGAGGACTTCGTCGGAGTCGAGGAGAAAGACGTTGTAGGAGGCCTTGCGGAGTAGCTGCTCGCGTTCCGCACGGGTGGTCCAGCGGATGGGTTCTACACTCTTGATGCGGAAGGGTTCGATAATTGTGCGGATCGGCATGGCGGACCTCGGCCTTACAACTCGCTGAGTTTAAGGCTCGGGCAACCGAAAGGCTGTGATCGTGCTCACTTAAGAGGCTGCGGAATCGCTTGTCAGCCGCAGCTAAAACGATTAGGCTCGGCACGACAGTTTTTCTGCCGGAAACGTCACTTAAGATCAAGGATATTCGGTCACTATGGCAATTGCATCGCCGAGCAACTCTACGCCCACCAGTCTCGATTCCCCGGTAAAAACCAATTACAGCGCAATGGCCATGGTCACCACGCTGTTTTTCATGTGGGGCTTTCTTACGTGCTTGAACGACATTCTGATTCCGCACTTGAAGGGGCTTTTTGACCTGAACTATGCGCAGGTCATGCTGGTGCAGTTTGCCTTTTTCACCTCGTACTTCGTCTTCTCGATGCCCTCCGGAAAACTGATTGAGGCGGTTGGATATAAGCGCGCGATGGTTGCCGGGTTGGTGACTATGGGCATCGGCACGGGTCTGTTCGTTCCGGCAGCGATGGTGCCGTCGTTTCCGCTATTCCTGACGGCTCTGGTGATTCTTGCGGGAGGTATGACGATCCTGCAGACGTCAGCGAATCCTTACGTCGCGGTGCTGGGTCCGCCGCGCACTGCCTCGAGCCGATTGAACCTGACGCAAGCTTTTAATTCGTTGGGCACGACGGTCGCGCCGTACTTCGGAAAGCTGCTGATTCTCGGTGCGGTGGCTGCGCCGGTGGCGGTGGAAGTATTTCGGCAGATGGGTCCGGAACAACGGCATGCCTACCAGATCGAGCAGGCCAGTGCGATTAAGACGCCCTACATCGGGCTAGCGATTGCGCTCTTCATCCTGGCCGGGATTATCGCGCTGTATAAATTGCCGATCATACGGTCGGTGGAAGGCCATGCTCAGCCGGGAGAGTCAATCTGGCAGCATCGCCACTTGGTGCTCGGCGCACTCGGTATCTTCGTTTATGTGGGTGCGGAAGTTTCCATCGGCAGCTTCCTGGTGAATTACTTCCACGAACCGGAAATTGGCGGACTCACGTTGGCCGCGGCTGCCGGTCTGCTGAGCTACTACTGGGGCGGAGCGATGGTCGGCCGCTTCATTGGATCGGCTTTGCTGCAGAAGGTGAATCCGGGGATATATCTCGGTATCAATGCACTCATGGCGTGTCTGCTGGTTGTGACCTCAATGGCGACGGTAGGTCATGTGGCCATGTACACGATTCTCGCGGTGGGGTTCTTCAACTCCATCATGTTCCCGAGCATTTTCACCTTGGCGATTGACGGGCTTGGCCCTCTGACAGGCAAGGGAAGCGGCTTACTAATCGCGGCGATCGTCGGCGGTGCGATTCTTCCTGAGTTGCAGGGCCTGCTGGCCGATCGCATCGGGATTCACCACGCGTTTGTGCTGGCGGCGATCTGCTATGTCTACATCGCGTTTTACGGATTCAAGGGCTCGAAGCATGGCCATGAGGTCGCGACGGTTTAAGCTGTAAGCGATGGAGAGAATTCGCTGCTCAGCGGTTTTGTTTGACCTCGACGGGGTACTCATCGATTCCACGCCTGCGGTGGCGCGGGTGTGGTCGGGATGGGCACTCGACCATGGACTCGATCCGGAACAGACGGTGCGGAACGCGCACGGGCGTCCCAGCATCGACAGCATCCGCGAGATTCTGCCGGACGCGGACCACGAAAAAGAAAACGACGAAGTCGAACGGCGGGAGATCGCCGACCTCGATGGCGTTGTACCGCTGCCGGGTGCACTGCACTTGCTTTCGACCTTGCCTCCCAAGCGATGGACGATTGCGACTTCCTGTACCCGTGCACTGGCCGAGGTGCGGATACGTGCTGCCGGATTGCCCTCTCCCGGGAAATTTATAACCGCCACCGACATCACAAAAGGGAAACCGAACCCGGAGCCTTATCTGAAGGCGGCGGGTCTGTTGGGCATTCCCGCCAGTGAATGCGTGGTGTTTGAAGATGCGCCGGCCGGGGTTCGCGCGGGAAAAGCTGCTGGAGCGCGAGTGATCGCTCTGCGTACGACAGCCACGGAGGAAGAATTACGGGAAGCGGGGGCGGACTACCTGGTCGATTTCTGTTCGGATGTCTCAGTGGAGTCATTTTCCAGTGATGGGATCGTGCTGGCGTTGCATGGAAACGGAGAGCAATCATGAAGAGTTTTCTTCGCGTTGTGCTGATGTTGGTGGTCGGGACTTTGATGATGTCGGCGGCAGAACCGCCAGATGGGAAGCACCAGGTTTCTCCTGAGGAACTGGTGAAACAGCTTTCGGTGAAACCGCCAGTGATTTTGAATGTTGGTCCGCGCACGCTGTATGACCAGGCGCATATTCGTGGGGCGGAGTACATGGGAACGGGATCTTCGGAAGAAGGACGAGCGAAGCTGGCAGAGCGGGTGAAGGCGTTGCCGAAAGACTCGGCGATCGTTCTTTATTGCGGATGCTGTCCGTGGGAACACTGCCCGAATGTGGATCCAGCGCTGGGGATGCTGGAGAAGATGGGCTTCAGGAACGTCAAGGTGCTGTACATCGCGCATAACATCGGGACGGATTGGGTGGATAAGGGATACCCGGTAGAGCGAGGGAAGTAGCGTGGGGAAAAGCACGCGGACCATCGTAATCGTTGGGCTATTGCTGGTGATCGCCGGTGGCGCGATTTGGAAATTCCGTAAGAACCGCGTGGGCACGGGCGTTGTGCGCATTTCTTACCGGGCTTCCGAGTTCGCGGTCCATGATCTCAAGGGCCAGCCTGTCGGTTCCAAGACACTTCGCGGGAAGGTCGTGCTGGTCGACTTCTGGGCGACCTGGTGTGTGCCTTGCGAATCGGAGATTCCTCACCTCGCGGAATGGCAGAAGAAGTATGACGCGCAAGGTTTACAGGTGGTGGGATTGTCGATGGACGACACGGTCTCACCGGTGAAGACCTATGTTGAGAAGCACAAGATGGAGTACCCGGTCGCCATGGCCGATGAGAAGACGATCGCCGCGTTCGGTGGAGTGCTGGGACTACCGGTCAATATTGTGATTGGACGCGATGGCAAGCAGATCGCAAAGCATGTGGGCGTGACCGACATCAACGTACTGGAGCAGGAAGTGCAGCGGGCGTTAGCGGAGAAGTAGAGCGGCAGCAGGCTTCAGCAGAAAGGGCGGACTTTGCGGTCCGCCCTTTTCATTTTCCGCGCGGCGAAGTTATTTGCCGGTGACTTGCAATTCATTCTTCACGCTAAAAGCGCCCGTCACCTGTCCGGCGGCGATGGTCGCCATGTTCTTATCGGTCTCGTTGTTGACATAGCCGATGAGGCGGATATGGCCGTGGTCGACGACGATGTGAATGCTCGGCGCAGCTTCCCAGCTGTACTGGGAGAGATTGCCCATGCCGAAAATCTTTCGGACAGCCTCGCGGCGAATGCGATCGTCATCTGGCAAAGGCGAAAGCAGCTTGATGTTGTTGGTCACCTTCTCGACGCCTTCAATATGCTTCACGGCGTTCTCGGATTCCTTGATCAAAGTGCCGTCATTGACAGCGCCAGTCAATTCGACATTGTTCCCGCGCACGACGAAGCCGAGGTCGTCGAAGAGAGTGTAGTAGGGAAGCATCAGGAGTTCGTGACGAACTTCTTTGGCGATGCGAGTTTCGTTCTTGTCGCCGGTAGGACTCGCGACGGCTTTGATGTCAGCCACTACCGGGTCCACGGTAATCTGGGCGGAGGCTGCGGCGGCTAACAGCAGGCTCGCCAAGCCTATTCCGACGGTTCTTTTCAACATACGTTCTCCTTCACAGCGTTTCGATAGCGCTTCATCCGGAAGCGCAGAGCTGCGGGTCTAAACCACATATTGCTCTATAGATAGACGCGGAAGTACCGCGGTTGTCATCCTCCTGAGGTCTATGTGGCCTTGCGCATGCCCGCGATAAGGAGCACCGCGCCGACGGCGCAGAGGATTCCGCCAACCGCCGG
>PLWX01000101.1 GCA_003151155.1 Acidobacteriaceae bacterium
AATCCAACGCTCCGAAGCTGGAAAATACGGACATCAAGCAGATCGCGGCGCTTCCCCTGGGTGGACGCATCAAGATGGATCCTTGGACCGATCGCATCGAGATCTCGAAGGCCAAGTCCGTGCCATTACTCACGGCGCGCGACAAGATGCCGTTCGAAATCACGCCGATTTTCCCTTACCTCACGCGCCTAACGACTCCTACCGCGGCCGCCGCGAGCAAGAGCACGAACGGGCAATAAGTTTTAACACGAGTGTCTTCGTGCAGTATCCCTCAAGGGTCCGCCGCAAGCGGGCCCTATTTTTCGGTTCGCAAAGCGCCGCTTAAAATAGAAAGCACGTGGCGAACTCACCGACATTGACCGCGACTGGCTGGGCGTGGGGGCGTGGCTTGATCCAACGCGAGGGTCTACTGCGCGGCACCGGTACAGCACTACGAGCGCTGGTTGATTTGGGGCTCGATTACCTCCCCTCGCGCAAGCGTCTGCGGTACGGCGACATCGATTTCGACTTCGAGCATGGCGTTAACACCACCTGGGCCGCCCCCACGCTCGCGGTGAGACTGCGCGAGACCTTTACGCGGGGGAAGTATCAACCCAGCGAGCCTGGGCTATTTAGGCGGATCCTCGATGAACTTAAGATCGATCACGGGCGCTTTACGTTCATCGATTTGGGCAGCGGCAAGGGTCGTACCCTGCTGATGGCATCTGACTATCCGTTTCGTCGCATTATCGGCGCGGAGATTATTCCGGAGTTGCACGAGATTGCGCTGAATAATCTGAAGCGTTACCGGAGCGAACGGCAAAAGTGCTTTGTATTGGAAGCATGGCTGGGCGATGCACGTGAGTTCCCTTTCCCCAACGAATCGATGGTCGTCTATCTGTTCAATCCCTTCCCTGCCGATGTCTTGGGCATCGTTCTGGAGAACCTGGGCAAGTCCCTGGCGACGCTGCCACGAGAGACTTACGTGATCTACCACAACCTGGTGCACGAAGGTGTGTTCCATGCGATGCCGTTTCTGAAGGAAATGCAACGGACGGAGCAGTACGTGATCTACCGCGCGAACTAACCTGCAGCCTACCGCGAATTGAGAACTGCGCATCCAATTCTCAGACACTCATTACTTATGGAGCAAATGCATGAAGAGGTATGTGTGGTCGCTCGCCTTTATTTTGCTTTTCGTGGTTGCCAATGGAGTTGCGCAGCGCAACGAGATCGGCGCGACGGTGGGCGGCCAACTGGTGTTTGGCAGCTATGACATGGGATACAGCGGAATATTTCAACTGAACCCGGCGCATCGCATATTAAACGCGAAGTTGGCGGAAGCCTACGTAGAGGTGCCGCTGGCATGGTCGTTCAACGACGCCAATATCGATCCCGTGCCTGGGCTGCGCGACCAATACTCGGCGTTTTATGTTGCGCCGGGTGTGAAGCTGAAGGTACTCCCGCAATTTCCGGTATCGCCTTATGGATTCGTCGGGGTCGGGCTGGCGCGTTTCCACGATCGCAATACGGGCGACGCGTCGTACGCGAGCGTGATTGATTACGGCGCGGGATTAGATTGGAAGCTGGCGCCATTTCTCAGCGTTCGAACCGAGCTGCGGGATTACAACTCAGGGGCACCGGACCTCGCCTATCCCCTGCCGCTCGGGCGTCAGCAGAACGTGATGGCGACGATAGGCGTGGTGGCGCGCTTCTAGCGCGTGATCCGTAGCAGGAGAGCGAGCAGCACGACGGCACGGACCGTCCATGAGAGCGTTCGGACCCAGTTGGTGCGGACCAGTCGGGTATGCACAGCGGACGAGAAGCCTTTCCTGAGCTGGTTGTGACAGGGGACTTGCAGGCCGAACGTGGAGAGCCACGCTGTCACGACAAGCCCCGACGCTGCATAACCCAACGTGGCGTTCGGGGTCCAGCGTACAAGATAGGCCAAGGCGAACGATGCAGCCAACTCAAACAACATGACGGGCGCTACCACGTAGCCGGTGAGGTCCGCATGGCGTCGCTCGTATTCCGCAAAGCCGTCGCGGCCGACTTTCGAGAAGAGCGGATAGTGCACGATCTGCACGAACCAGATCACACCGGTCATGAAGAGCGAAGCGCAGAGATTGGCGAGCGTCCAGGAAAACAGAGAAAATCCGATAAAGTTCGGCATCGTATTTTTAGAAATGAAAAAAGGCCGCCCCGTGAGGCGGCCCGGATTTTTGTAGCAGTTTAGAAAGTGAGCTTGACAGAGAGTTGAATATCGCGCGGACCGCCGCCGCCGAGGAACGGGTTGCCGCCGCCGACGTCGGGAGTCGCCGTGATAGGGAGGAATCCATGACCCACGCCATTGGTGTCTCCGTTGAATGCGGCGTCAACCACATAGTTGGGCAGCACTGGGTTGGAGAAGTTTGGATGATTCAAAATGTTGAAGAAATCTGCCGCGAAGCGCGCTTTGAAGCGTTCCGTGACGTTGAAAGTCCTCGCGATGGAGAAATCAAAATTCTTGTAGGCAGGACCGCGGAAGGCGTTGCGCCCGAGATTCCCAATGTGCTGACCGCCGGTGCATCCGTTTTGGGTGGACGTATCCCAGGTGCATGGCGCGGCGAATGCGCTGAGATTGAGGAACTGTGCTGGACTACTCGTGCCCGCCCAGGGATTCCCAATCAGATCCGGACGCCCGAAGTACTCGCCGGTGCCATTGATGTCGTAGCTGAAGTTGTCGAGCCAAGTCACGTTGAACGGCTGTCCATCATTCAGAGAAACAACACCATTGATCGACCAACCGTTCGTGAGCCACTTCATGCTTTGCGATTTCGGCAGATCGTAGGTCCAATACCACTTGAACGATCGGCGAAGGTCAAAGTTCGAATTGGCTCGCTCCGCCCCGGGATTGAAACTGTTGTCCGGTTGGGTAGCGTTGGTAACGTAGTCTTGGCCGTCACTGGCATTGTCGATGGAGTGGCCGTAAGTGAAGTTCAAGGTCGACATCAGGCCATGGAAATTCGAGACCTTCAGGCTGGCCTGCAGCGAGTTGTAACTCGACGAAGCGGTGGACTGGAACTGGTTGACGTAAAAATACTGAGGATAGGCGATTGCACCGTTTGCCGGATTGACCTGGTTGAGGTCGGTATAACGGAAGAGCTTTCGTCCCTGGGAACCGACATAGCCGATGCTGAGTGCAACTCCGTTGGCCAGCGATTGCTCAAGGTTGAGGTTGTAGCTCTGGATGTAGGGAGTTCGCATGTGCTGGTCGACGCTAAATACGTCGGTCGCGCCATAGCCGGTAAAGACCGGAACTCCGGCGGCGATGGGGTTAGGAGTGACGCTGCCGGTGAAGTCGATCTCCGCACCCGGAACGGCGTTGTAAGCCGGACCAGGGTTGAAAGTATTCCACGGCAGTTGTCCTACGAAGAAGTCCTGGGAGAAGGCATCGTAGAACACACCGTATCCGGCGCGGACGACGGTGTGTCCTTTGCCGAAGACGTCATAAGCCAAGCTCAAACGCGGACCAAAGTTGTTGAGATCCTTGGGATACAACTGGCTGGGACCGCCTTTCACGCCGACTTGTTCAAGCGCACCGGTGGCGACATTGAGGAAGCTGAAGAGATTATTTTTCTCCCCGATGACGCCGAAGTAATCCCAGCGCAGACCGTAGTTGAAGGTCAACTTCTGCGTGAGGCGCCAGTTGTCCTGGAAATAAAACGCGTGGTTGTTCTCGTAGGTGTGGCGACCGGAATATCCAGTGGCGGAGTGGTTGCCGGAACCGGCGGGCAGACCGGCGAGGAAGTCATCAAAAGTGTCGAAGTGAATTCGGCCACGGTATCCACTGTCGAAGTAGCCGGCAACGGAGGTGCGGCGGAATTCATAGCCCCACTTGAGATTGTGCTTGCCCGTGCTGTACGAGGCGTTCGCAAAGAGTTGGGTGTTGGTATCGACGCGTCCACGCGGGACCGAGAGGTTCGCTCCGATGCTGGAGGTCCCATCGCCGAAGGTCATGAGCGGCAATCCGCCATCACGCGCCTGCGCACTGGGAGAAGCACTCAGCAGACCGATTGAAGCTGGATCGAAAGTGTGGTCTTGCGCAAAGAACTGTTCAGCAAAACGGTTCCAGCCACCGCGGAATTCCATGAGGAACTTTGGCGAGAGGATGTGCGTGTAAGACACCGACGCGATCTGCACGCGGGTGGGGGTTTCGGTGTTGAAGCCGGGGGTCACGCCACCACCGACGAGGGCCAGAGGAAAGCTCTGGGTGCTGTTGCCGTAGTAATAGCGGCCGGTAATGAGGTCGTGCTTATCGGCGCCGAGGAAGTGATGATCGATCTTCGCGATCAGGCTGTCGATAGTGTTGGAAAAAGGATTCGTGAGAGTAACGGTGCCGTTTGACTGGGGCAGCGGTCCCCATGGATTCCGGTTCAACACCTGCTGAATGACGGGATTGATGGTTCCTCCGCCCGAGGTGTAGGCGTTGATGGCATCCAACGTCGGAATCGTCTCGGGGGTTGGAATGCCGCCGCTCTCCCGCTGACCTTCATACGAAAAGAAGAAGAAGGTGCGGTCCTTGATCACCGGACCGCCGAGCGAGGCCCCGAACTGGTTGTTGTGAAACGCGTCCTGGGCGCCGGAGTTATTGAAGTAATTGCGGGCGTCGAGCCCATTGTTACGGAAATATTCATACAGGCTGCCATGGAGCATGTTGGTGCCCGAGCGGGTGACACTGTTGACTACGGCGCCGGAGTTCCGGCCGTACTCAGCCTCGGTGTTGGAAATGACCGGCACTTCTGCGAGAGCATCGATCGGCAGAATGGTTGCGGGAGTTCCGAAGACTCCGCCTTCATTGATTGCCGGGAGATTTCGATAACCGTCATTCATGTCGGTGCCGTCGAGCAGGTAGTTGTTCGAACGGCCCCGATTACCATTGATGCTGACCATGCCGAAGGAACCAGGCGAGTCGTTGATGCCGCTGGGATCGCCCGCCGCACCGGGTACGAGGGCGAAAAGCTTGGTAAAGTCACGGCCATTGATGGGAAGATCTTTTGCCTGCTCGCCGGAAATGGTGTCACCGGTGGTATCGGACTGAGTTTCGATGACGGGAATCTCCGCCGACACGTCGACGGTCTCCCTAACCTGGCCGGGCGTCAGTTCGGCATTCACGCGGGTTGAAGAGCCGACGGCCACCTGGACGGAGCGCACGATTTGTTTGCGGAAGCCATTGTGCTCAATGGAAACGTCGTAGGTGCCGAGGGGCAATTCAGTAACCGTGTAATTGCCGGAATCGTCGGTCGTGACCGTGCGGCTCGTGCCGGTGGCCGGATTAGTGACGGTGACCTGGGCGGCGGGAATGGCTGCGCCGCTGGTATCAGTAACCGTGCCTTCAATGCCGCCACGGAATGTCTGGGCCAACGTAGCAACGCTCAATGCAAGCAGGACAACCAACAGCAGCGACTTCGCTCTCATTGCAATCTTCCTCGAGATAGCGGCAGGTGCCGCGTGGATTGTGAAATGCGTGCTGCGCCGATCTTGGTCGGCTTGTATTCTCCTCAAGTGTTTTGGTTCGGAGGATTATACGGCGCTTGAGCAGAATTGCTGCTGAAAAATACTGATGGCACCTATTCGCCATGATTCGCGGCAAGGTCGCCATGTTTTCGATCAAGTAAACTAGATCGACTACTCTTCCACATGGGCCGCATACACGTACTCTCCGAACATGTCGCGAACAAGATCGCCGCAGGCGAAGTGGTGGAGCGTCCTGCGTCGGTGGTGAAAGAGTTGATCGAGAACTCTCTCGACGCGGGCGCAAAGCGTGTTCGGGTGCAGGTGGAAGCCGGCGGCAAGAAGTTGATCCAGGTTGTGGACGACGGTTGTGGCATGGTGCGCGACGACGCCATGTTGGCTTTCGAACGTCACGCAACTTCAAAACTAAAAAATCCCGAAGATCTGCTCAGCATTGCCACCCTCGGGTTTCGTGGGGAGGCTTTGCCATCGATTGCGTCGGTGGCGCGGGTGCGATTGGAAACCCGCGCCATCGGCGAGAACAGCGGATCGTTACTGGAGATCGCAGGCGGGAAGATCCTGAAGATTGAAGAGGCTGGGCTGCC
>PLWX01000004.1 GCA_003151155.1 Acidobacteriaceae bacterium
CGAGAGTCATTGACCTCTCCTGTCCGTGCTGCGCTCCAGCTAAGCTGCACAGGCCGCCGCGGCAGGCGATGAACTCCCAGAAAGCGATATGGCGGGCCAGTTCATCACCGGACGGACGGCCTGTCCCGATATCTCGCCGAGTCCATCCGGGCCGGGCGAAACTGGCGGTTATGCCAATGTTCGAATGGACTTTTCCCGGTCCCATTGCCGTGTCTTTGCCGCAGCAATAAATACGTCGTTTTCGTTGGCATCCACGACGCCAGCGTCTTGTCCGACATTTGCTATTTTTAAAAACGCTCGGCCGCCTTTGTCGACGGCGATTGCCTTGAGATGACCGAAAGCGTCGCGCACAAAATCGATCGCGGCGCTTTCCATCGACAGTGCCTTTGCGCCTCCGTCCGAAAGGATGACGGCGACTGCGTCGAATAGCACAGAAGGCGTACCAGCCAGTTGCCCGTCAGCCGCCAGCATCGAGCCATCGGCAAGTTTCGCGCCGCCCACTTTGGGCGCGACGATCTTCACGGAAGCACCCGCATCGATCGCAGCCTTTTTAATTTTCTCGATGACAGTGCCGTCTGAACCATCCGCGATCAGGATGCCAATCACGCGCCCCATGACTGTGTCTTTCATCTTGCCGATGACCTGCAATGCGGGCGAAGGCTCCAGCTCCTGCACGGGCGCCGCGGGCACCGGCGCATCGGGCATTTTGTCGAACCCAAGGCCCGCGGCAACCCGGTTGGCGAGGTCTTCTTCGATATGTCGCAGGTGGCCGACCATCGCCTCACGCACGTGCAGATGTTCGACCTTCGAAAGCTCAAACACTAACGCCGAGGCGATGTGTGCCTGCTCATACGCGGTTTGGCTAAGATAGAACTGCCGTGCCTGGCTATAGTGGTCGGCGAAGCTCGCGGCACGGATGCGGCTTTTTTCGCCAGTTTCAGTCACCGCAGCGCTATGAAAGCCGCTGGCCGTTTCGCGTGGCGAGTTTTCAGACAAGGAGTTGGGTTCATACGCGACACGGCCCGCCGGTTGCTCCATCTGCATGTGTCCGTCACGTTGTTGGTTGGAGAATGGGCACTTCGGCGCGTTGATCGGGATCTGATGGAAATTGGGTGAACCCAGCCGCGAAAGCTGTGTGTCGTGATAGGAGAGCAAACGGCCCTGCAACAGTGGATCATTCGAGAAATCGATGCCGGGCACGACATGAGAAGGGCAGTAAGCAACCTGTTCAGTTTCAGCGAAGAAATTGTTCGGCCAGCGATCCAGCACCATGCGGCCGATCACTTTCAAAGGCACTAGTTCTTCGGGAATCAGCTTGGTAGCGTCCAGATGATCGAACGGAAATCTATCCGCTTCCGCCTGCGTGAAAAGCTGAACCGCGAATTCCCACTCGGGGAAAACACCCGCCGCGATGGCCTCGAACATATCGCGGCGGTGGAAGTCTTGATCAGCGCCGGAAATCTTGACGGCCTCATCCCAAATGGTGGATTGCAAGCCGAGCTTGGGACGCCAATGGAATTTGACGAAGGTTGATTCGCCCGCATCGTTGATCAATCGGAAACTATGCACGCCAAAGCCTTCGATCATTCGTAGCGAACGAGGTATTGTGCGATCGGACATGATCCACATCACCGTATGCATGGATTCAGGCGTGAGCGAAATGAAATCCCAGAACGTGTCGTGCGCGGTCGCCGATTGCGGAAAGCCGCGGTCTGGTTCCATTTTTACAGCATGGATGAGGTCGGGGAATTTGATGGCGTCCTGGATGAAGAAAACCGGGATGTTGTTGCCGACTAAGTCCCAATTGCCTTCCTTAGTGTAAAACTTGACGGCAAATCCGCGTATGTCACGAGGGGTATCTACCGAACCCGCACCGCCTGCGACGGTCGATATACGAGTAAACACGGGCGTCTTCTCCCCTACCTCGGTGAGTATCCTGGCGGTTGTGTATTGCTTCAACGAAGCTGTCAGCTCGAAGAATCCATGCGCGCCAGTCGCTCGCGCGTGAACGATACGCTCGGGAATACGCTCGTGATCGAAATGCGTGATTTTTTCGCGAAGGATGAAATCTTCCAGAAGCGTAGGGCCGCGCGGATTGGCCCTGAGCGAATTTTGATTGTCGGAAAGCGCGACGCCCTGGTTGGTGGTGATCGCGGCATGCTCTCCGCCCGCAATCTGGTGCAGCTCGCCCCCGGTAGCCACTTGTGAGTTTCCGTTGGGAGCCAGGCCCCTTTCCTGTTTGCGTCTTCCAGAATTACTCGTCGTCTTTTTTTCGCTCATGAGCGATCTCCATAGTGTGCAAGGTATCTACGACAAAGGATCCGGCGCTCAGAGGGGCTGCCCATGGCCGTGACAGAGGGCCTCGGGCCTGCCAGGAGACGGAACTCTCTTCCAGAAACGATGCCCCTTCCGAGAGTGCACGACTGAGCAATATTGCTCAGTCACCTACCGGTAATTCCTCCCCAGTCACAAACAAGGGCCGACAGAACACTCGTCGGAGCGCAACTACCACCATGAAGTTCCCTTTTTAAGGTGGTATGGTCAAACTTGCTTACTTGCCGACAAAAAGCAATTGCTCGCGTTCTAAACTGGGAATTATTGGGCAATGTACCTGACTTCTAGCTACCTTGGGAGGCCCCCCGGCTCTGCCGCATAAGCGAGCCGCCGCACAGCAGCCAAGCGCACGTTGATGGTCGAGGGAGCAAGGTTCTTCTGTTCCAAGAAAAACTGTACCGGAGGACGACGGTACGATTAAAAGCAAGGCGCAGTTCGGAACAATACCAGCCGATGAACTCATTGATTGCATGGCCGTAAGATTCTTGAGATGTCGCCGCTGCCAGTGAATTCAGCACGGCATTTTTCGACTGCTCCAGATCGGGAAGCCGAAGGACCGACTTGGCTTTGGAACGTTTTGCCTTCTTCTGTCGACGAACCATACTGGCGGCTCCCAACCCCGCGGATTCAGTATGGTGGAAGCGGGCTTTCTTCTGAGGTGACGAGAAGGCCGGTTTCGGGAGACCCTGGAAATGATCTTCTGCACCTTTGGTCTCTAGTTTCACCACTACCCCTGGATGGGCGACTTGCCCAGAACCCGGGGAAGGTGTTCGTAAGGGGCTAGGTATTCCCCGGAAAATTGCGGCTAATCTAAAACGGAAAGAAGACCGAAAAGCACGTCCCGGAACATCGCGATTGCGTACTGGTTCGCAATTG
>PLWX01000108.1 GCA_003151155.1 Acidobacteriaceae bacterium
GCAACGCGGTTTTCCGTTTCACCGGAAAGAAGCCGATGAACCTGGAAGAGTATTTCACCTTGTTCCCCGAACTGTTGCAATCGTTCCGGCGAGCGCGAGATTAGCGGTGGCGGGTGCATAGCGCGTCGAAAGTTGATCGCGGAGTCGGAGGGTATCGGCATAACGAAGCTGCGGCCATGACAAATTTGCGGCGCTGAGTGTCGGAGCGAGCAAGCGGGCGATCTGCATCAGGAGCTTGCGCATGGTGATGCGCGAGGTCGGCGCCAGGCGAGAAAGATAGGCAGCCACCGGATCAGGGGAGGGTAGCGGTGGCAGGGAGAAGCCGGATCGGTGGGGTCGGGCTGCGACCAGGTAAGGGGTTTTGTGATGGGGAGTGGCTTGGGGAAATGAATCTTTACCCTGTGCTTCGCCAAAATTCTGTCGGGTCTTGAAATCAACAATTTGAAGCCGTCCTGCCACCATTCAATTCCTCACAACCCCAATCAGAATCGCGCCGTGCGGCGATAACCGCTACTCCTTTTTTTGACCGACGACGACGATCATGAACGTTCCGGGCTTTGCGGCCGGCCTGGAATTGGGTTTCGCGGGTTCGAATTCCGCGGTCGGCAGGTAGATCTGTTGAGTAGTGCCATCGTAGGTCATCGTTTTTGCCCCGAGCGGCGTAGCTACCGTTTGCACAACTTTGTAGCCACCTTTGGCGTCAGCACCGGCCACAATCAGCTTGCCGTCGCGGCAGCTCGCGAAAGCCTGCGAATCGCCATAACCCGTAGCGTCAACTCCAGCGCCGATCGGAAGATCTGAGATCACCTTGCCGCTCAGCGAATCCATCACAATGAGCTTCTGCGGATCGCGACAACCGATGAATAAACGATGATGCGCCGTATCCATGGACATGCCTACCGGATGCCCACCCGGAGCGACCGGCCATCGCGCGACCACCTTGCGTTGTTTCAGATCGACGACTGCCACCACATCCTTGTCTTCGAGATTTATGTAAGCCTTGCCGTCGCCGTCTGTGGCGAGGAACTCAGGAGCACCGCCAAGATCGATCGGCGTTTCGATCTTGCCGTTCTTGGGATCGACGTCCGGAGCCAACGTCATCAAAACACCCTTGTCGCCAGAGACCACCAGCACCCGGTTGGTGGCTTTGTCGTAGAGAATTCCGTCTGCATCCGGTAGCGCCGGAATCGTCCCCAATACCGCATTCGATTTCAGGTCGAATATTTCTATGGCGCCGTTGCCGCCGCCATCGCTGATAAAACCCCGTCCTGCGTCGGGAACAAGGGCAACTCCATGCGACCGCTTCTGGCCGGGTATGTCTGCAATCGATTTGCCGGAAGTGGTATCGATCACCAGCGTGTGCGTGGATCGAGTGACGTACAGCATATGCGTGTCAGGAGCGACGGTCACATAATCCATGCCGCCCTCACCGCCTACATGAAACGTGTTTGTGACCGCCCAGTTAGCTTGCGACCAACCATCTTCTCTCGCAATGAGAATGATCGCTATCGCCAATATCCAGTAATAGCTCTTGTGTATGCGTTCGTGAAACATGGAAGTCTCCTTCTTTGGAATGTTCATGAATTCAACCGCGCAGCCTTGTGGCAGGCAGCATCATTCGCGGGCAATCGTTGACGTGCGGCAACGCGTTGATCCTCAAGTTACCGCGAGCATGCACCCGAATGTATGAAGATCAGCTGAAGAAAACGCAAAATGGACAAGACGCGAACTTAATGAACTGTGACCCAAGATCAATGGTTCGGAGAGAATTCGGAGCTTGCAGAAGTAATTACGGTCGCCCTGAGCGGTCACAGAGCCGCCCTTGCGCCGAAGCATGGCCGTTTCTCGAAATACGCACCCAGTCCCTGAACCATTCGCAGCCGCGGCGCGGAAGAAGGCGGAAGAGAAGGCTCGGTAGAGCGTCGCGGATCACTAGCACGTCGTTTTCAGTCACATCAGGATAGCGCGAGTATCGTCTAGTACCGCGCTTTTAAGGAATGGAGAAACCCGGCCATGACCGAGACCGGGTTTCCTGGCAACACCACTACGAACTATTGGCCGGGGATAAAGTTCATGCCGTGTGGACTGACCATGCCGGTGACTACGGGGGTCAGTACTCCGGTATCGAAATTCAGTTCCCCAATGAATCCGCCGCTGTCGCTGGCGGAGTAGCCGGAGCCGGGTTGCAGAAACGGCTTGGTGATGGCATAGACGGTCTCGCCATCACGATCGGAGACAAGCAGAGTGCCGGAGGAAGTGTGGGGGAAGATCGTGTCATCGACCGTCGTCGGCTTGCCGTTGGCGGTCAACAGCACGCGATAGACATCCTGATCGGCGCCGCCGGGACGGCTTACGACCACGAGTTCGCCGTCCGACTGGCTATCGAGAACGATATCGCCGCCGGGGTTGAGGGTCATCGAATCGGGATCCTGCAAATTCAGGGTCACCGTGTTACCGGAGCGGATATCGACTGCGGTGCTGTTGGCCATCAGGACGGGCTTGAGGTACGCACGGCCGCCTTGGAGCGTGATCTCCGCGATCGCCGGGGCTGTGTTGGGGTTGTGCGTGGGCGCCGAAGCGCTGATGTAAGCCTTGTTGCCGATGAAGGTCATGTCGTCGTAACCGCCGCCGTGCGGGCCGGTGCCGATGAGATAGACCGTGCGCGCCCAGGTGGTGGGATTGAAGACGACGAGCTTGGCGTGACCATCTTCATTTTGCATCGCCCAGAGTTCGTGGGTAGTGGGATTTACTTTCAATCCGTCGTTATGGCCCTGCACCAAAATCGTCTTGCGAACACTTCCATCGAAGCCGTACTCCACGATGGTGGACGACTTGCCATCGGAGCCGTCAGGCGCGTTGCCGTTGCCATAGCCGATATAGATGGCGGTGTCGGAGTGGGTGATGGAGTCGGGCTGGGTGTATGCACCCGGAACGCTTTGCGCGAAGACCGATACGGTGAAGGGAGATTTGGCGACGACGGCGGAATTCGACACAGCGGCGTGGCTTACGACCGGTTGTGCAATTCCGGCGGCTGGCCCTGCGAGCAGAGCGAGCACGGTGATGGTGGTGGACAGGGTGGAGCGAAGATTCGAAGTTCTGGAAATTCGGAACTGCATTGAGCGATCTCCTTGTGTCTCTGAGAGTGCCGTCAATCCGCCGGTGAGGCATCAATGCGGTATGAATTGACAATGAACAAATCCTCAGGTTCGCAAGCAGAGATGCGCGAAATTCGCATGGGGTCGTGAGTCTCGCGGAGCACGGCCATCACTTCGACCTGCTCAGCAAACCGGTTGATCCCCCACCAACGACGATCCCACAGGGCAACAATTCCAGTTGGTCGAGGCTACTTTCGGGAATCGGCCACCGTTCCTATGGTCGCGGTTAACTTCTTGAGTTGGGTCATCAGGGTGGCCATTCCGGTGGCATAGTTTTTCTCAAAGGTGACTTTGCGGAAGGCTCCTTCGACGGGCCCAATCGTGCTCCAGAGAGTGAAATGGGTTTTCGCATCGTAGAAGATGAGGTTCAGGCCGTACGAGTCAAGATGCAAGGCTTGCCGCGTGACCTCTACGGCTGCTGCCGCATCCTGTAAGGCGCGTAAGCGACCAGACCAATATGCTAAACAACCATCTTTGAGTTGCATATCTTGGCATCATCCACATGGAAGCTCCTCTTTTACGCAATCAAGTTTGTGTGACGGAAGTTCTAGACCTAGGGAACTGGCTGACATTGCGCCGGCCGACGATTTTGAGCAATGCACGACGCATCAATTATTCTTCAACTCCTCATCCACCGCCCTACTTGATTGAGAACAAACAAGCGATGCTGCGATAAGCAATCTGATCCTTCGCCGCCGCTAATGCGTCCTGTGTCTCCGTCTGCAAATCCTCCATTGAACGTGTAAGTACCTTGCGTGACGGTAGAGCGATCTGGGAAAAGAAGTTAACGAGAACGCCTGATTNNCCATCTTTTTAGAGCACGTTTTGCAGAAAACTGAGGTTTTCAACAGCTACGCGATTTACCAAGAGTTATTGCAACGGTGAATATAAGGCACAGATCGTTGTTGTTAATCGTCAGTTTGCGGACTTTTCGGACTAGCTGGTATCAAAGGCAAGGCCCCGGAAGCGTCCGCCATCGGCACCTCTGCTTTCTGTTTTCTCACGTCGATCACAATCGTCTCGGCGAGACGATCCTGCGCACACATCTGATTAGGGTCCCAAAAGAACTGCAAAAAACCCAAGCCTCCCTCCAGCACCGCCGCGCCATACCCTAATCCGCGCTCGACAGACTGCCAAAGTCCCATGCGTTCGCTCGTAACCGACAGAACTCTTGTGCCTGCAACCCATTTGCCTATCGTTTGTCCGTTGCCAAAGTAAGTGGCCAATCCCCAATAGAGAATCATCACCGCGACGTTCCCGGCTTCGTGAAAATCCCAAACGATGTGCATGTCCGTCTCGTGAAGAACAAATCTCCGCCACGAGAATTCGAGGGGGAACCAGAGGATCACCGCAACCAGCAAGTCGACGAAGTATCCGAGCAACCTTTGCCAGAAAGTTGCCAGCAGGAACCCGTCGAGCGAATGCGCACGAGCGCCTGCGTGAGCGTGAAACCGCCGTCTCCCATTGTTCAACTGGTGAGTCATCGGGATAGTCTAGCGCACGCATTGCAGGAACTTGCTCGCCATTGATTTTGACACCCCCTTGCGAGGAGGCTCGAAAAGGGAAGGCGCCATGCCAAGGGCAACGTGTATTCGGGAGATAGCACAGACTGGATGATTCCCCTAACAGGTTGCTGGAAAACTCGATCTTTCCGAAAGTGTGAAAAATCGATCGCGTCAGGAAGCCCTAGGAGCGATTCGTGGGACGCGGATGATGGTTTTCCATCCCCTATTCTGCCTCCCTCGACGGTACTCATTGAGTTTTTCAGCAGCCTGCTAAAGGTGAATATAGTTCGCCTCTGCGACTAGAACCGGAACCCGAGAGATTTCTTGGTCCGCCGTGACGATCCGGTCTAAACTGTGACGCTGAGAGTGATGCCTGTGGTAAACCCCTGGAACGGAAAGGTCGTGTTGGAAGCGTTTTGGTGGAATTGCTGGAACGGCAACTACCCAGCCGATTGGTATACGTTTCTAGCAAAGCTGGCGCCACGCATCGCAGCCATGGGATTTGATGGGATATGGACCCCTCCTCCATGCAAGGATACAAGCGCTATCGCCAACATGGGTTACACCCCCTACGACTACTACGACTTGGGGCAAAAGAACCAGAAAGGCGCAACCGGCACGCGCTTTGGAACAATGGATTCTTTCCTGCGCCTGATTGCTGTGGCGCACGCCAACGGGCTCGAGGTGTATCCGGATATTGTGTTGGACCATTGCTCCGGCGGTGACACGGATTCCTCGTCGCCGTTTCAGACCGACAATCAGCAGTACACCAGCTTCCATCCCAACGCATTCGCCGGAAAGGGAAATGGAAGATGGTCGCGCAACTGGCTCGACTTCCATTTCAATCCCGCCCATTGGCACGGACTGGGAGACTGGACCCCGTCCGGAAGCAACAGTTTCGGCGCGGACTTCTGTTTTCAAGGCCGCTGCACCGATTCCAGAAGTGGAGATCAGAACTGCGCCTCAAGGCAGAACGCTCGATCGTGGTTCACATGGTCCGTACGCCAGACCGGTGTGGATGGGGTTCGTTTCGATGATGTAGACGGTTACCCGCCGGAGGTTGTAGAAGACCTGCTCTACAACGCGATGGGCGATCGCAAGGATTATTTTGCGGTAGGCGAATACGTGACCGGTTCCTCGGGCGTCGTGGACGATTGGGCCAACGCCACCCAGAACCGTTGCGGTACCTTCGATTACCCGCTGCGCTCTGCTCTCGCGAACATGGTGTTGCAGGGCGGGTACTCAGACGTGGGCAATCTGCCGAGCCAGCAGCAGGCGAACCGCTTCAAGACGGTCCCATTCATCAACAATCACGATACCGGCGACAGCCAAATCAAGCCGTACATTGATCCCGATAATCCTCGCACTCCACTGGCCTATGCGATCGCCATGACGGTCGATGGAGGCCCGCAACTTTATTACGCGGATCTCTTCAAGAACATCGTTCCATGGTGTAACAACACAACCGCGGACGCGATTCCGAGTCGTCCGTGGCTGGAGAACCTGGTGTGGTGCCACCAAAAGCTGGCATTCAAAAGCGGCGACTACTTCGTCCGCTATCAAAACTCGCAGGAGCTTTTGATCCTCGAACGCGGTGCGCGAGCCATCGTTGCGATCAACAATGATGGCAGCAGCTGGCACGACGCGTGGATCTCAACCGCATTTTTTCCCAACACCCAGCTTCACGATTACAGCGGATCGCGACCCGACGACCTCTGGACCAACGGCGATGGGTGGGTGAACATTGCCGTGCCACCCTTGTCTTACTCGATCTGGGGACCGGCTAATATTTCAGGCGGCTTCCAGCCGACCGTCCGCCGAACCGTGCAGCAATTCGAGATGGACGACGACCTTGGAGATAACGATCCGGCAACTCCGGGATATGGTGGCAAGGCCGTGTCGGACTCTTATCGTCTCGCGGGCGCAATCTGGCCAGCCGTCGGCTCCCAGGTAAACGCGTTAGTGTATTCCGATGCGGCGCAACTGGTGGACTTACAAATTCTGATACCAGGCAGTTCCCCGGTTCTCAATCAGAGCGGAAGCAGCTCGCCGACCGTGCCGCTGACCGCAGCCTTCACCGTGGCGAAAGAAGGGCGACACGTAGTGCAGGCGAAGCTATCCAGTGCTGGCGCGACTCCGGCCCGCCTCTACATCAAATTGGATTATTTGGGTCCGGCGACTTCGGACTTATTCTAGCCGATCGCCGATGACACGCCTCTGATGGGTAAATTCCTAAAAATAGGTGAACCGATCCGTACTCAGAAAGTAGAATCTCAAACGTGAACATACAAGAAGTGATTCACCAACTACGGGAACAATCCGATCGCATCCAACAGGCGATCGATGCGCTGGAGAGCACAAAACCCGCTCTTCGTGGGAAGAGCCATTCTGGCACACAACCTCCGCGGCGGCGGATGTCGGCTGCAGGTCGCGCCAAGATAGCTGCGGCGGCGCGGCGACGTTGGGCGGCGGCGCGCAAGGCAGGGAAGCGCACGCTGGCGAAAACCGGATAGCCTGCTACCTATTCATCCTTCGGGTCCTCGATGACTTCTGACTGATAAGCGCTCAGTCGCACCTCCACCAACGCCGCTTGTTCGCTATGCCGATCCATCGTGGTGTGCTATTTGTGTGCGAAATGATTGTGATTCGAACCGCGCGCTCAGATTCTCAACTGGAACAGCGTTCGTTAGCCCAAATAAAGATCGGCGCAGATGACTTCAGCCTTCCATGTGCGTACGGCTTGGGTCTCGCCTCTGATCTTCCTTGCCGCATCCTGGGTCACGCGCAACCATGTTGGGACGGTCAGGATGGATTACACATCGATCGCCACCTGAATGAGAGATTTCTGACTCGGAAGTGTAATCCTTCGGTACACATCCGAGTGGAGTAGTTGCGATGCCGATGCAAGCTCGGCCAATTCGCATCCTGAGTGTCGAGGGCCGTCCGGTTTCCCTTGAGGGTGTGCGAGATCGGCTCAAGTAGAGGTCCGCGTCACGATCGTAAAACTGCTTGCACGTTCCAGCACCATCGAGGAGAGTGCAAGAATGCAAGCTCTCCCTTTTTGCACGCTATATCGCACTTGCGTGTTTCCGGATATTGGCCGGTGTGGCGTCTTTCGATGTGCAATGCACAATTTGCATGTCTAAAGGTGAGCCCCGTGTAAGTGGCTAAATTTCG
>PLWX01000169.1 GCA_003151155.1 Acidobacteriaceae bacterium
CGGCAGCATTCGAAACATGTGCGAGCGGATCATTCGGGTGGCCTTCTTCAATTGATTGGAACGTCCCATGCGCAGTATCGAAATCGAGGTTGTACATCTGGCGGTAGCCATTCTCGATTTCGCTGGAACCTCCACACGCCGGTGCAGCCAGCGCCGGAGGAATGCCTCCGAGCATGAGGCTGAGGAGGAGAGCGATTTTGTGGAATCGATTCATGCGACGGTCACCGTTGCCAGGGGAAGGGTGAGCCAGATGACAGCTCCCCCGCCGGGACGATCGGTGATTTTCACCTCTCCACCGTGCGCTTGAACAACCGCCCCCACGAATGCCAAACCTAGGCCGTGGCCGGTAGAGTATTTTCCTTTCACGAAGCGTTCAAAGGCTCTTGTCTTTAGATCATCAGAGAAGCCGGGGCCGTTGTCTTGAATTAGTAATTCCGCGCAATTGTTGTGGTTCCGCGCTTCGATCTCGATTTTGCAACCCGGCGGCAAATGAGACATTTCGTTGTCGAGAAGATTGGTCAGCATCCGATTCATCAGGCTCACATCGACATCAACCATTAGCGGCGAAGCGGCCTTTACCGTGATCTCGTGTTGCCGCTCCGCCATGGCGGGCGTGTAAATATCGACGAACTGCTCGACCACCGAAGCGAAGTCCACGGTTTCTCGGCGCAAAGGCAACGCCCCAGCTTGTGCCTCGGCGAGGTCGAGCGTAATGTTAATGAACTGCGAAAGCCGATCAAGACCTTCCACCGCTTCACCCACTGACTCACGCCAATCTGTCGAATTGCTCTCCAGTAAAGCAACTTCGAGGCGGCCGCGGATGGAGGTGACCGGACTCTTCAGATCATGAGCCACTGAATCGGTTACCGTACGAAGCTGATTTACGGAAGCCTGGATGCGGTCAAGCATGCGATTGAAGGTCTGCGACAGCCGCGCGATTTCGTCGGAATTGCGAGCCTCCGGCAGGCGCGCGCTGAGTTCCTCGCTGCCAATTCCTGACACCGTCTGCGTAATATTCTCCACGCGTATCAGCGTTCTTCGGGCGCTGACGTACGAGATCATGAAGCCGAGCACCACCATCCCGATCCATACGATGATGAAGCCGCGCGTGAGCCGATTCAGTAACTGCACCGCACCGAAATCCGACAGCCCGAGGTAGAGCGTTCCTTTTGGACTGAGTTGATGAACCATCACGCGATACGGAACTTTCGCCCCTTCGACCCTCAGGGTCTGAGGCGTGCCTGGGATCAGGTTCGCGTCTTGGATGGCACGAACGAACTGATCTTTTTCGGAAGGTCCTACCCACAGCGGCTCTTGCCCGGCTCCGGTCTGCAGGAAAAACACTGCGTTGTGGGTCTCCCCGTGAGAATCACGGTCTTCGGGAACTTCCCGGGACGCGTTTTCCGCAACTTCTTCCACTACCCGGTCGTATAAGTCGCCCTTTGGCGTGGTCTGAGAAACCTGCGCCAGGACCTCGGCCTCGCCACTCAGCCATTGGTCGCTGCGTTCGCGAATGCCCAGAGACACCAGGTAATAACAAATGAAAAATGCGAAGGCACTTCCCACCGCGAAGGCAATCGTCGTCCAGATCGAGAGACGCCAGGCAGCTGTTTTCTTCGGCGAGCTAAGAATCCTTGAGAACATAGCCGACTCCGCGAATGGTGTGGATCAACGGCTTCGGCGCATCACGATCCACCTTGCTGCGCAATCGATAGATGTGCACGTCCACCACGTTCGTTGCCGGATCGATCCGCATGCGCCACACGTGATCGAGAATCATGGTGCGAGTCACCACGCGACCCGTGTTGCGACAGAGATATTCCAGCAAGGCGAACTCCTGCGGCGTCAGTTGAAGGATCTGGCTGCCACGTTTCGCCTCGCGACGCACCAGATCCAGTTCCAGGTCCGCGATCCGCAACCGGGTTGATTCGTTCTGCCCAGGACTTGCGCGGCGGAGCAGGTTCCGCAGTCGTGCGAGCAGCTCCGATAATGCAAACGGCTTCGTGAGGTAATCGTCCCCACCTTGTTCCAGGCCGCGAACCCGTTCATCGACCGATCGGCGCGCCGACAAAATCAGCACCGGCGCAGTGTTTCCGTGTGCACGGCAGCGAGCGATTAAGTCCAAGCCATCCATGTCTGGGAGGCCGAGGTCGATGATCAGCCCGTCGTGAGTTCCTTCTGCGGCCAGCGACTCCGCGGTCCGTGCGTCTGGAGCGACGTCCACCTGGTACCCAGCCTCAATCAAGGCACGACGCAAGAATTCCTGAATTGCGAGATCGTCTTCCACCACCAGCAGACGCACGCTGACCCCTTCACTCCGCGCGATTGCACTCCCAAACGTCGACGTCGATGCAAGCGGATAGTTCAAATATTGATGGTTCTCCGGGCCAGCGCAAGGGCATCGCCCCAAAAAGTTTTCGATGAATGTACCACGTCTACAACCCTGTCGATCGACCCGACAAACGTATCCAGTTGCTCCTCGGAGACCATCAGGGGCGGGGCGACCTTCAGCACCATGAAGTTGTTGCCGCAGATCTGCGTCAAGATGTGCTCTGTCTTGAACATGCGCATCACGAGCATCTGTCCGAACAACCCACCGTGGATATGTTGGAAGGCCCCGTATGCCATCCTCAACGTGAGCTGGCTCGGAGCTTTGAATTCGATTCCGCTGAGCATGCCTAAGCCATGGACGGCTTTCACCATCTCATAACGTTCCAACGTTGCGCGCAACCGGGCGCGTAGCGCCTCACCCATTACCGTCGCGCGTTTGCCCAAATTCTCCTCTTCGAGAACCGACAAGGTCGCTATCCCAGCCCGCATCGCTAGCCCATTTTCGCTGAAGGTCGAGGTGTGCACGATCGCGCGGTCGAGGGAGTGATAGACAGATTCGTAAACTTCGTCAGTCATCAGAACCGCGCCAACGGGAATCAACCCGCCGCTGAGTGCTTTTGCAAGGATCACCATGTCAGGCTGTACGCCAAAGTGATGGCCTGCGAGGAACTTGCCAGTGCGGTACATGCCGGTTTGCACTTCGTCGAGAACGAACAATGTTCCATATTTATGACAAAGTTCCTGTGCCTGCTTCAGGTAGCTCGCTTCAGGGACGCGGATACCGCCCTCCGACTGGATGGGCTCAACGATATATGCCGCGTGCTTACGCGTCGCCAGTTGCGACGCCAGCGCATCGAGATCGCCGAATGGAACACCTTTGGTGTCCGGCAGCAGAGGGCCGAAGCCTTTCGCCCAAGTCGTTCCCTCCATCAGCGACAAAGCGCCACAAGTCAGCCCGTGGAAGGCATCTTTTGCGTATAGCAGGCCGGATCTCTTTGTCTTGGCACGCGCGAATTTAATCGCCGTCTCAACGCCTTCGCTGCCCGAACTGTTGAAGAAGACCTTTTTTAGCCCACCGCCGGCGCGCGCGCAGAGTTTCTCGGCAAGTTCACCGGCTAGCTCCGGAACATGGCTCTGGAGCATGTTCGGTCCATTCCGCTGCAACTCATCCATGAGTGCAGCCACAATCTGCGGGTGATTGTGCCCGGTGTTATGCACGCAATATCCCGATAGGAAATCCAGAATTCGATCGCCATCCGAAGTGAAGAGCTCGGCCCCTAGGCACTTTTCGTAGCCCACGTTCATTTGCAGGACGTCGAGCAACCGAACCCATTGCGGATTGACGTGTTCAGAGTAGATGGGGGACGCCGAAACGGCTTTGGTGGGCAAATCTTCCTCCAGGAGGTCTTGGCTGTTCCTGCTAATTAGACGTTACAACAGGAAAACATGATCGTTGATCTGGATGAATAAACGTTCATGTAAGGAATAGCGGCGGACCAAAACCAATCTTTCAGCGTCTCACTTTAGTGCTGGTATGAGGATATAGAATGGAATGCAATTCCCGTGGGGCAGTGAGGTCCAGCGTGTTTCAATCGTTTTTATCGAGACTCTTCACCAACGAAAAAACCGGCAGGCAACACGCCCTCGGCGAACTGGAATGTGCCGTGCTCGAGCATGTCTGGACGCTCAACGAAGCCACCGTGCACGACGTCGTGGCCCGCATGGAGCGTCCTCTCGCTTACACCACGATCATGACGACTCTCGACCGCCTTTATCGCAAAGGGCTACTCGTCCGGTTAAAGCGGGGGAGGGCTTTCGTCTATACAGCCGCCTGTACGAAGCAAGACGTACAGCGCGAGATTGCCCGCGAATTGGTCAACGAAATTTCTGCCGATCCACTGCACTCCAGAAGCTATCTGCTCTCCTTTCTGATCGACAGTGTCGATCCCCAGGACGCCGAAGTCCTGACGAAGTTGGAAGCCGCGATTCGCGATAAGAGGCGGCAGGCAAAACGAGAGGACAAAGAGTGAGCGATCGGTTCATTATCATTCTCGTGCTTTACTCACTCGCCTCATTTGCCGTGTTGCTGGCAATCGGCGAGACCGCCATCTGGCTACTGCGGCATCAGGCGATCCGCTTGCTCGAGCGGTTACGGCCCAACGATGGAGTCATCGCTCACCTCGTCGTTAGGTATCTACCTTTGGTGCTGGCTCTCATCCTGACTTTGCTCTCCGCCGTTCCCGGTTATCTTCACGCCGAACCGATGGGCACGCAGGAACGTCCGGGGACGTGGCTCATCGGGCTTGCCCTGCTCGGGATTTACGCTTTGATCGCGCCCATAGCTGGAGTGGCATGGCTCGCAATTCGCACCACCGCAAAGACCAAAAAATGGGCCCGTAGTTCTGTCCATAAGCAGGTTTTTTCCGGGTTCCAGCTCTTCGATCTGGATATCGCAACTCCGGTAATTGTCGCCTCTGGCGTATTTCGAAAGTCGATTTTCCTCTCGCTATCAGTGCGCGCTTTGCTTTCCGCTCGCGAATTGCGCGCTGCTCTGCGTCATGAAGCTGCACACTGCCGACAGAACCATAACTTTGCCAAGCTGCTCGCTGCCCTCGCTCCGCAACTTTTCAGCGTGCCGGAATTATTAGAAGCGAGCTTCCGCGAGACAATCGAATATTCAGCCGACGACGAAGCTTGCAAGGTCCCCGGAGACGCCCTCAATCTGGCTTCTGCCGTCGTGATCCTCGCGAAACAGGCAACGGTCAATTCCGCAAGTTTGCTCTATACGGCGTTGGTCGACGCAAAGCATTCTGCCAGCCTCGAGCGCAGAGTTGAACGTCTCGTGCTACTGAAGACCGCTGCCAAGAACAGCAGAAGTACGCAACTTGCGGCCGCATATGCAGCGCTTCTCGGAGCGACAGCGGCGATCGCTTTACTGCCTTCTGCGCAGCACATGTTTCGCGAGACCCTCGAGTTATTGGTTCGATAACCGTCGCCGCGCGGCGTTGCGACTCTGATTCTTTTCGCTTCATGGGTGTACAGCCTTGTTTGGCCCGTGTAGTACATTGAGGTCGAAGCGATTTCTAAGTCACTCAGGGGCTGCATCTGCCGATCGAGCACTTCACTCTTTCTGACGTACTGGGGTGTTTAGCCGGTGCTTTCGCCTACCTGCCATTTTTCTTAGGGGCCGGCTTTTTCGCTGGCTATGTTCTCAATCTCTTCCGCTTCCGCAACGCGCGTTGGAGCGAACGTCTCTTGCTCAGCGTCACGCTTTCCGTGGCGCTCACGCCAATTCTGGCGACACTGATCGCGCGTTTCTCGTCGCTCTCTGTAGCCGTAACGCTCTTCGTCTTCATGAGCATCGTCGACGTGGTGATTGCAGCCCGAGATCTACGGCGGGAGCGAGCAAACGGATCANNTTGCCTGGCGATCGCCTCCCTTGTCGATATACAGATTGGAGATAGGCTTTATGTCCCTGCCTCCTCCTTCGATCAGAGCCTGCGATCTGCACTGGCTGGAGCTGCAGTCCGCACCGGCGTCCCACCCTTCAATCCATTTTTCTATCCTGGTCACGGGATCGCATTGCGCTATTACTACTACTGGAATGTCCTCTGCGCCTTGCCCGCGAAACTGTTTGGGGTGAGTCCGCGATTGACGGCATTATCCGGCGTGATTTGGTCCGGGCTCGCACTCGCCTCGATCATCCCGCTCTACCTTAAATATTTTTGTGAAGAGACGGTTGCGTTTGGCAAGAAGTCGCTCATCGGTATCGCGTTGTTGGCAGTCACCGGACTCGATCTCATTCCGACGATCGTCTATTTCTATTTCGATCGATCGGTCACCGCTGATATGGAATGGTGGGATGGACAGCAAGTAACATCGTGGTTTGACTCCTTGCTGTGGGTCCCTCATCACGTTGCCGCCCTCGTCGCCTGCCTCATCGGGTTCCTGGTCCTGTGGATCGTCCCACGCAACGCGACTCTCGGGCATCGTGCGCAGGCGGCGATCATCGCCGCGCTCGCTTTCGCAAGTGCTGCCGGACTCTCTGTCTACGTCGTCTTTACTTTCGCAATCTTCCTTGTAATTTGGACGTTGATTCTTCTGCGTTCGCATCTACTCCGGGACGCTGGCATGTTCTTTTTCGTTGGAATCGTTACCGTCGCGGTGTCCCTGGCTTATCTGCACGATCTCCGTCAACCAGGCTCCAGCGGAGACTTCGCGAGATTTTACATTCGCGCCTTAGAGTCTGTGGAAAATTGGGCCGACGACTCGATCCCTTGGGACACGTTGCGCGAATTCTTCATCGCCCTGATGCTGCCGGTGTACTACCTGATCGAACTCGGGTTCTTCGCCCTGGTCGGCTTCGCCCAGGCCAGAAATTATTGGCGGCGCCCCCAGCGGCTCTTGCAATGGGAATGGGCTGCTGTCGTCCTCTGCGGCGTCAGCTTATTGGTCTCCAGTTTTCTCATGTCCACCACCGGCAACAATGACCTCGGTTATCGAGGCATGCTGTTTGCGCAGTTCATTCTGTTATTGTGGGCCGTGCCCGTGGTCTATCGTTGGACAACTGGCAACCGGCGCGGAAAGCTTCGACTGCTTTTTCACGCCTTCCTGTGGATTGGAATTCTGAGCACTGTCTATCAAGCGCTGGAGCTTCGGATGTTTTCCGTGCTTGCAGAAGACGGCAGGTACGTGGACGAAGCTCCATGGCTCCCGCATCCTGACAACCTCGGCCATGATCTGTTCCGCGCCCGTTACGTTTTCGAGCAGTTGAACAGAAATTTGCCGAAGGATGCGATGCTGCAGTACAACCCTGTGAACAAGGCAGTTGTGCCGAACATTTATTACCTGCAGCACCAGACTGTTGCGGGGTTGGCAACCTGTGGCACGGCCTTCGGAGGCGATCCGTTCCAGTGCATGCCCTTGCAGAACAAAATCCTGGCCGCCTTCAATGGAACCCACAACTTCAGTATGCAAGACGCCAATCGGCTCTGCGACGATCTCGGCATAGATGTCCTGATCGCCGAACGTAGCGACCGAATGTGGGCGTTGCGACACAGTTGGGTCTGGAGCGAAAACCCGCTGCTGGCGAACGAGTACATGCGCGTATTTGCCTGCGGCCGACGGCGCGAAGCGATTCAGCACAATTTCAACCCTTAATTAATTTGCGTAACCGAAAGGTCTTCCGTTCGCCTCATCTTCCGATATTGCAGCAGCCCGATCGAGCCGAGCACTCCCGTCACCACCAACCCGCCCGCCTGCGCGACGAGAATAAATGCAATCGCGGCAGCACGCGTGTAGTGGAACGGTATGAGTACCGTTACCGCTACGAACTGAAATATTCCTATATAGCCTGGCGTAGAGGGCAGTGCACTGCCTAACCCAAGTCCCACGATCAGCAGCAGTGCGATCGCCAGTGACATCTGCATCGACAACGCTCGAGCCAGTACCGTGAGGCTGTAGGCATCGAGGCTCCAGATTCCAATCGTAAGCAACAGAAAAAGCGAAAACCTCGAGGGATCGTGAAAAGATCGAATGCCCTCCGCGATGTGCTCAATCCCATGCTCAATCCGTATGACCGCATTTCGGGAGAACGACATCTTGTCGAGGAGGCGTAAGGCCGGCCGTTCGAACGCCGGAATCGAGATAATCAGTAAAGCCGCGGCACATCCCATGATTAATAACGGGTTCGAAATCGAAGCTAGCCACGTCGGCTTGTTGGGCACAAAGCGCAACACCAATGTGCCCGATACAACCAATACGATCGCATCCATCAGGCGTTCGGCAAGTGCCGTCGTCAGGACGAACGTTTTGCTGAGATGTGATCGCGAACTCACCATCGCCGTACGAATCAACTCACCGGCCCGCGCGGGCAGCACGTTATTGCCTAAATATCCGGCGGAGTTCGCCCAGAAAACTGTCAACACTGGCAGCTTCGCCTGGGTATTGAGCAGAACGCGCCAGCGAACTCCGCGCAAAAAATACGAGCAGGCAGACACCATCAGGCTGATCGCCAGCCATTCGAATTTGCAATGCGCGACGGCCGCCCATACCTGTCGCCATTCAACTTTGCGCACAGAGAAATAAAGCAATATCCCGGCAAGGCAGAATGAGAATAAGAGAATCAGCCGGGAGCGCGACTTGCTCTGGCCAGGCGGCTCGGATCGATCGTTATTCGGATCGAGGCTCACGAATCGCGCTCGCACATGCTTGCATCGTGCTTGGATGCTTGGTTCGCCATCACCGAGCCGCCTCTTCCAGCGGCGGGACGATCATGTTTGCAAGAAATTCTTCACGATCGAGGAACGGCGCCAAGTCTTCCAGCGGCTTCGAAACGAATGTCCCGTCCGCCTTCTGCACCGAAGTGACACGCGGTTCGCGCGGTTCGTCGGCTAACACATGGACATCGCAGATCACCGGACCCGGCATATCGAGCACACACTTCACCTGGCCCGCAAGATCATGCTGGTCGCGGATCTCTGCTGTTCCGATCCCGTAGGCACGCGCCACCGCGTGCAAGTCCGGAAGCTTCAGGCCAGTCGCTTCATCGCAGCCGATGTTGGACGCTCCAAAGAAGGCTTTCTGCGAACCACGTATCGCCGCGTAACCGTTGTTGTTAAGCACGAAGAATTTGATTGGCAGCCGATGATAGGCAACGGTCGCGAGCTCCTGGATGTTGAGTTGAAATCCGCCATCGCCATCCACACAGATCGTTCGTTCTTCCCCACTGGCTAGGCAGATCCCAATACTCGCCGCAATCCCGAAGCCCATCGCTCCGAGTCCGGCAGTGTGGATCAATCGCTGACCGGTTTTCGTTGGCCACGCACAAAGAAAAATTTCGACCCCGACTCCCGAACTTCCTGTAAGAATGCGATCCTTCGGTCCTGCGAGTTTCGCAATCGTTTCCGCGAGATGGTAAATGCTCACCGGGCCGTCGGCTCGATGCTTCGGCAAAATCATCGGATAACGTTGCTTCCAGTCCTTGCAGCGCGTCTGCCAATTGGAGCGGTCCCGCTTCTCGATAGCTCCTCGCTGTGCGAGCAACTCACGAAGAAACTCACCCACGTCCGCATGGATGGACTGCTGAAACACATCGGACATCTTGCCGAGTTCCGCGGCATCCACGTCGACCATCACTTTATGCGCCTGTCGTGCAAGTTCCTGTCGCGTCCAGCCCGCGACTGAAACGTCCAGTCGTGCTCCTAGAACGAGAAGAAAATCTGAATTTTGTAACGCGAAATTCGCTCCTCGGGGCGCTAGAAGTCCTGGCCTTCCCATGCACAAAGGCTGTTCGTCCCCGAACAAATCCAAGCTGAGCCAGGTCGTGCCGACCGGTGCGCCAAGCAGCGCGTTGAGCTCCTGAAATTCACGTTCTGCATGTGCCAACCGAACGCCATTACCGAGAAGGATGAACGGACGCTCGGCGCGGTTCAAATGTTCAATAACTTTGCTGAGCTGCGCACCAAGATCGTTTGCCGAAGCATCTGGTTTGTCCGGCGTGAACGGCTGCAATTCGTTCTCGTCGATCGTATTCGCCTGCACATCCAGCGGCAGATCGATCCACACCGGGCCTGGGCGNNACTGCATATTTCGTTAGCGACTTCACCACGGAGACAATGTCGAGTTCCTGTGGCCCGCGCTGTCTCACGCCGAGCGGTGTTCCTTCGGCAGTAAACATGCGGTCTGCGCGCTTCACCTGTCCAGAGAGAAAGAGAACCGGTGTAGAGTCGAGCCATGCGCCCGCAAGTCCAGTAATCGCATTTGTGCCACCCGGCCCTGTGGTGACCATCGCGACGCCCAGCCCGTTAGTGGCTTTGGCATAGCTTTCCGCAGCAATCGCACATGCCTGTTCGTGATGATTACAGATAAATTTGACGCCCGGACACCGCGCGAGCGAATCATTCAGGTGCATAGCACCGCCGCCGGTCACGACGAATACATGTTTTACACCCTGGTCAGCGACAAAGCGCATCACGTAATCGGAAAGCTTCATATAAAGATCATTCTATCCATTCAGAGGCGAATTCATGCGTGGTAGGGATGACGCTCAGAGTTCAGCCGCGCCCATCCAAGGCGGCAGCAACCGCGGCTGCAATCTCACGGACCGCACCGTGCCCCCCGCGTGCAGTGAGAATGCAACGCGCGGCCCCCAGCACTTCAGGAAAGGCGTCGGCCACCGCGATCGGCATGCCAACCATTTCCATGCACCCGAGATCATTAATGTCGTTGCCCACGTAAATCGTGTGTTCCGGATCGATCCTCTTGTCCTTCAGCCACGTCTCCAGAATGGCTACTTTGTCGTCCACTCCGTGAATGCATTCCAGACCCAACTTCTGGCTGCGTACTCGCACGATCGGAATCCTCTCGGTCGAGAGCACAAGGATCGGGAACCCGCGGCGCTGCAAGGACTGAATTGCAAAGCCATCGCTTCGATCGCAGATTGCGGATTCGAGGCCGTCCGCGGAAACGATGACCTTGTTATCAGTGAAGACGCCGTCGAAGTCCAGCACCAGTGCTTGCATCGGATATTTGCCTAGCAATCGGTTCAGAGGTTGCCGCTTGAGCAGAGCGGCGACGGAACGCAAGTCTTCCGGTCGGCATACGCCGACTGCATGAAATGCCGGCAGAACCTCGGGCGTCAGTTGCAGTTTGGCGAAGGATCCAGCTTTCTCTAATGCCGAGCGGGAGAAAGCATAAAGTGTGCCGGCATCTACCTTCGGATTCAATTCAAATGCAGAGAAGACGCCATCTTTCGCGCCTTCAGCTGTCTTGTTCACGAAGGAATCGATATCTTCGGGAGTGACAAGTGGTGCGTGCGCTGAAATCACGACCACGATATCTTCGGTAAGCGCAGCAGGGAACTCAACTAATCGATTGACAATGGGCACGCTGTGATCTTCTGCCGCAAGAAGCAAAGTGTCGAACGCACTTTTCTTCGCGACCTGCTCGACGATGGGATCAGTCGTAACCACAACAGTATGTGAAATAGATTCCGAGGCAGCGGCAGCGTGCGCAGCATGCAAAAAGAGCGCCTCGCCACAAACGCGTGATTTTAGGAATTCTGTGTCCTGCTGCGCGGATGCAGTCGCGTCGATCAAGGCGACTGCGCTCATCCTGCCGGTCTTGTGCTTCGTGTCGATGTTAGGAACCTCCACCGGAATGAACCCATCCGAACTTTAAACTGGCGGAGGGAGAGCGATTCAAACCCCCGTTACGGCTTCCCATAACGGGGGTTATCGTTTCTAAGGCTTTGACCTCTAATTCTGGTCGGTTAAAGCTCCCACCCGGCGCAGCTTGTGGATGATGGGGCGTTCGCGCTCAAGCACGCGTTTCACGCCATCGCCCATTGACCGCTCCGCTAAGCGAATATAGCTTGCCAATCTGCCGATTCCATTTGGTTCCAGAGACGCAGCCTGATCTGAACCCCACATCGAACGATCCTGCGTGATATGGCGTTCCACAATACAGGCACCCATCGCAACAGATACGAGGCTTGATGGTAATCCGGTTTCGTGTCCGGAGTATCCCACTGGGACTTCGTATCGATCTTTCAGCGTCTGTATCACCTTCAGATTCAGCTCTTCATAATAGGCAGGATAGGTGCTGCAAGCGTGGAGAAGAATAAGGTCTTCTTTGCCGAGGATCTCCACCGCACGATCGACCTGTTCCAGAGAACTCATGCCAGTCGACAGCAACAGGGGCTTCCCCTTCGCCCGCGTGTGCCGCAGCAGGTTATCGTCAGTCAGCGAAGCAGAAGCAATCTTGAAACAGGGCGGGTTGAATTGGTCGATGAAATCCACCGAGGCCTCGTCCCAGCAGGAGGCGAACCACGGTATTTTCACTTGCGCACAATAGCGGTCAATCTCTTGGTATTCCTCATAAGTGAACTCCAAACCGCGCTTGAGATCGCCATTGGTGAGGCCGAAAGGACTTTCCCGCGGCTTGGCAAGCTCTTCAGGCGTGTACACAACATCAACGGTACGCTTCTGGAATTTCACCGCGTCACAACCAGCGGCCACCGCGATCGTGATGAGGCGTTTGGCAAGCTCTATATCGCCGTTATGATTAATGCCGATCTCGGCGATGATGTAGCACGGATGTCCCGCTCCCACTAATTTCGATCCGATCCGTATTCCAGGAATATTCGCCATCTTCTTTTCCATGCGCAACTCTCCCGAACTGTCTGATCGCCTAAGAACTTGCCGTCACCTTCTCTACAACCTCAAGACTAGCGCACATCTCGCGTTCTACTTGATCGCACATGATGTGCCCACAAAGAATATGCGCTTCCTGGATGCGCGCCGTGTCCCGCGACGGTATGCGCAGTACCAGTTCAGAAATCTCCGCGCAGCGACCGCCATCTGCTCCGGTGAGCGCGATTGTGAACATACCCATCTCGCGCGCTACTTCCAAGGCGGCGCAAACATTGGCGCTGTTTCCCGAAGTTGAGAGTCCGATCAAGACATCACCGCTCGCTCCCAGCGCTTCCACCTGCCGCCGGAAAACCATGTCGTACCCGTAGTCATTGCCAATTGCGGTTAAAATCGAGGTGTTCGTTGATAGAGCCAGGGACGGCAAGGCCCGGCGTTCGCGCCTAAAACGTCCAACCAGTTCCGCTGCAAGGTGTTGCGAATCCGCTGCGCTCCCGCCGTTACCGCACCAAAGAATCTTCTTTCCCGCCCGCAGAGCGCTCGTCATTCGCGCACATGTCTTTTCCAAGAGCGGTTGCAGTTCGCGCAACTGGTTCACTATCCGAAGGTGTTCGTCTACGGACTGTTCGAACAGAGCCTTCGGATCCAAGCTTGCCCCCATCTGCTCTCCTTTGCATTCGCCTTGTTTCCGTATTCGCACAAGCCGGTCTGAGTCTTACGAAAGCTGACACCCAGCGGCAACAGCTAGTGGAGTTGATCTTTGTGAAAGCACCTTATCGCAACTAATCCCAGTATGGCAAGATTACTAGTTGTCATAGCTGATGCGAGAACGAATTCACGGTTGCGGCTTTCAACCGTCGCAATGTAGTGATTCAGGGCTATTTGCCCAGGCACCAGGAACGAGTCTTCTCAATTGCCGGTTGCAACGAAACCCTCTCGGCTAGTCCCAGCTCCCTTTGTGCGCGCTGCGTCGATGGAACGTACCGCGCCGGCGGTGCACCCCTGGGTCGACCTTCGATGCGGACCTCAACTTGGGGCGCCCCAATCGATGCGACCGTCCGTGCAAGTTTCCCGATGCTCACCTCGTTTTCAGACCCGATGTTATAAGCCCGATTGGATTGTCCATGGAACAGCACGGTCCAAAGCCAAATTGCGAGATCCGACGCGTAAAGGTAAGAACGAACTGCCGTCCCATCCCCCTTAACAACGATCGGACCGCCGCGCATCTGGTCGCGAAGAAAATTACCAATCGCGAAATGCACGTCGAGATTCATATACGGCCCGACAAACGCGAAGCATCGAGCAACCTTCGCTTCAAAATCGGTAGTCGACGCCAGGGCGCATTGCAGCTCTGCCAGCCGTTTGGCTTCGCCATACGCGGAACTGGGATTCAACGGATCCGGAGCGCCTGCATAATCCTCTGGGACGTGCGTAAGGTCGGGAGGCTGTTTTCCATAAATCGCGCCCGAGCTGGTGAAGAGGAACTTGCGACAGCGTGCTTGTTGCGCGAGTGCCAGGCATCGTTCCGTGCCGCGCACGATCGTGTCCACCACTTCGGTTGCGCTCGGAACCACCGCCGAGTCGGTAGCCGCGTGAAGGATGTGGGTAAATTCGCCGGCAGGGAACGCGAAGTTCCGAACATCTCCTGCGAGCAATTCCACCGAGGCATCGCCTGCAAGGTGCGGCACTTTTTCGCGAAAGCGCGCACCATCACGCGTCAGAACAACAGCCTTGGCATTGAGCTTCAGTCGTTCATTCGCCCAGGTGAAACTTTCCAGCAACCAGCACCCGAAGAATCCTGTGCCTCCGGTGAGAAAGATGCGATTGCCGCGAAGCTCCTCCCACAACGGACGCGTGTGTTCCAGAATGTGGTCGAGATCCGCCGCCAGCGCGCGCGACACTATTGCCTCACGGGAAGGGGCGCGGATGCGCGTTTCGCGGTAAGAGCCGCCGGCGCCGCATGTAGTACCTCGATCATGTAATCGAGCATCGGCTGCGTGAGTCCGGGGAAGACGCCAATCCAGAAGAGCTGGTTCATTACGATGTCGCTGTTCTTCAGGGAACCGATTTTGCGATAGTGCACTTCTTTGTAAGCCGGTTGCCGTGTGAGATTGCCACCAAACAGCAAGCGCGTGCCGATCTTCCGATCGTCCAGGTAATTGATCAGCTCTTTCCGGGAGAACGGAGCTTCTTCTCGCAGCAGGATTGGGAACCCAAACCAGGCAGGGTCGGAGTTCGGTGTCGCCTCTGGCAAAACAAATTGCTCAGGCAAATCCGACAACCCTTGCTTCAACGTTGCAAAATTCTTCTTGCGCGCTTCAATGAACGCAGGCAGCTTCTTCAGTTGAGCCACTCCTACCGAGGCTTGTAGGTCGGTTGCCTTCAAGTTATAGCCGATGTGCGAGTACGTGTATTTATGATCGTAGCCATGCGGCAACGCGCCCAGTTGCCAGTCAAAGCGCTTTCCGCAAGTGTTGGCATCTCCCGGTGCGCACCAGCAATCGCGACCCCAATCGCGGAACGATTCCACTAGCGTTTTGAGCAGCGGCTTCTCGGTGAGCACGGCGCCGCCTTCGCCCATGGTGATGTGGTGTGCCGGATAAAAACTCGTGGTCGCGATGTCGCCGAACGTTCCGACGTTCTGCCCGTTATAGGTCGAGCCCACGGCATCGCAGCAATCCTCAACCAGCCACAGATTATGTTTCTTCGCGAAGGCCGTCACCGCGCTAAGATCGAATGGATTTCCCAGCGTGTGCGCGATCATGACCGCGCGGGTCTTGTCCGAGAGGGCGGATTCCAGTTGGGATGGGTCCAGATCGTACGTGCCAAGCTGAATATCCACGAACACCGGAACCAGCCCCGCCTGGAGAATCGGATTCACCGTCGTAGGAAATCCTGCCGCAACGGTGATGACTTCATCGCCCGGTTTCAGCCGTCGATCTCCCAATCGCTCCGATGTCAAAGCAGAAACCGCCAACAAATTTGCCGACGATCCCGAGTTCACCAATGTCGCCGTTCGTACTCCGATAAACTTTGCGAACTCGCGCTCGAACTGCTCTGCGAAGCGACCCGTCGTCAGCCAGAAGTCGAGGGTGGAATCCATCAGCGATTCCATCTCAGAGGCGTCGAACACCCGCCCGGCAACCTGCACCGGCGTCTCTCCCGGAACGAAAGGTTTTACGGGGAAGGCCTCGCCATAATATTCGGCGGTCAAAGCACGGATCTTTTGTCGTAACTCGTCGGCGCGGCTCACTACTGAAGCACCTCTTTGTACCACGCGATCGTTCGCTCCAGGCCTTGGTCGAGCGTGAAGCTTGGATGCCACTTTAGTAAGTGCCGAGCCCGTTCAGCGCTCAAAAACTGATGGCGAATCTCGTTGCTTGCCTGGTTCTGAATTTCCGGTTTCAGTTTCGAATCCATCCGCTGCAGGATCGTGTTCACCAAATCCAGTACGGTAATCTGAGTTTCATTGGAAAAGTTAAAGGCGGCTCCCACCAGCTTCTTGTCAGCTGTCAGCCGTTCAGCCAGCAGCATGTACGCCGCCGAACCATCTTCGATATAGAAGTAGTCGCGCACGTACTTCCCGTCGCTTCGAATGATCGGCCGCTCCCCACGGAGCACAGAACGTATCGTTCCCGGCACCACGCGATTCCAGTTCAGATCGCCGCCACCGTAAAAGTTGCCGCAACGCGTTATCGCCACCGGCAACCCAAACGTCGTTGCATACGATTGAGCAATCAAGTCCGCGCACGATTTGCTCGCGTCATACGGATGCCGGCCCTGCAAGGGCATCTCTTCGGTGTAGGGAAGCACCGTCTGATCGCCGTAGGCTTTGTCCGACGACGCCATCACCACCGCCGACACCTTAGGCGAACGCCGGCAAGCTTCCAGAAGATTCCATGTTCCTCGAATGTTGCTCTCGAACGTCGAAAGTGGATTGCGATTGGCGATCCCGACAATCGTCTGCGCGGCAAGGTGGAACACGGTTTCCACCTCATACTCGCCGATGACGCGTTCGAGCAACTGTGGCTTGCTTAGATCGCCGCGAACCACGTTCACGCGCGCGCGCATCTTGCGCCGTTCGAACTCGGATTGCGGGACTGAATCGCGCACCAGTGCCGTCACGACCGCGCCCTGTTCCAGCAAATGCCGCGTGAGCCAGCCGCCCAGCAGCCCTGTGGCCCCGGTGACAAACACCGATCGATCGCGCCAGAAACTGTTTTTCACTCCCACACCTTCCAAGGCGCCTGTCCTTTTGCCCAAAGATCGTTGAGGAACTCGTATTCGCGGTAAGTGTCCATCGCGTAAAAGAATCCGTCGTGTTTGTACGCCATCAGTTGGCCTTCCGATGCCAGCTTTTCCATCGGTTCGCGTTCAAAAGTGCAATCGTCGCCGGAAATGTAATCGAACACCTTGCGGTTCAGCACGAAGAATCCCGCGCTGGCGCGCCCATCGGTGCGCGGTTTTTCGACAAATTTGGTGACTCTGCCCTCGGTTGACATATCCACGATTCCAAATCGCGAATTCGGCGTTACTGCCGTCACCGTGGCAAGTTTCCCGTGAGCCTTGTGGAAGGCCAGCAGCTTGGGAATATTGACGTCACTCACGCCGTCGCCGTAGGTCATCATGAACACATCGTCGTCGATATACCGCTGAATGCGCTTCACCCGGCCGCCGGTCATCGTATTCAATCCGGTATCCGCGAGGGTGACTTCAAAATCCTGTTCGGTGTGTACGTTGTTGTATTCGATCTTGGAATTTCGTCCGAGGCCTATTGTGAAATCGCTATTCATCGCTTCGTAATTAAGGAAATATTCTTTGATCGCCGAACCCTTGTAGCCGAGGCAAAGCACGAAGTCGCGAAATCCAGCAGCTGCATAGGTTTTCATAATGTGCCAAAGGATCGGGCGGCCGCCAACTTCAACCATGGGTTTTGGTCGAAACTCGGTCTCTTCCCGCAACCGGGTGCCGAGTCCCCCGCAAAGCACGACGACTTTCATCCGCTCTCCTGTGCGGCAAGAATGAAAAACACTGCGCACTTGTTAATTTCTTACTTGATATCACCAGCCTATACGAAGCGCAATAGAGCCAGCAACTTAGAAGCAGCGGCCATCCGTAGCTGACCTTGGTACCGAGGCTGTCCTGCCACTCGGCCTCCAAATAATTGAACCTCGCTAAAACTTCATGCATCCCATACGGGGCCCAACCGTTTTTTCCGAGGACTGTCGGGCACCAGCGTGCATCTAATGCTGAGCGGCTTATGAACCAGCAGACCTCCGCCATTGCTTCCGACGCGACCACCGAACCGCTCCTGCAGCGATTCGCCGACGTACGCGCTTTCAGTGAGCAACTCGTCTCCCGTTTATCGCCTGACGACCTCATGGTCCAGTCCATGCCCGATGCCAGTCCTGCCAAATGGCACTTGGCGCATACCACCTGGTTCTTCGAGACTTTCCTCCTTTCCGAGTTCCTGTCCGATTACCAGCCTTTCGCTCCTGAATTCCGCCACGTCTTCAATTCCTATTACAAGGGCATCGGCAAGCATCCGGTGCGCGGAATGCGTGGTACGTTTTCGCGGCCGACCCTGGATCGAGTTTTGGCCTACCGGGCGCATGTGAACGCCGGCATGCAAAAGCTCCTCGCGAATGGGTTGAACGAGCAGGCGAAAGAGCTGGTCGTCATCGGTTTAAATCACGAACAGCAGCATCAAGAGCTCATTGTCACCGATCTGAAGCATGGCTTCTGGAGCCAGCCTCTGCGTCCGAATCTTGTCGACCGGCAGCCAGAGAAAACTAAAGCTCCTCTTGGATCCTTGCGCTGGACGAGCTTTGCCGGCGGTCAGGTCGAGATCGGCCACTCGGGACCAGATTTTTCTTTTGACAACGAACTTCCGCGACACGCATTGCTTCTGCAGCCCTTCCGGCTTGCCAATCGCCTCACGACCAATCGCGAATACCTTGAGTTCATACACTCCGATGGATATCGCCGTCCCGAACTTTGGCTTTCCGAAGGCTGGGACACTGTGAATCAGCAAGCCTGGGAAGCTCCTCTGTACTGGGAACAGGTAGATGAAGGATGGCAGGTCTTCACCGCCAGTGGCACGCGACCGCTGGAACTCGATGAGCCCGTTTGCCACGTGAGTTTCTTCGAAGCCGATGCCTTTGCCCGTTGGGCTGGGGCACGCCTTCCCTTAGAAGGTGAGTGGGAGCACGCTGCCGAGTCGTGTGCGATGGAAGGCAATTTCGCGGAGTCCGGCACGTTCCATCCCGCTGCACCGCCGAGTTCCAAAGAGGGTCTTCAGCAAATGTTTGGCGATGTCTGGCAATGGACTGCCAGCGCCTACCTCGGCTATCCCGGTTTTCACCCTGCCACGGGCGCCGTTGGCGAATACAACGGCAAGTTCATGTGCAATCAATTCGTGTTGCGTGGCGGTTCTTGCGCGACGCCGCAATCGCATATTCGAGCCAGCTATCGCAATTTCTTCCCGCCACAGGCTCGGTGGCAATTCATGGGAATCAGGTTAGCGGCCGATGCACGTTAGTTTTCACCAGACCAAGCACTCGCCGATTGCAGAAGATGTTTTGCACGGACTGACGAAGCTTCCGAAGACACTGTCGCCAAAATTGTTCTATGACGCGGCAGGATCCGAGCTCTTCGAGCGCATTACGGAGCTGTCTGAGTATTATCCGACTGCGACCGAGCGCGGCATTCTCCGCCAATACGCGGCCGAGATCGTGCAACAAACCGGCGACAGTCACGTAA
>PLWX01000258.1 GCA_003151155.1 Acidobacteriaceae bacterium
ACCTCATGTTCGGTGGTCTCCTGGAATCCGGAGACGTGCATGTAGCCGATGCCCGGCTTGATCATGAAGTGAACATCGACGCTGTAACGGGGAATCTCGTCGCGGATGACGGAGAACTCTAGAGGTTTGTCGGTGCCTTCGCGCAGGACGGCGATGCGGACCGTGGTGCCCTTGGGGCCTTTGAGGAGGTCGGCGACATCGCTGGTGCTCATGTTGTCGGTGGGCTTGCCGTCGACGGCGATGATGACGTCGCCGGGACGAATGCCGGCGCGATAGGCCGGGGCTCCGGCGAACGGCGCGATGACGATGACCTTGTTATTGCGTGGCCCTACCTGCATGCCCACGCCGTAATACTTGCCGCGCTGCTCTTCGCGGAGCAGGGCGTACTGTTTGGGGTCGAAGAAGTTGGAATGTGGATCGAGGACGCGGAGCATACCCGGGATCGCGCCGTTATAGATCGCTTTATCGGCACTGACCGGCTCCGCGTAGTTCTGCTCGACAACGTCATAGACGTTGGAGAAGGTGCGGAGATCGTCGCGGATATCGTTGTCGCTGGCGCCAGTTATCTTCTGGCCAAAGAGAAGGCCAAGACAGCCGCAGGACAAAAGGAGTGCTACTACAAGAATGATAGTGCGACGAGAACTACGCATCGGCCGTCCTTCAGAGGTTCGAACCCCACAACGTCTTGTGGAGACCTCGGATGCACCAGGAATGGGGCACCCGCAAAAGTTAATCGGAGTATAGCACCCAAAGCCAGCCCTTCAGAGGTCACCCAGGTGCACTCCTTGAGATGCCAACAGGTCGCCATACGGTGCGGGGAATTCATCCCACGCTGCTGAATGTGAGACGGGTGGGGCGGGGATTTGTAAGCGATTGGTGGGGTTGGAAATCCAAGCTCCTGATGCCACCGTAGTTCAATTGTCGGTATAGCCGATTTCCCATTATGATGGAGGCATGAATCTCGGCATGTCAGAGATGATCTTCATATTCCTGCTGGCGCTGCTGATCTTTGGCCCGCGAAAGCTGCCCGAAATCGCACGCGAGGTCGGGAAGTTCATGGCCGAGTTCAAGCGCGCGGGCAACGAGTTCCGCAACCAGATCGAATCCGAGATCCAGAACCTCGACCTGGAAGATCAGATCAAGAAGGACGCGGAGAAGCGCGAGGCGGCGATGCGGGAAGTGGAAGACCGCCGCCAGTTAGCGCAGTCGCAGGGTGAGCTCTTCGATGCACCGGATGTGCCGCAACAGGAAGTGATGCCGACGATTCTGCCGCCGGAACATACGGTGGTGAATGAGGACCATACGCCGCGATCGTCGTTGATTGAGGCCCAAGAAGAAGTACAGGCTCCGCCTGCCAATCCTGAGCACCAGACGGAGTCCAATGGCTAGCCTCGATATCGATCCGGCGATCAAAGCCAGGTTGTCGCCCGAAGCGCTGAAGGGCATGAGCTTCCTGGAACACCTCGAGGAGTTGCGGAAGCGCATCATCTGGAGCTTCGTCTACATGGCAGGCGGTTTCGGCGTCTGCTACTGGTTCCACGAACAGATCTACGGGCTGATGCAGAAACCCATCATGACGGCCCTGAAGGCGCACGGGCTGGACCAGAAGCTCGTCTATTTGAACCCGACCGATCCCTTCAATATGTATTTGAAGGTGTCGTTCATTGCGGGACTGTTCCTGGCTTCGCCATTCGTGCTCTACCAAGTGTGGCTGTTTATCTCTCCAGGGCTTTATCGGAATGAGCGGCGTTACGTGATGCCGTTCATGTTCAGCACGGTCGGACTGTTCCTGGCGGGCGGCGTGTTCGGCTTCAAGATGGTGTATCCGGCGGCGCTCGACTTCCTGATCGGCTACAGCCACCAGTTCGCGCCGATGATCACGATCAGCGAATACACCGACCTCTTCATGACGATTATCGTGGGGTTGGGATTAGTGTTCGAGATGCCGATCCTGGTGTTCTTCCTCGCGCTGATGGGAATCGTCAGTGCGAAGTGGATGTGGAAGAATTTGCGCTACTCGATCCTGGTGATCTTCATCATTGCGGCGATCATTACGCCGACCACCGACATCATGAACATGTGCATCTTTGCGGCTCCGATGATTGTTCTGTATCTGGTATCCATCGGAGTGGCGTGGCTGGTGCATCCAAAGAACCGGCGCAAGCGTGGCGAGAAGTTGGAATCGAGCTAGCTTGTGAACGGGAGACTCATGATCGTCGCGGGATTGGTGTTGTCGGCCATGCTGGGCCTGGGCTGTAGCGATAAACAACCAGCTGCAACCACGGAAGCTGCACCTGCACAAACCGATCCGCAATCGGCTGCGGACGGCGTGACACCAACGCCGATGCCTGCGGATGCGTTACGCATCAATCCCGATCGCGCGTTCAAGTACAACAAGGAAGTCGTGGCATTCGGTTCGCGTCCGGTGGCAAGCGTTGGACACAAAAAGCTGGAAGAGTATCTGATCGCGAAGCTCAAGAAGGATGATGTCGAGATAGATAAGTTTCCGATTGCTTCGCCGGTAGGGAATTACACGGGGCGAAATTACATCGCGAAATTTCCCGGGAAGAAAGACGGGATCATCGTGGTTGCGGGACACTACGACACGGTGTTCTCGCTGCCGAAGGCGTTTGTGGGCGCCAATGACGGCGGATCGTCCACCGCGTTGCCGCTGGAGATTGCAGACGTGTTGCGCGGTAAACCGAACAGCGGTTACAGCATCTGGCTGGTGTGGACGGACGCTGAAGAAGCGTTTAAGACCTGGACGGCCGACGACAGCTTGTATGGCACGAGACATCTGGCGGCGAAGTGGAAAGAAGATGGGACGGCGGCGAAGATCAAAGCATTCATCCTCGTCGATATGATTGGCGACGCCGATCTCGATATCCAGGAAGAATTGAATTCGACGCCAGCGCTGCGGAAGATCGAATACCAGGCGGCAAGCGACCTGGGATATCAATCCCATTTTTTCCGCGCACAGATGGCAGTGGAAGACGATCATTTGCCGTTTGCCAAGATCGGCGTTCCGGTGGTCGATGTGATCGATCTCGATTACGGATACAACAACGTGTTCCATCACTCGGTGGACGATACGTTGGACAAAGAGAGTCCGAAGAGTTTGCAGATTGCGGGCGACACAGTTTTGGAAATGATCCGTCTGTTGGATCTTCAGTAACCCCCACCCGGATTGCGGTTCTTTGTTTTCAATATTTTAGGGAGCAAACCTCCGTAAAATATTCGATCCATGGCAGTTACAGGCAAAATATTCAGGAATAAGGGGTTAGTTGTACCGCTTGGGTGCCGTGGAGGGGACTCGGGCGAGCTCTCCCACCACTCACGTGGTGGGCTATTACGTTCCGTGCCTGCGGCACTGCTCGGTCGTATGGACTCCGTTCCTTCGGCACAGGTGCGTCGCGTGGATCGAGAACGGCGATGCCTTTAGCATCGGTCTGCTGCGTTTATTTCAAAGAACTGGTTGTGGCTTGTGGGAATGCCCCACATGCGCACAATAGGTGATGTGGTGTCAGGAAGTCTTTCCCACGAGAGTGTGCGGGAGGCCCACGAAGGTTCGTGCAAACTTGGGAATAAAAAAGGGAGCCGGCGAACCGGCTCCCTCAAGTGCTGCAAACTTCGCTTCGGGTTAGAAGGTGAACCTCACGCCAAGGCGGATGTTGCGGGCAAGCTGGTAATACATCGGCTTGCCGTAGGCGCTGTTGAGCTGAACAACCGTATTTGCCGCCGTGGTGCCCTTGAAGTTATTCAGGGTAGTCGAGAGGCTATACGGGTTCATGATCTGCTGGTAGAAGTCGACGCCATTTCCGATAAAGCACCCGCCTGGGATCGGATTGCCGCTCGAGTCCCTGCCGCAAGTCGGTCCGACAGGACGGATGTAGTTGCTCACGGTGTTGGAATCGAGCTGGCTGTAGAGCGCAGTCACGGAGTGCTGGTTCCACAGGTTGGTGGCGATCGCCGAGAAGCTCAGAGACTTCGACTCACTGATCTTGTAATTCTGCGTGATGCTGAAGTCAGACTGAGTGTACCAAGGGGTGCGGTTTACATACGGCGTGCCGAAGGTGATCGCCCCGGTCGTAGGATCCTGGGTGAAGTTCGCCCATTCTCCACGATTGAAGGGATAGATCGCCCATGCGCCGGCACCGGCGCCCGCGTCGACGTAGGTCGAATTCGGAGATCCGGAGTAGGCGTACTGGAAGAGACCGAAGTCGGTGGTGAAGTGCTTCAACCACCCCAGCTCATAGTAGGCATAGCCCTTGAACGCGTTCGGACGGTCCGTCGGCAGCAAGCCGCTGGAAGAACCGCCGTTCGAGTTGTACGAGAAGTACGGCTCGTCAAAGGCACGGCTGTTGTTCGGCGAGTTACGTCCGGCAAGTCCACCGTCGGAGAGTTCCGAGCTGGTCAAACCAGTGTAGTTCCCGCGGAACTTGCTATAGGTGTAGGAGAACATGCCGAACCAGTGGTTGCTCTGCGCTTTGGTCAGGCGGAACTCCAGACCGTCGTAGCTGCGTGCGGCAGCGAAGATCCCGAAGTTGGGGTTTTGGCCTGAGGTGTTCGCGCAATCCGCACTTGGACTCGGATCCTTGGCATAGAGGAACTGACAGAAGCCCTGGAAGTTTGAGTTGACACCCAAGCCGGGGTTCACGATGACGAAGGTTTCGTTTCCGGCAGAGTTTTCGATCGCCGAGTCTTCAATGGCACTATCGAGACGGCGGCGGTCCCAACGAGCTTCCACTGCCAACCCCTTCGAGAGTTGATAGTCAATGCCAAATACCGCTTCATGCTGATGGTACGGCTTCAGGTTCGGTGCGACACCTTCCTGATACGGGTTGCAGGTCGTACAGGTTGGGGTGGAGATGCGGTAGTTCACGTTTTCGATGAAGGTTGTGCCCGCGGGAGCGGCCCCGCCCTGCCAGTTGGCTCCGAGCGTACCTGTCGTATCTTGCGGGCAGAAACGGTTAGCACTGTCAAACTGCGGCATGATCGAGCCGACGTTCGAAGTGTTAAGAGCGTAGAAGCAGCTATCCCAATACTGGCCGCCAAAGGAGCTGATGGCCAGGTTGAGCTTCATCTGGTCGTAGAAGTGACCGTAGCTGCCGAAGATTTTCATCCGGCCGTCTCTGAAAACGTCCCAAGCAGCGCCGATACGGGGAGCGACTTTCGATCCCCATCCGAAGCTGATCGGGTTAGCAGGAAATCCACTAGGAGGATGAGCCACGCCGACGCTGTCGAATTCGCCAGGCAGGTTTTCATGTTCTACGCGAATGCCGGCATCGATGGTGATGCCATGACCGATGGTCCAGGCATCCTGGGCGAAGAAGCTATGGTTGTAGCTCGTCGCCTTGCCGCCGTTGCCGGTGTCGTAGACTTCCATGTAACCATACTGGCCCTGGCATCCCGTGGCGCCAGGAGTCGCAGCTTGGATTGCCGCGCAATTGGCGATACCGGTGGTGGACAAGGCAGGACCATAAACCTGGGCCGCACCCGGGTAAATGTTCACTACTGGTTCGTTGGCGTGTTGGCTGATGAAGTTCGAAAGCCGGTTGAGCTGGTATCCGAACTTGAAGTTGTGAATGCCGCCCCAGCCGCTCTTGTACCAGGCGAAATCCTGATCGAGCTGTATTGCCTTGTTGGCGTTGTAGCTGGTGAGGGTTGGATTGTAAGGGTTGGAGAGAGTGCCAGTTGCCTGTGCCAGGCTGGCGGGGAGTGGATTGCCAAGCGTGTCGGTTTGACCGACGCCATTCTGTACCCACTGATCGATGGTTCCCGAGGTCGGGAAGCCAAAGTCAGCGAAGTTTTCGAAGTAGTACCCGAAACGGGTGGTGGAGACCATGTGCTGCGTGATCGTCCAGTCCACGCCGGTGTTCATGGTGATATTGGGCGCGGTGTAGCCCAGATTATGGGCGTAGGCCGAAGGATCGTTACCCGTGCTGAGGTTGTAGAGACCGTTGACCGAGTCCGAAGCGGGCAGATTTTCGCCGGCCTGACGCTGGTACTGATAGAGCCAGGAGCCGAAGACACGGATCTTCTGCGTCGCGGCCACATCGATGCGGGCGGTGGTGTAGTAGGTCTGGGTGTTCTGGCTGAAGGTGCAGATCCCATTCGGATTCGGGCAAGCAGCCGCGTTACCACCTGCTGCGTAGTTGATACTCCGCGAGAAGGTGGTGAATTCCGGGTTGAATCCGAGGAAGACGTACGCCTTGTCCTTCCATTTGGGAAGAAGCGGACCACCGAAGGTGAAGCCCGGGAACACGTCAGCCGAGGTTGGGCGGATTGGCTGATAGTTCTGGTAGGGAGTGTCTGTAAAGAGAAGCGGATTCCCGTTAGCGAAACCGTTCTGGTAAAGCCCTGTCGGGTCCTTGCGTTCGTAACCCACCGGACTTCCGTTCATGGCTTGGTTTTGGTAATAGGCGAAGAGGGATCCGTGGTACTTGGAGCTGCCCTTCTTCATGACCACGTTGGCTACGCCGCCGAGCGAACCGCCGTGCTCAGCTTCGATGCCCGAGGTCTTCACCTGGACTTCCTGAATGAAGTCAAAGGGAACGTTGGTGTGGGAAAAGCCGCCGATGATGCTGGCGGTTTCCTGACCTTCAACGAGGTAGGAGTTCTCCGAGTCCGCGCCGCCGGCAACCGAGAAGCCGTACTGGCCGCCGTTGGAGCCGTTACCCGGCGAGTCTCCGCCGTTGCCGGTGCCGAGGCGATTCGAACCCTGAAGTGGCTCGTTACGAGCCGAGGGAGCAAACTGAATCACGGACTGGAACGAAGCTCCGTGCGGAACATCGTTGATCACGTCGGACGTGATGTTGGTCATCGTACGCGTGGTGGTGACGTCGATGAGCGGCGCTTCTCCGGTCACTTCCACCACGGTGCCGCTGCCGCCGACCTGTAGGGAGAGATCGAGGGTCGGAAGGTGGCCGACTTCGATGGTGATGCCTTCACGCCTCAAGGTCGTGAAGCCCTGTGCGGTGGCGTTGACGGTGTAGCTGCCCGGCGGAAGGTTCGCGAAGCGATAATATCCGTTCGCGTCGCTGGTGGCTTCTTTCGCGCCAGTGAGGTTGGTGCCGGTGAGGGTGATCTTAGCGCCCTGAACGACCGCGCCAGTGAGATCTTTAACTGTGCCTTGCAACCCGCCGGTGGTTTCCTGGGCGAACAAACCGGTAACGACGAGCAGAGTGAATAGCAATGTAAAGACACGGACCTGCCTCCGAGTCTTGCTCATTCTTTCCTCCTACTTACAGTGTGTTGCGGATGGACGCGTGATCTCGTGAAACGAAACGGGGAGTGAGAGAGCGTCAGGCGGTCGAATGCAATTCAGGTTCCCAAGGTGAAATTCGCGTATGTGTTGCAAACGAGAGACTTAGACCGAGGGAGAGCCCGCCTAGATGCTATAAATCTATGGATTTCGATAGAAAAATTTAAAGATTTGCGGCGAACCAAATATAGAGCACCGACGGCATCATCGAAACCGACTGAAATACAGGCACCTTAGTGGCATCATTTGCCATGAGATGAGCAATTCAGCAGTTGAATTATGCAAAGCTGCATTCGCAACCCGCACGTAAGTGCTTACTTTTGGCGCCGAGAGTAAAAAAGGCGTTAACTTCATCGAGTTCGCTACCAGTTTTCATAGATTTCCGCTCTGCGATCCAAAAAATGGGCGCTCCGAGGAGCGCCCTGAGTGAGGCGAGTAAAAACGAGGTTAGAACTGGAGGTGCGCTTCCAGTTGGATCAGACGGCCCGAAACGCCAGCACCTTGGAAGGATCCGTAGGGGCTGGTGGAGGGGGAGACGGTGGCGTAGAGCTGGCCGAAGTTCGAGTTCGTCAGGTTGCTGGACGGGGCCTGGAAGTTCGGGTGGTTGAAGATGTTGAAGAAGTTGGCGCCGACGCGCAGCTTCACACGTTCCGTGAGGCTGAAATTCTTCATAGCGTTGAAGTCGCTATTGAAGTATCCGGGGGCACGGAAGGAATTGCGCGCGAGGTTGCCGAAGCTGGTCTCGGTAAGAGCCGGAGCAAACTGGCTGGCGGAGACGCACTGGCTCGGATTGGCGATCGGGCCGGGCTTGCTGCAGTCGCCTATGGCTCCGCCGAGGAAGGTGCCCAGGGTGTAGAACTGGAGACCGTCGTTTTGCGCGGTGAGGAACGCGGTGTAGTCGGTCACCGAGTACGGGTTGCCGGAGCGCAGGAAGAAGGTTTGGGAGAACTGCCAGCCTCCGAGGACCTGGTTGAGGATCGGGTTGCTCGGCTTCCAGGTTGGGTTGTAGACATACGTCGCGTTGAAATTGTGGCGGATGTCGTAGTCGGCGCGAAGCGGGAAAGCAAATTCGACGCAAGTGGCAAAAAGAGAAGACACGTGCTCACTTTCAGATGGGATTTGCCGCGCATTGTGAAGAAGTGTTACGAGACTTCACGTTCCGTAATTTCGTAGCGAGAGCTTCTCTCGATTCAGGAAACTGGAGCGCTCAAGGGAGAAGAGAGACTAGAAAATGTTCTGAAGCGAGATGTCGCGGAAGAACGATATTCGATTGGGCTTTGCGTTCAGCCCGGGTTTCGTTATAACTACCGAGGAGCTATATAGCTCCTGAGGCTTAGGCGCAGATGCAACTAACAGCTATCGACTGGATTGTGATCGTTGCGTATTTCTCCATGAATCTTCTGATCGGCTTTTACTACGCGCGAAAAGCCGGGAGTTCAGTCGATGAGTTTTTCATTTCCGGCCGCGAAGTTTCGTGGTGGCTGGCCGGAACGTCGATGGTGGCGACCACGTTCGGGGCGGATACTCCGCTGGTGGTGACAGGAATTATTTTCCGCTACGGCATCGCCGGGAACTGGCTGTGGTGGAACCTGGCGCTCAGCGGAATGCTTACCGTATTTTTCTTTGCACGGTTGTGGCGTCGCTCGGGCGTGCTCACCGATATGGAATTTGCCGAGCTTCGGTATGCAGGCAAGCCGGCAGCGTTCCTTCGCGGATTCCGCGCACTGTATCTCGCGCTGCCGGTGAACACGATCATCATGGGTTGGGTGAACCTGGCGATGGCCAAGGTGCTGGAACTGACCCTCGGCATTCACAAGATGAATGCGGTGATGTTTTGCCTGGCGATGACCTTGCTGTATGCGGCGATCTCAGGGCTGTGGGCGGTGCTGTGGACGGACCTACTGCAATTCATTTTAAAGATGAGCATGGTGGTGGCGCTGGCGGTTTTCGCAGTGAAGGCGGTGGGTGGGATTGGGGCGCTGAAGGCGGCCTTGGCGACACAGCATCCGGTGAATGGAACTTCGTACCTGAGTTTCGCGCCGGATTGGGCTTCGGGTTGGATGGTGATGTTCCTCGTCTATCTCAGCGTGAACTGGTGGGCGAGTTGGTATCCGGGGGCGGAGCCGGGCGGTGGCGGCTACATCGCGCAGCGCATCTTCTCAGCGAAAGACGAAAAGAATTCGCTGGGTGCGACGCTGTGGTTTAATTTCGCGCACTATGCACTGCGCCCGTGGCCGTGGATCCTGGCAGCACTGGTCGCAGTGGTGATGTTTCCGCATATTAAAGATCCCGAGACCGGCTACATACGGGTGATGATCGCCTACCTGCCGCCGAGTTTGCGTGGATTGATGCTGGCGGGCTTCGCGGCGGCTTACATGTCGACGATCGGCACGCATATCAATCTTGGGGCGTCGTACCTGATCAACGATTTCTACCGGCGCTTCATCAAAGGGGACGCGAGTGAGAAGCACTACGTTGCCGCCTCGCGTATCGCGACTATTTTCGTGACGGTGCTTTCCGCAGTGGCCACGTACTACATGCATTCGATCGAGGGAGCGTGGAAGTTCCTGATCTCGATTGGAGCAGGCGCGGGATTGGTGTTTATGCTGCGCTGGTTCTGGTGGAGGATCAATGCATGGTCGGAGGTGGGGGCGATGTCCGCGGCAGCGGTATCGTCGCTATTCCTGCAATCGCGATTTGCGTCGGGGGTGGTAGAAATTTTCCGTCGCTATGATCCGAAGCTTGCGCCGGGGCCGTTGGATAGCAGCACTCCGCACGGGTTCGCGTGGGTGATGATCCTGACGACGTCGATCACGACGATCAGCTGGTTGACGGTGACGATGCTTACGCCGCCCGAACCGGAAGAGAAGCTGCGTGCGTTCTACCGAAAGGTGCAGCCGTCGGCATTTGGCTGGCGTAGAATCGCGCAGCTCGAAGGGGAACATTCGAAGCAGAGCCTGCTGTGGTCGGGCATTGATTGGGCGATGGGCTGCGGGATGATTTATTGCTCGCTGTTCGGGATTGGCCGACTGATCTTCGGCCCGGTGTGGCAGGGCCTGATCCTGCTGGGCATAGCTGCTTTCTGCCTGTGGTTCTTATTCTGGGACTTGAATCGACGCGGATGGGATACCCTGAGCAGCTAGGAGATTCGCGATGAAACTCGTACTGGGTTTAGCGGTAATGACGCTGCTGGCCGTGCCATGCTTTGGGCAGGCGGAGACGGGAAACGCACCGGAAACAAAGGCGCCAGCCCCGGCGGACGAACGGCCAAAGACGATCCTCGATTCCATCAACGTCACCTGGGTTGATGAGCAGAAGGATTTCATTGCGCTGGCTGAAGAGATGCCGGAAGGGAAGTGGGATTTCAAGCCGACGCGTGGAGAATTCAAAGATGTGCGTACGTTCGGCGAGATGGTAAAGCACGTAGCATGCGCTAATGAAGGATTCGCAAAAGAGATGCACGGGGCGGCGCCTCCCGAAGGTTGCGAGAAGGGCGGACCCAACCCGGCGAAGACAAAGGCGCAGACTATGAAATACCTGCGCGATTCGTTCCAGATGCTGAATGACGAGTTCAGCAGCATCGATGAAAAGACGGAGTTGCAACCGGTGGACGGGCCGTACGGCGGTCCGAATACGAGGCTGGGCATGACGGTGCTAGCGGCTTGGCATGTGGCCGACCACTACGGACAACTGGTGGAATATGTGCGGATGAATGGGATTGTGCCGCCAGCGAGCCGTCCCGCGTCGGTGCCGAGCAAGTAGGTTGGGCAGCGGTTTCGTACAATGAAGACGAACGCATGCCGCATAACCTGATCTTCTGGATAAGCTTCAATCTTTTCGTGCTAGTGATGCTGGCGCTCGACCTGGGCGTTTTTCAGCGTAAGCAGCATGTCGTCCGGTTTCGCGAGGCGATCGGCTGGACGCTGGTGTGGATCGCGCTGGCCGCACTGTTCGCTCTATTACTCAACAATTTCGGACAGAAGATGGCGGGCGATACCGTGCTTTCGAATGGCACGCTGTCGCTGCAGTTCATTACCGGCTACGTGATCGAGCTGTCGCTTTCGGTCGACAATCTCTTCGTATTCCTGCTGCTCTTTCGTTTTTTTCACGTACCCGCGGAATTACAACGCAAGGTGTTGAGCCTCGGCATCATCGGCGCGCTTGTGATGCGCGCGGTTTTCATCCTGGCGGGGGTGGCGTTGATCCGGCGATTCGAATGGATCACGTACCTGTTTGGGGGATTCCTGATTTACGCGGGCATCAAGCTGGTGTTTAGTTCAGGAGAACAAGCCCCGAAGGAAAACATCGTTATCCGAATGTTCCGCAAGATGATTCCAGTAACGACGGAATACGATCGCGATAACTTCTTCACGCTTCGGCAGGGGATTCGCTATGCGACGCCACTGGCGGTAGTGTTGCTGATGGTGGAGACGACCGACCTGCTGTTTGCGGTCGATTCGATTCCGGCGGTGCTGGCGATTTCACGGGACGCGTTCATCGTTTATACGTCGAATGTATTTGCGATTCTCGGTCTGCGATCGATGTACTTCGCGCTGGCGGGGCTGATGGAAGTGTTCCACTTGCTGCATTATGGGCTGTCGTTGGTGTTGATCTTTATCGGCGTGAAGATGTTGGGGGCACATTATTTTGAGATCCCGATCGTGTTGTCGTTGGGAGTTGTGATCGGGATCCTGACGGCGGCAGTAGTGCTTTCGCTGGTGATTCCGAAGAAGCAGAGACACGCGAAAGGGGACTAGTGATCCTCCGATGGCGTCCCTTGAGAGGGACTCGGTTTCCACGGCGACCTACCCCGCACTAACGTGCGGGGCTATTGTATTCCGTCGCTACGCGACTGGAGTGACGCGACACCTGCGGTCGCACATTGATCCTGCTTGGTGAAATTGGCCGACGTACGCGAGCTTCGGGATAATATTGGATGTGTCTTACGTTTGCTGATTTCGAAAGGTTCTACCGATGTTGCTGCAAGGCGTGTTTCCGGCGATTACTACTCCGTTCTATCCGGATGGGCGTATTTACTTTCGCAAGCTCGAACATAACGTGGGCAAGTATTGCCTGACGGGGATCGCTGGCATCGTCGTGCTGGGATCGACGGGCGAAGTGGTGATGCTCACGGATGCGGAGAAGCGCGATGTGCTGAAAGGCGCGATCGAGGCGGCGGGGCCGGGCAAGATCATGATCGCGGGCACTGGCGCGGAGAGCGTTCGGGCGACGCTGGAGATGACGGAGGCGGCGGCGGAGATGGGGTATGACGCGGCGCTGGTGCGGACGCCGCATTATTACAAGAGCCAGATGACGCCGGCGGTGATGTTGAATTTCTATCGCACGGTGGCGGATCGATCACCGTTGCCGGTACTGATTTATAGCGTGCCGCCGTTTACCGGCTACGACATTCCGACGGAAGTCGTGCGGGAGCTGGCGGAGCACCCGAACATTTTGGGGATCAAGGAATCGAGTGGGTCAGTGGAGAAGATCAAGCAGATATCCGAAGAGACTGCGCAGGTGCGGCGGGCGCGTCCGGTGACGCTGCGGCGGGCGAAGGGGCGCCGGGATCTGGTTTCGGTGGGATCGCTGACGGGGGCGACGGCCGTGGAAGAGAAGATGCAGGAGGTTGGTTTCCAGATACTGGCAGGATCGGCGCAGAAGATGCTGCCGTCATTGCAGGCAGGGGCGTCGGGAGCGGTGTTGGCGTTCGCGACAGTAATACCGGCGAGCTGCGTGGAGGTGCATGCTGCATTCCGGGCTGGAGATCTTGGGCGGGCGGAAGCCGAGCAGGAGAAGATCGTTCAACCGGCGACGCGGATCGCATCCGGGCTAGGGATTCCGGGTGTGAAGTACGCGATGGATTTCAATGGATATTACGGTGGCAATCCTCGACTGCCGTTGTTGCCGGTGAGCGCCGAAGTTCGACGGGAGATCGAGGGAATGCTGGAGAACCTGCGCGGGTGACGGGCTCCGACTGACAAAAAGAAAGGGCGGCTCAACAGGCTGTTACGAAACGAGGCTTT
>PLWX01000111.1:0-15414 GCA_003151155.1 Acidobacteriaceae bacterium
CTTGGTTGTCTCAAACTGCTGCTCCGCCATTTACGAGACCGCTTCTAGGCTGCGCGACGCCGGCAATTCGCCAGTCCGACGCTGGCGGTATCCTCTGTCTAAATCGCTATTTTCTTGATATACAGCCACAACCCCGCCAACACTATCGCAATCGCGATGAGGGACATTCCAAGCCCGACGCGACGATGGTTGCGCTCAACCATGGCTTTGTTACCAGCCTGCAGGTTCTTGGCTGCCAAATCCAAGCCAACTTGAATGTCTTGGTCCACCAAGTCCTTGCGGAAGCTATGGATCGTGACCCGAGCCTTGGTCAGCGAATCCCTCGCCTGATCCTGTCCCAGGCGGGTCTCACTCACCTCCATGCCAGAGGACTCGGCGACGCCGAGAACCCGGTCTGCGTTCTTGATCGCCACGTCCAATTGATTCAAGCTACTCAGTAAGCCTGCCCTTGCCTGATCACAAGCGTCACCCGGAGTATGACACTTTATGCAGACCGCATCAGAACCAGTACCAAGTTTCGCGTCGGTTGGATGGCTGATTGCATGATTGTTATGACACACGACGCAGCCAGGAAGCGAAGCTGCTTCGAACGCCTTTTTGTGCGAACTCTTTTCGTACATCTGTGCTTGGAAAGTGTGACAATTTGCGCACACATTCTGAATCTTGTCTATTCCGGGTGGGACCGCACCATGGTTTCCGTGACACGTTGGGCAGGTCGGCGCGCTCAAATCGCCTCGTACTGTTAGCGCATCGTGGTGCACGCTGGTGCTGTACTTTGCGAACTGGTCCGTGGGAATGGAATACCCCTTCATGTAATCCGCGTCGGAATGGCACCGGGCGCACGTATTCGCCACGTTGACCGGGTTAACCGTGGAACGGGGATCGCTGGGGGCTCTGAGATCGTGAACACTATGACAACTCGTGCACACTGCAACCTTCGTGTCTCCAGCCACAAGGCGCTTGCCGTGCACACTGGTGCGGTACTGGTCCAACTGGTCCGTTCGCAAGCTGGGATTAGACTGCCGAATATATGCCGGATCCGAATGGCAACTTCCGCACAACTGCGGGATCTGCTTTCGATCGATCGCGCCCTTCCACCCAGCCTTGCGGCTCATGGCTTTCTCTGGATCATCGCTGGCTTGGTCGCCGCCGTGGCAACTGGTACAAGTCAAACCCTTTTGTGCATGTATGTCCTGACTGAACTTCTCCGCGCTCACTCCTATGGGATCAGGCAAGGCGGAGTGACAATCCAGGCAGGAGTTCTTCGTTTGTCCATAGCTCAGGCACGTCACGAGCGCGATGTACCCGACCAGCGCGGCGTAGCGGACTGGGTTAAACAGTCGGAGCTTATTTCGCAAGATGGCCATAAATACTCATACCTGCCACGTAAGCCAGCGCAAAGATTGCAACTCCCGTGATCCACCGCTTGGTACGCGACGGGTTGTCACTCTCAAAGAAGGGCAGCAGCAACCACAGCAGGCCAGCCAAGCCAAAAACCAGTACACCGAGAACTTCTCCGTCGATGAACCACACTCTGGGCGGGATGAGCTTGAGTGTCTGGAACATGAAGAGGAAATACCACTCGGGCTTGATTCCGGCTGGCGCAGGCACAAAAGGATCTGCTTTGACGCCGAGGTTCCACGGGAAAATCGCTGCCAATGCGGCGAGGACTCCCAGGCCCACGTACCAAGCCATCAATTCCCGTAGCAAGAAGTTGGGGAAAAATTTCATTTCCCGCTTCAGAGATGGATTCGCGATCCACTGCGCTTCCATTTTCGGGGGAACGCTCATGCCCGCGTGTTGCACCAGCAACAGGTGCACAAGTATCAGCAATATCGTCAGCCCCGGCAGGACCGCGACATGGAATCCAAAGAACCGACTCAGCGTGGCTCCCGTGACCTCTTCGCCGCCGCGAAGAAAAATCATCATGGGTCTACCGACAAGTGGAACCTGTCCAGTGATCTCGGTGCCGACCTTGGTAGCAAAGAATGCCAACGTGTTCCATGGCAGCAAGTAGCCGCTGAAACCGAAACCCATCACGAGAAAGAGGAGGATCACGCCGCTGACCCACGTAAGCTCGCGCGGCTTGCGGTATGCCTTAAGGAACAACACACTGAACATGTGTGCGAACGCAGTGAAAACCATCAGGTTAGCCGACCAGGAGTGGATCGATCGAATCAGCCAGCCATACTGCACCTGGGTCATGATGTATTGCACGCTTTCGAACGATTCATTGGCTCCGGGCCGATAGTACAGAAGCAGCAAGATCCCAGTCAGCACCTGGATGATGAACAAGAAGAGCGTGATACCGCCAAGGAAGTACCAATAAGAGAGCCGGTGCATCGGAACAGTTTTCTTCCGCAACGGTGCGACCATGCCATCCCAGTCGAACCGCTCGTCCAGCCAGTTGCGCATTTTGGGTAAGAGTTTCATTTCAAGCTTCCCGCCGACGTCTCACGAATATCTCGTCCCCTCGTACTTGTACCTCAAAGCCTTCCAGTGGGCGCGGTGGAGGACCTGAAACATTTCGGCCATTGAGGTCGTACTTACCGTTGTGGCAGGCACACCAGACTTGACGAAGATCGTCGCGATATTGCACGGTGCAGGATAGATGTGTGCAGGTCGCTGACATCGCGCGATACTCGCCGCTAGCCGTGTGTATCAGCAGACCAGGGCGATTACCAAACCGGAAAATCTTTCCACTGTTCAGTTTCAGTTCTCCGACACGCCCTGCCACCACGGAATCGCTGCCGAGGTCGGCAGCTTTCGGCGGGACCAGGAAGCGCAGCACGGGATAGAGGAAAGAAGCAAAAGAGGCGAGTAGCCCGCCACCGAGGAAGATTTTAATTACGCGACGACGCGCAGGTTCGGGTTGGGAAAGTTGGTCAACGGTCATGCAATGCACCCTCGTTGGCGCAGCATCCACGCAGGATCCGGATCGCCAGTCTCATGTGCCGATGCCTCGGGTCAAGCAGAACGCACGTCCACGGTGCGTTGCATCTCACGCAGCCACATCGTCTGGAACAGTTGCAGGCGATGCCCAATTACCACGGCCAGGTTCAGAGCGATTTTATAGCCGGCCAAAGGATTCGCAACAAAATATCCTCGCAATGCCTCCCGCGGCAGGACTACAACTTCCGTATCAAGCGTCGCGGCGGCGGTGAGGGTGAATCGGTAGGGTGGAATGAGGGCCGACCAACCTACCGTCTGACCGGGAGATCGTTCTTCCACGAGAATCTCCTCTTCGTGCCCTCGGATTTGTATCGGCAGGGTGAGCCGGATTCGGCCGCGTTGGTTAAGAAACAGCCGATCGGCTGGGTCTCCCAACCGGAACAGGGAGCTGCCGCGAGGAACGATCATTCGAGTGCCGAGTTCCAGCACTTGTTCTACCTCGGCGGACGAGAGGCCGTTCAGAAGTTCATGCGTCATGAGCCACTCTCTCAGTTCATAAACGGCGAAGTCGTCTTGCTGTGCAATAGAGCGTGCGTGGGAAATTCTAAGAACGATTCTGCAGCAGCCTGCTCCAGACGGACGTGGTTTTCAATTTGGAGCAAGAGGACCTCAATGGGCACCTGCGTGGGCAGAACAGGAACACGGTCCGAGAAAAAGCGCGGACGGGTCGCCTCCTTCACCAACGGAACTTCGGGCTGCGCAGCTGAAACGGGTGTCTCCGAACNNCACAAGGCCATCAGGAACATTTCCATGGTAGGAACTCCTTCGCTACCTTTTAGGCACGTGGTATGCCAGCTTGGGTTGAGACCTAACTCCTTGGCATGCATCAACGAGGGCAATGTGATAAAGAACTGGGCTGCCAAAATGTCAGATTGGGACTGACGATTCGTCAGTCGTTGACGGCTGTCAGGTCGTATGCCATGATGCCGCCGTCCCTGCGGCAACACCATGAAGCTGCGTTTTGCCAGCATGACGGTTGGCCTCGCGCTTGGTGTCACCGTGGCGGTGGTCGGATCTTGCACCGTCGCCGCCTACTTCTATTCGGTTCGTCACTTTCAAAGCCTTCTCGAGACTGTACGCACCAGCGCGCTCGCCGAGGGCGAATTGATCCGCACCGCCCTCGAGCACCAAATGTTAGGGAATGACCGCACCTTGATCGCGCAAATGATCGAGAGCTTCGGGAAACAATCGCGGGTCGAACAACTGGTCCTGCTCGATCGGAATGGCGTGCAACGCTATTCCAGTAAGGCGGGGACCGCAGGGAATGATTTCCGGATCGACTCTCCCACCTGCCAGGCCTGCCATCGCGACCCACCGGAACGCCGGGCCTCCAGCCGCGTGATCGAGACTCGCGGTGGAACGGTCCTGAGAACTGTCGTGCCGATTCGTAACCGCGATGAATGCTACCGGTGCCACGATCCCCGCCAGAAAATCAACGGCATATTGATTTTGGACTACAACGCTGGCGAGGTCCGCGCCGCGATGACGCGGGACCTGCGCTGGATGGTTGCCGGTACGGGTGCCTTGACCTTTGTCATCGTGGGGGCCATCGTCCTGATGATTCGGGTATTGGTCTTGCGCCGTTTGCAGCGCTTCGAAACCACGGCGCGCCTGATTTCTGAGGGCGATTTTGAACGTCGTGTGCCGACGGAAGGGTCGGACACCCTGGCCTGGCTGGAAAAGGAGTTTAATGCGATGGCCGACTCAGTGTCGGGGCTGGTGGGAGAAGTCCGTCACCAGCGGGAGCGGCTGGAAACAGTGATAAACAGCATCGATGACGGGATCGTAGTTCTGGACGCGGAACGAAAGATTATTGCTGCCAATGATGCCTTTTTACAGCGAGCCAGCAACTCCCGTGAGCAGGTCGTGGGTTGCTGCTGCTTCGAACTCGGCCCGCGGCCGTGCGAACTGTCCGACTGCCCTACCCTTGCCTGCATGCGGTCGGGGGCGCGCCAGGTTCGAATCTGCGAGCGCAAGACTGGCAACGACACGGTGGTTTGGGAAGAAATCCACGCTTCACCGATTCTGGATGCATCTGGTCGCCTCGTTCAGGTAGTGGAGGTCTGGCGCGACATTTCCGAGCGGAGAGCGGCCGAAGCGCAGCTGGCCGAGTCTTACCGCCTTGCCTCGGTTGGCATCTTGGCCTCCGGGTTTTCGCACGAGATGAACACGCCTCTAGCAACGACCCTGATGTGCGTGGAGGGAATTCTACGCGAAACTCCAACCGAGGAAGGCGGCCCACTCGACCAAGCTAGAATCCGTGAGAACGCAACGATCGCGCGCGAACAGATCCTGCGATGCCGGGGCGTCACCCAGCATTTCTTGCGCCTGTCGCGGGGACAGCGGCATGCAGGAGACGTCGTGGACTTAGACCAGGCCATCGCGGACGCGCTGAGGCTGGTTGATCCGACGGCCCGCGCTAGCTCCGTGGACGTTGCGGCGCGCCCTCCCGCAACGAGCCTTCATGTCAAGGCCGATGAGGCGGAGTTGCAAAACCTGCTGGTCAACCTTCTGCTCAACGCGATTCAGGCATCGAAGCCGGGCGGCAAGGTCATTGTCACCACCCGAGGAGGCGATGCCGTACATATTCGCGTCAGCGATGAAGGATGCGGAATCGCCCCGGAATACCGTCAAAAGATCTTTGAACCATTTTTCGGTCTTCGCAAGGGCGGCACTGGCCTCGGTCTGTTCCTATCACTGAACGCTGTGCGGAGTTGGGGAGGCAACATCGTGGTCGAGAGTACGCCTGGAAAGGGATCTGTTTTCGAAGTCGTGATGCCAGCGATTCGCACCGGTCCGGAGGCAATGGACATATTATGAAGCCCGCCTCTCTCCTTGTGGTCGATGACGATGCAGCCTTCCGGCAGATCATGGCGGGCGAGCTGAGTCGTCTCGGATACGAAGTTACTGCAGTGAGCACGGGCGAGGAGGCCATACGGCAAGTCGTGGCAGGGGAACCCGAAGTCGTTTTACTTGACCTGCGCTTGCCCGCAATGAGCGGGATCGAGACGCTGAAAGCCATCCAAGCCGCAGTGCCCGCAACCGAGGTCATCATGTTGACCGGACATGGCTCCATCGATACCGCAATCGAAGCGATTCGTATCGGCGCCTTCGATTACGTAGTGAAGCCTTGCCCGCTGGACGAACTTCACATTCGCATTCAAAGGGCAATGGAACGGCGATCACTACGCCAGCGGGCCAACCTTCTCGAGCGTGGTCTGACTCCTCCGGATCTCGGCAATTCCTTCATCGGCGACAGCCCGGAGTTCCGCCGCCTGCTCAACCTGATCGACCGGGTTGCTCCCAGCGATTCAACCGTTCTCATAACCGGCGAGACGGGCTCGGGAAAGGAAAGGGTGGCCAAGCTGATTCACGCACGCAGTTCCCGCCGGTTGCGGCCCTTCGTGGTAGTCGAGTGCGCCGCACTGCAGGAGAACCTGCTTCAGAGCGAACTGTTTGGCCACGAGCGGGGCGCATTCACCGGAGCGGATCGCGCTAAGCCCGGGTTGTTCGAAGTCGCTAACGGCGGAACGATTTTTCTCGACGAGATCGGGGAGGTGAGCCCTGCGACGCAGACCAAGCTACTACGCGTTCTCGACACCTCTACGTTCCGGCACGTAGGCGGTACCCGGGAAATTCGAGTGGATGTCCGGATTCTGACCGCCACCAATCGCGATGTGCCCTCCATGGTCCGACAAGGGCTTTTCCGCGAGGACTTGTTTTACCGCCTTAACACGATCCCAGTGGAGGTGCCTCCCCTCCGGGCCCGAGGGTCCGACGTCGAACTGCTGGCGCAACACTTCGCGACCGTACTCAACGAGCGCTTCGGTTCTAACAAACAAATCGGCGAAGCGGCCCTGCAACTCCTCCGGCGACATGACTGGCCTGGAAATGTGCGCGAGCTTCTCCACGTGGTCGAAGCGGCTCTAGTGCTCTGTGAGGGATCGACAGTTCTGCCGGAACATCTCCCCGGCTCCTTGCGGAATTCGCTACCTGCTGCGCCGTCTGGCCCTTTACCGCAGGGCGCCCCACTACCGACGCTCGAAGAGGCGGAGCGCACGTCCATCCGATTGGCGATCGAGGCCAGCAAGGGACACCGTGGAAACGCGGCCAAGATCCTTGGAATCAGTGAGCGGAATTTGTACCGGAAACTGCGCGAGCACGGTCTGCTGTCCTGATCATCCCGAACCAGTTTCCAGCGGCTTGCCAATCTTGGGCGGGGGCTAAAGTCCTGGGCGGCTCCTCCCCACTGAACACTCTGAATACTCCTTCAGCGAGCGATTGCAGTTCATCCTCCCCGGGGTAGACTTTGATCGGGGCAATCCATTCCAGGTAACCTCGGTGGCGGAAACGAAATCGATGCCGAAGCTTCTGAATGTCTCCAGCGCAGAGACGAGTTGGAATAGGTTTCCTGCCCTTGATGCTGGACTTTTTGGCACGGCTACGAGCCGGGTGTCTGTGCGCAGTAGCCGGTCCGGTCGGTACTCATCATTCTTCCCTGGGAGGCACATGAAATTTGAGGGCTAACGACCCGCTGGGAAAGACGCGAGATTAATACCCTGAGCGGTATTCGAACGGAAAGGCTGCCAGGAACGACCGGGGCGGCCCGGGTGACCCCCTATAAGCCGCTGGGACACAATATCGTTCTACGATGGATATTTTAACGATTGCCTGCCCTCGATGACGGAGAGCCTAACCCCAGTTCCCAGCATGATAGCTGTGCGGTGAAGCGAACGACCAAAACAGACACAAGTGTCTGGCCGCGTCACCGCGGTGCAAAATCTCGCCTGTAAAATCACCTGTAGAAAATTGGGCTTCCGCGTTTTTCCTCGTTGCTCGGCAGTCTCCAGCAACCTTGAAGTTGTTGTGAGTACAGCAACGAAGAACTTTGACACGGTAGAGGTCAGGAGTTCGAGTCTCCTCGTGCCTACCATTTATTTTTCAGCAAGATGCGGGTTTTTGCGGTGATCCTCACCGCTGCTTCCAGCCCGTATTTCCAGCCCGCTTTCAGCCGAGCAAAGCTCTTTGATGCGCTGACCCGCCCATGGAGGACGCCGATTCTTGGCTAAGCCTCCCTTCACCCGCGCGGACCTACGCTCTCATAATCCGTAGGTCAGTGGTTCGAGTCCACTCGCCGCCACCAAGTAAATCAACAACTTCCGAAGGAATTGGGGAATACCCCACTCCCGGCGTTTGCGGATGGTTTGCGGATATTTGCGGCTCTGTCTTCGCAGGCGTTGGAACGGCGTCCAATCGATCCACGAACGAAACGTTCGCGCAAGGGATGATATGACCGTAATGTATCGACGGTGACTTGGATTTTTGGAGCTTGACAAGGTTTTTGGGACAAGAGGAAGGGGCGGATTCAATCCGCCCCTTTTGGTTGTTCTAAATTGGTTTAGAACTCGTACCGAAGGGCGAGCTGCATGCGGCGATATTGGGTCATCGTCTTGGTGTAGTTGCCGAAGGAGGACGAGTTGCCGATGGAGCCGTTATTGAACGCCATGGTGAGGGCGTCGAAACGGACGGTATTGGTGACGTTAAAGATCTGGCCCTGGAACTTAAGGAACTGGGTCTCGCTTAACTTCCAGGATTTGCCAACACCTACGTCGAGGTTGAGGAAACCGGGTCCGATGAGGCTGTTGCGCTGGCCGGACTCACCGGGGTAGGCATAGCGGAAGGCCGCCAAGGCTGCATTGGGATCGGCGAAGGCATTGGGATATCCGTTGACGGTGTTATAGACGCCGATCTTGGGACGGGCGCCGATGAGAATGGAGTCGCCGGCGAGCTGCCAGTTGGTAGCCCAGTTGGCGCCGTTGTTGACGCTGAAGGGGAAGCCGCTGGAGATACGGAAGATGCCGGAGAGCGACCAGCCACCGAGGAGCGCGTCGGTGAGGTGTCCGGAACTGGAGCCCCACTGCTTGCCGCGACCGTAAGGAAGCTCATAGACCCAGTTGCTATTGAGCTGATGTTTGGCGTTGAAGTCGGAGAGGGCATAGAGCTGGCGGGGGTTCCAGGTGTTGATGATCTGTCCGCCGGGGCCTCCCCACTCGCTGATGCGCTCGGCGTCGGAACCCATGTCCATGGACTTAGAGAAAGTGTAGTTGATATCGAACTGGAGGCTCGAGTTGCCGTGATGCCGCAACGCGACTTCCAGCCCGTTGTAGGAGCTGACACCGATGCTGCGCCAGGCGTAGAGCGACGAGAACTGAGAGTCGTAGAAGTGATAGGGACCGGTCTGCCCCTTGACGGTGGAGCAGGACGGGAAGCACGGGTTGGGTGAATTCGCCGGATTCACGAGGCCCGGAGTGTCGAGATACTGCAATGCAGTGGTGGCGTTGGTGGGAACGCAGGCAAAGAGGTCATAGATGTTCTGGGTCGCAGAGTAAACGCTCGAGCCATTCGAACCGGGGGAGCAGCCGAAGCTCAGGCCCGCACCGGCCGCATTCGGAAACATATTCTGCCAGTAAGCGATGTTGGGAATCTTAGAGATGTCGGTTCCGGCGTTGGCATATTTCACCAGCATGGTGGCGGCGGTGAAATAGTCCATGCCGGATTTCGGATCGTACAAGTCGACGGGAGAAGCGATGTCGTCCTGTTGCAAGAGGCGATGGCCGAACCGTCCGACATAAGAGGTTTCGAGAACAAAATTCTTGCCGAGTTCACGGGTTATCGAGAAGTCGACGACGTGGGAATAAGGCGTCTTGAGGTGGTCGTCAAGACCCCAGGTGATAGCGAACGCGTCTGGGTACGTGATCGGCCAGCCATTCGCAGGGGCAGGCGAGGTGAGCGACGCAGGGAAGGCGTTGGGGCTCGTCAGGCGAGGAGCAGTCGCGGGATCAACAAAGCCGGCCGGATTGGAGATGGTGGTGGTCAGACCGAACGATCCGTACTGGTCGAAGGTGTTGATGATGCCTTCGCCAAAGTGGTCGTAGTACATGCCGTAGCCACCGCGGATAGAACTCTTACCGTTACTCCCGAACAAGGCGTGCATGAAGCTGTGGTCAAAATTCGGTGAATAGGCAAAGGCGAGGCGCGGGGCGAAGTCTTTGTAGTCCCAACCCCAGTACGGCTTGGCGTTATTCGCTTTGCCAGAAAGATTGAAGGTCATGAGGTCGTTGAAAACCTGACCCTGCAACATATTTGTCCAACGCGATTTGTACCAATTGCCGATATCGAGGGTGGGCTGCACCTGGAGGCCGTTGGTTTCATAGGGCGGCTGGAGCAAGCTGTAGCGTAGCCCGCCGGTGATGGTGAGGTTGGGGCGAATGCGCCAAGTGTCCTGGAGATAGAACTCGCCTTCATTGTCGCGGTAGTGGCGGCTGATGTAGGAGCCCTGGGGAAGCGTGTCGCCAGCGTGATTGCGGTTGTAGGTGGCGTCCACTTCGGAAACGATGCCGACCAGCGCGCCGATGGGATAGTCGTAGTTATTCGCCCAGAAGCCGGCGACCGGGGCACCGCCGTTAATGCCAGGATATGCACCGGGATCGAAAGCGTTGCCAGAGTTGGCGTAGCCTGCATTCACGATCCACGAAGGGTTCGTGCTGGCAGTAGAGAAAGAGTTGGTGTCGTTGTGATGGAGCACGTCGACGCGACGGAAGTTGCCGCCGAACTGGACGGTGTGGTTGCCGTGGGTCCAGCTGACATCGTCCATAAGGTTGTGAACGGGGACGATGACCGAGGAATTGCGCGAGTAAGATTGCGCATCGTCGATTCCGCGAAGAACGACATGCTGTTGATTGCTGAGGCCAGTGATGCCGCCGCCTTGACGGACGTAGCCATAGCGCAGGTTGTTGACCAGTGCGTTGGAGAGCATCGCGGTATATCCAGCGGCGACGCCTTTATTATTATCCCTCTCGACGGCGCTGGCGGGTTGACCCGGAAACTGCTCGAGGCCGTCGGCCGTATCGTCCTGAAGATTGCCACGAGCGAAAACGCGATGATTCCCGTTCCTGGTGATGTTGTAGTCCAACTTGAATATGGAAGTGTTCTGATTTAACGGGGCGGGTGAGGCGAAGGTGTAGCCGGAAAAGTTGAGGCCGTCGCCCACGGTCGTGGAGTTCGGCTTGGGATAGCTCTGCATAATTGCCTGGGCAACCGTGCTGGGTCCGATGCCTTGGGGGTCCATCTGCTGCAACTGTGCCGGCGAGATACTGACGATGTTCGTGGGGTCGCCAGGGTTACAACTGGAGGTGCCGTCGGCGCACGCAACATAGCGGATCGTACCGGCAGCGAGGGTTGGAGTGGGTACGGTGCGAGTGACTTCGCGGTTCTCGCGCTGGCGAAGGCCTTCGTAATTGAAGAAGAAGAAGAGCCGGTCCTTGATAATGGGGCCGCCTACGGAACCGCCGAAGTTATTACGAAGGAACTTTTGCGGAACGTTGGGCTCTCCAGCGGTGATTTGCGACTGCTTATTGAAGAAGTCGTTGGCGACGCCGAAGGTGGGCCGGTGATACTCGTACAAAGAGCCGTGGATTTTATTGGTGCCGGTCTTGGTGACGAGAGTGACCTGGGCACCGGAAGAACGTCCGGAGTCGGCATTGGAGTTGGTGGTAGTGACGCGGAATTCTTCCAGCGAATCGGGCGTGCTGCGCAAGGCGCCAGCGAAGGCGAAGCCGTTGGTCTGGTCGTTGTTGTCGAGGCCATCAAGGGTCACGTTGGACTGGTCGCTGCGAGCGCCCTGGACTGCGCCGTTACGGCTGTCGAAAGTCTGATCGATGGTGGCGTTATTCCCAACATACACAACACCAGCCTGGAGGCTGAGAAGCTCGGTCGGATCGCGCGCATCCAGGGGCAGGGATTTGATCTGAAGATTAGTGAAGGCGTTGCCCAGAGTGGCGTCTTGGGTATTGACCTGTGGAGCTTCGGTGGAGACATCGACCATGGTGGTTTCCGCCCCGACGTTCATGGAGACGTTGATGGTCGCGGGCGTGCTGACGAGCAACTGGACAGACTGCCTTGCAACGGAGAATCCTTTGGCCTTGACGGTTAGGGAGTAAGTGGCCGGCGGAACCTGGACGAACTGATATTCGCCCTGTCCGTTGGACACAATGTCACGACTGAAGCCGTTGGTGGGATCGAGAATGGTGACGGTTGCTCCGGGAATCACTGCGCCATTCTGATCGGAAACGACTCCGTGGAGTGAGGTCGTAGAGGTTTGGGCGATGGCGGCGATGTTCAGCGCGACGAGGGAGAGGAGGAGAAGCGTCACTCGAATCTTGGAAATCCGCATGTGAACCCCTAATTTGTTTTTCCGCTAAGGGACGTCAAAAAAACAGTTGTAAGTCAAGTTGCAAGTGGTCTGCCGAAAGGTGAGACGGTGTAATGAAACGATTTAAATCGTAACGTTACTGTAGGTGGACGAAACGATACGAAAAACCACAGGAAGTGTCTACAGTTTTTCGGAGGATTGTGTTGCCGGGACATGACAAATTGCGATGGCGGCTAGTGAAATGATGAGGGGGTAGCACTCGAGCGTGTAGCGGGTTTCGGGATTCTCAAGGGTGCCGAGGAATGTGGTGCGGATGAGAAGGTAGGCGATCACCACATGAGATTGGGAACCATACGTTCACGCATCCGGACATCAGCGGAATTTCGAAGGCGTATTTCAAAGTTGAGTTGAACCTGACGGAGCGGTTGTTCGCGGACAAGCTGGGGGTGAAGCCGGTGTTGTTCCGTCCGCCGTATTCCATCGACCAGGAACCGGATACGGCCGACCAGGTGGGACCGCTGGAACTAATGGCGAATCCGCAGCATGAAGGCGGCGAAGCGTACTTCGTCGACTCCAAGAAGCCGTTTGCCTCGATCAGTAAGGAAATTGCGAGTGAACTCCGCAGTTTCTACCGCGTGTCTTATACGCCCTCCAACGTCAATGACACGACCTACCGGAAGCTGACGGTGCAGGTACGCGGGATGCGGCACGTTGCTATCCATGCACGTGACGGTTACTCCACGGCTGCGCTCCGTTAGGCCCCACTCTCCCGCCAGGGCAGGTACTTCTTTTCGGCCAGTCGGAGGCAAAGGAGTCATCTGTCGGAACCTACCTGCACGGCGCAAACGAATAAGACCGATTCTCCATCGGAAACGCGGCGCGTGAGGAAAGAGCAGAACGCACGCTCGCCAACGGCAGGATGGACGCTTACCGATAAGCAGTGAAAAGACAACTCGGAATCAAAAAGCAGATAAACCCAAAAGCAAAGCCAAAAGGCCAATAGATGTCGATAACAGCCGTGGCTGTTGAAAAACTCCGTTTTAAAGAACGCTTTCATCTCCGGGAGAGTCGTTCGTTGTCGGTCTTCCGATTGTTACTTGGATCTCAGATGGTGGCGGTTACCGGTTGTGGGTTGAAGCTGAGGAACCGTACCAGCCGTTTGAGGTTCTGCACCGCTGCTGCCATGTAGAACTGCTCGCGTACGAAGCGCATTCTCCGCAATCGCAGGCGGCGGAGTCCGATCTGGTTCTTGAGTTCCGCAAACAGCGCTTCCACTTTGCGACGATCGCGTTGCGCTTGCACGAAGGCCGGCGTTTTCGCTGCGTCATAAGCCTTCTGTCTGGCTGCTTCGCAGGTATGGACCGCGAGGATACGGTATTTGCCGCGCGTACACTGCGCCTTCTGCGAACAGCCTCGGCAGCGCTTCAGGGTGGAGGGGTAGACGTGGGTGAGGTTGCGCTGATTGATGCCGACGTATTTCAACTGCTTACCTTCGGGACATATATAAAGGTTCTCTTCGGGCTGGTAGGTGAACTTGTCGATGCCGTATAGACCGCTCTTCGGCGTTGGGCTTTCTTTGACCCGGATGTAAGGCGTGATGCCGCGATCGTCGAGCCACTGCAACAGTTCGCCATTGCCATAGGTGTTGTCGGCCGCCAGGCTCTGCGGCGTGCGTCCGTGCCGCTCACGATAACCTTCGATCATGTCGCGGGCCGCAGCACTCTCCTGGCTTAATCGCGCCGCTGTCGCCTGCACACCGACGATCACGCAACTGGAGTTGTCGATCAGGTAGTTATCGAAGTAGCCCAGTTCTGCGGGCCGGTTGCCTTTGCTGGCGTAGGTCGCATCCGGGTCGGTCGTCGAGACTTTGTCCTGCTGATGGACCGGCTCGCCGTTACCGTTCTCCTCTTCCAGTTCCTTCAGGTACTCGCGCACCGCGCTCTTGACCTGCGCCGCTTCCGCCAACTGCTCGCGCGGGATGCGGCTGTCGTTCGTGGCATTCGCTTGGATAAAGCTTCCGTCTACGGACAAGTGCTCGCCGTTCACCAAGCCTGCGGTAACGCACTGCGCAACGATGCGTTCAAACAGCTCCTCAAACAGCTTCGACTCCTGAAACCGCCCGTGCCGGTTCTTCGAGAACGTGGAGTGGTTCGGGATCTCCTGGTCAAAGCCCAGTCCGGTGAACCACCTCCACGCCAGGTGCATGCGCAACTCCTCCACCAACTTGCGCTCGCTGGTCACGCCGTACAGATACCCACACAGCAGGATGCGCAACAGCACTTCCGGATCGATCGACGGTCTGCCGGTATCGCTGTAGGAGTCTCTTAGCTGCTCGCGCACGAAATCGAAACTGACATGGCGATCGATGAGGCGCAGCAGATGGTTCTCAGGAACCTGATCTTCAGATGCGGAAGTAGTAGAACAGCGACTCGGCGCGGGAGTGTTGTCCCATCATCAGCAGCAAGCCTCCGAAAATGGCAATCAAGAGCAGCATCCGGAACTCTTGTCTGCTTATAAATGCCTTCGTTCGCGCTCACAAGCACCAACTATGGGACTTTTTCAACAGCTACTCGCGTTATCGCAAGTAATCCCGGTGTGGATACCACTAGCGCGCCGGGCTTCCACGGCGGTGCGGCCTCCGGCCTTGGCGCAGTGTCGAAACCGGCGGCGTGGATCATAGTTCAGAAGCTTGCGGTGGAAAAACCCGAACGCGTGCGGACCAGGTAGCGGTGGGTGCCGTGATTGGTGGGTCGAACGCTTACGGCGAGTTTTTGATATCCTTTATCGCCGACATTCTGGGGAACGTAGCAGACGCGGTAGAAGCTTCGAAGCTGCAGGCTGATGTCGCTGCTGATTTTGGGGAACTGCCCCCTGGCTTCGGAGCTTTGACGCATCCCACGAGGCATCCGGTCAGGCATCCGCGGCGGGGATGCGCCAGAGGTTGGGGCAGGATTTCGAATGGCGGCGGGCTCTGCAAGATAGCCCCTCCCGGCGAAATCGCCACAGTATGCCGCAAATGTCAGGCGAGAGCTAGAAGCATCGAGTTAAGCGGTGCGGGCTTTCAACTCTGGAGAATAGAAGGCGGCGTTCTGGTCGCCTTTGGCAGCTTCGCGGGCGAAGCTGATCAAGTGATGCGAGACCAGGCTGACGTGGATGATGTCTTCGATGTCGCCCTTGCGCAGCGCGGGTTTCGCCATCTTCCAGAAGACGTCGCGGTAGTCGCTGCGCACGCCGACGATCCACATTAACTT
>PLWX01000111.1:15423-28931 GCA_003151155.1 Acidobacteriaceae bacterium
TCGCGGCCGGGCGTTTCGTTCAGACGATTGGTCTGCTGCAGGCGACGATAGAGCGGGGTGCGTGGTAGCGCCTCGAGAAGATTGATGGTGAGGACAGGGATGTTGGAGGCTTCGATGAACTCGAGGATGCGGTCGGGCGTTTGCGGCGTATCGCCGTCGAGACCCATGATGATGCCGGAGACGACTTCAATGCCGTAGCTGTTGAGGATCTGAATAGACTCGAGGATCGGAATCTGGTTGTTGTGGTCCTTCGACATGAGTTTCAGGGCCGTGGGATCGGGGGTTTCGATGCCGCAGAAGATCGTCCAGAAATCGGCTTCGCGCATTAGCGCCAGGAGGTCCGGCGACTTGACGATGTTGAGCGTCGCCTCGCAGGCGAACTCCACCGGATATTTATTTTTCTTCTGCCACTCGACTAAATGCGGGAGCAGTTCCTGGGCGGCTTTGCGGTTGCCGACGAAGTTGTCGTCGACGAAATAGACGGCGCCAATGCAGCCGCTGGCGACGATCGCGTCGAGTTCCTTGATGATCTGCTCAGGCGTTTTGAGACGCGGGTTGCGGCCGTAGAGTTCGGGGATGTCGCAGAACTCACAACGATAGGGGCAGCCGCTGGAGAACTGCACGTTGGCGAGAAAGTATTTCGACATCGGCGCGAGATGGTAGGCCGGGGTCGGGAAGTCGGAGAGCGGCAGGCGCTCCTTGGTTTCCACGCGGACCTGTTCAGCGGGTCGCGCGACGGAGGCTTCGAAGGTGGTGAAAAGAGAATCGGTGGCGTCGCCCATCTCGCCGATGTGGAGATAGTCGAAGTCGGGATAGTGCTCGGGGCATCCGCTGACCGACGGTCCACCTAAGACGGTGACTTTACCGAAGGCGTGGGCGCGGGCGTTGATGGCGTTGATCTGGTTGCGCTGGATGTGCATGCCGCTGGTCATGACGACGTCGGCCCAGCGGTAGTCGCTGTCGCTGGCGGGGCGGACATTTTCGTCGATGACGCGGACTTGCCAGTGCTTCGGCAAGTAGGCGGCGATGACGAGCAATCCTTGCGGAGGCATGAAGGCTTTTACGCCGAGCAGCGGGTAGGCGTTGTCGAAGGTGCCGAAAGATTTCGCGTAGCGCGGGAAGACGCAAAGGACGCGGCGGGATTGTGGGTTAGGGACCATCGAGCGTTCAGAAAAGTATAGCGGAGACCTGGGATTGCGGCATCGCGCGATGGTGGGGCATCCGCGGCAGAACAGCAGGTTGCCACGTCGCTGCGCTCCTCGCAATGACACGAGAGAGTGATGCGGGTACGGGCGGTTCTGTGGCTGACCGCGAGAGGAAATCCTTCGAGAGAAAGAGGCTGCTATGTCGTCCTCCCCGCAGCTCCAAAAAGTCGCCCGGTTCACAGATAGAACTCCGCACGAAAGCATCTGCATGACCTGCTACGCAACGGTGCGTGCGGCCCATAGCGAAGACAGCAACCTGTAAGTTGTTGTGAGTACAGCAACGAAGAACTTTGACACGGTAGAGGTCAGGAGTTCGAGTCTCCTCGTGCCTACCATTTATTTTTCAGCAAGATGCGAGTATTGTGCGGTGCTCATCACCGCTGCTTCCAGCCCGTATATCCAGCCCGCTTTGAGTCGAGCAAAGCTCTTTGATACGCTGCTCCGCCCATGGGGGATGCCGATTCTTGGCTAATCCGCCTTCAGCCGCGCGGACCAACGCTCTCATAATCCTTAAATCAGTTTGTAAGTGTCAGAGCAAGCACAATTGTTCACGGATCGAATCCGCAGCCAGCGTGACCTCACACTCGATAAGCAAATTTTTTGGCAGCCAGCCTTTGTCCTTTGTCCCTCCGTTCACGGCGGTTACTGCCGGTTTGCCCGTCATCCGGTCCAATGGGCCGTCCATCGGACGGGATCGGACGGGATCGGGCGGGATTGCAGTCTTGGCTGTCGCGGGTGTGTTTACCCCCGTGCTCGCGAAACACTCAAAGTCGTTCTCGCTCGTCGACTGCATCTCGGCTGGCGTTGATCGAATGCAGCGGAATTCGAGTCGATGTGAAAGCAGGTGGTAGCCTGGCAGAGAAGTGAATTGACGGACGTCACCGCCAAGGTAGTCATTTACGAGATATTTATCGAGGGCAGACTCGAAGCTACAAAGCACCTTGCCCGCAGCGTGCATGACCTCTACTTCGAGCCAAAGTACGAGGAATTCCGATCGCAAACGATCTGGAGTCTCTCGAATGCGTTTACATCCGCATTCAAGGAACTGGATCCCGTCCCACAGTTCAAGGCTACAGCCAAGCTGGGCGAGTTCCTGGAAGCCAGGTTCTCACAATCGTTCTAGTCTGCGGGACGATGTCGGCCGTCCGTCCCTCTTCAATTGGTAGCGTCGCTCGCTTATTGCATATTTTTGGCCTTGGCACGGGAATCATCGGTGGATTCCCGGCCGAGCCAGTCCAGCACCAACCGCGTCCTATTGTTGCCAGCCGCCACCGAGGCTTCTGTAAACGCGAACCAGACCTACAAGCTCATTCAACTGAGCCTGAGCGAGTCCCTGCTCGGCAGCAAAGTAATTGGTTTCATTGGTCAGCACCTCCAGATAACCGGCGGCTCCGCCTCGATAGCGCACCTCGGAAAGGTGCGCCGCGTCTTGAGCCGAGAGCGCCAGTTGCTGCTGCTGCTCGCGGAACTCCCGATCCTTGCGATACCCCACCAGTGCGTCCGAGACGCCGCGAAAAGCTTGCTGGATCGTCTGCCGATAGGTCAGCAATGCTTCCTGCTGCCGTGCCTCACTGAACTTGACGCCGGAACGAATCTTTCCGCCGGCGAACATCGGTTGTACCAGTGATCCTCCGAAATTCCACATCCCAGCCGGACCGGTGAACAGGCTGGTAAGCGCTGAACTCTGAAATCCCGCGGTCGCCGTCAGGCTGATGTCGGGGAAGTACGCGGCTTTCGCCACGCCAATTTGAGCGTTGGCCGCGATCAATTGCGCTTCCGCCTCGCGAATGTCGGACCGCCGCTCCAGCAGGCTGGAGGGAAGCCCCGCCGGAATCTCGGGCTCATGCGGTTGCTCGGTCAACTTCGTTCCCCGCGCGATGGGACCGGGGTTGTTTCCCAGAAGCGTGCTGAGGAAGTTTTCCTGCTGCTCGATACGCCGCTCGAGATCGGGAATGGTTTCAGCCGCGGTGAACACCAACTGCTCCGCCTGGCGGACATCGAGCATGGATGTAGCCCCGCCGTTTGCCAACTTTTGCGTGAGCTGCAACGAGTTCTGGCGCGAAGCCAGCGTGCGCCGCGAGATTTCGAGTTGCAGGTCGAGCGCGCGGAGCTGAAAGTAGGCTGTGGCAACATCGCTCACCAGCGTGCTGACGACCGCCTGCCGCGCCCATTCCGTTGCCAGCAGATTGGCCCGCGCCGCCTCGCTGGCGCGGCGATACTTCCCCCAGAAATCGAGATCCCACGCCAGCGCGAGACCCACTCGGGTTGCGCTCGTATCGTATGCACGGTAAGTTTTTGTCTCCTCATAGCGCTCATTCACAGCCTGAACTCCGCCGCCGACCGCCGGGAACTGGTCGGAGCGCGTGATGCCCGCCTGCGCCTGGGCTTCGAGGATTCGCGTCGCCGCAATGCGAACGTCGTAGTTCTGCTGGAGGGCGGTGCGGATCAAGCCTTGAAGCTGCTGGTCTTGGAACACCTCCCACCATTTTTGGTCTCCGAGCGATTCCGCCGCAGGCTGCGCCGCGTCTGGCAGCGTAGCTCCACGGTACGTGCCAGGAACGTCCACGCTCGGCCGCTTATAGTTCGGCCCCACGGTGCAGCCCGCGGTCAGGAGCACAAGCAGCAGGAGGGCGGTTAGTTTTGTCGTCACCTTAATCTCCCTCCGATGGGCTGGGCTGCGGTACGGCGGCAGGGTCGGGCACTGTGCGCTTCCAGCGCGCCGCTAGGCGCTCGACGATGACGTACAGCGCCGGAATGATGAATATGGCAATCGCGGTGGCGGCCGCCATGCCGCCGATTACGGTGGTGCCCATGATCTGACGGGCCACCGAGCCGGCGCCGGTTGCCATCCAAAGCGGTACGCAACCCAGAATGAACGCCATCGAGGTCATGAGGATGGGCCGCAGGCGGCGCCTGGCCCCTTCCAACGCAGCGGCAGCCATGGGCTTGCCTTGTTCGTATTCATGCTTGGCGAATTCCACGATCAAGATTGCGTTCTTGGCCGCCAAGCCGATCAGCATCACCAAACCGATCTGGGAATAAACGTCGTTCTCGATTTGCACCATGTAAGCCGGATAGAAAGCGCCAAGCACGGTGCGGCGCAGCCAGAGCACTCCAAAGGCTCCGAATACCGCAACCGGCGTGCTCAACAACACGCTGAAAGGCAGCGACCAGCTTTCATAGAGCGCCGCCAGAATTAGAAACACGAACAACAGCGAGAAACCGAAGATGACCCAAGCCGGGAGCCCTTGGCGCGCCTTCTGCTCCTGATACGACATACCCATATAATCGAAGCCCATTTCGCTGGGCATGGTCTGCTTGAAGACGTCTTCCAGGGCGGCCGTCGCCTGGTCTGAACTGTAGCCTGCCGCGGCGCTGCCGTTGATCTGCGCCGACCTGTACTCGTTGTAGCGCATGGTAAATTCGGGGCCGTCGCGCGATTCGAACTTCGTCAGCGCCGTCAGCGGCACCATTTCCCCGCGGTTGTTGCGCACGTAAAACTGCCCCACGTTCGCCACATCCGACCGGTAAGGAGCTTCCGCTTCCACGTACACCTGCCAGGTGCGGCCAAACTCGTTGAAGTAGTTGACGAACAGCCCGCCCATGAAAGCCTGAATGGCCTGGTAAACGTTGTTGATGTCCACACCTTGCTTCAGCACCTTTTCTCGATCCACCTGCACGAACTTTTGCGGCACGCTGGGAAGAAGCGTGGTGCTGATCATGCCAATTTCGGGACGCTTGCGAGCCGCCGTCAGAAACTTGGCCACGTTGCTGGCCAGGAACGGAACGTCCCGTCCGGCACGGTCCTCGAGCACGAACTGAAATCCACCGGAAGTGCCGACTCCGGGGATGGCCGGCGGCGAGAAGGTGAAAGCGGTCCCTTGGGGAAGTTTGCCGAGCTGCTGGTTCAAGCGCGCCTTGATTTCCTGATACTGCTCGGCCCGGGTTTCGCGGCTGCTCCAGGGCTGGAAGGTGACAAAATAGAAGGCGCTGTAACCGATCCGGACATAGCTCAGCAAGCTGAAGCCAATGACGCTGGTGTAGTAGCGCACGCCCGGCGTTTCGCTCAGGATTTTCTCCACGTCTCGCGATGCCTCCGCCGTCCTCTCCAGCGAAGCCGCATTCGGAAGTTGCATGTTGATGAACGCATAACCCTGGTCTTCATCGGGCAGGAAGCTGGAGGGCAGGAGGAGGGCAAAGAGGATACCGGCAAAGGCAAAAGCGGCGAGCGCCACCATAGCCAGGACGCTTCTCCGGATCAGCGCGCCGGACAGCCGCAGATAGAGTTCCCTGCCGCTCCCGAAAGAACGATTGAACCAGGCGAAGAACCTTGCGAGTGGCCCGCGGCTTTCCTTCTTTGGCCGGAGCAGCAGCGCGGAGAGAGCCGGACTTAGCGTGAGGGCGTTAAAAGCCGAGATGACCACCGAGATCGCGATGGTCAAGGCAAATTGCTGGTAAAGCCGTCCGGTGATGCCGGGGATAAAGACGGTCGGCACGAAGACCGACGAGAGAACCAGGGCGATACCGATGACCGGCCCGGAAAGCTCTTCCATAGCTTTTCGAGCCGCATCCCTCGGAGTCAGGCCCTCCTCGATGTGGTGTTGCACGCCTTCGACCACGATGATGGCATCGTCCACCACCAATCCGATGGCCAGCACCAGTCCGAACATGGAAAGGGTATTGATGGAAAAGCCAAACAGCGGGAAGAAAATAAACGTGCCCACCAGCGAGACGGGCACCGCCAGCATCGGGATCAGGGTGGCGCGCCAGTCTTGCAGGAAGAGGTAGACCACCAGGATCACCAGCACGATGGCGATCAAAAGGGTGACAACAATCTCCTTCATGCCCTCGGCCACGGCGCGGGTCGCGTCCAGAGATACGGCGTAATCCATATCTTCGGGGAAGCGCTGCTTCATCTCCGCCATCAGCTTGCGCACGCCGGCGGCGGTTTCGACCGCATTGGAACCGGGCAACTGGTAAACGGCGATGGTGGCGGCGGGCTGGCCATTCAAGCGGCTGGCAGTGCTGTAGTCCTGCGCGCCCAGTTCGACCCGGGCAACGTCTCTCACGCGGACGATTCCGCCATCCGGAGCTTCGCGGATGACGACGTCTTCAAATTCCTCCGGCGACGTCAGACGGCCTTGAGCGAGAACGGAATAGGTGAATTGCTGGTCGGCGGCGGCTGGTTCGCCGCCCAGTTGGCCGGCCGGATTCACCTTGTTCTGCGCCTGCACCGCGTTGACGATGTCGGTGACGGTGATGCCGAGTTTCGCCAATTGGTCGGGCTTTACCCACAGCCTCATGGCATACTGCCCCGCGCCGAAAATATTCGTCAGGCCGACACCGTACAAGCGTGCTATGGGATCGGTGAGGTTGATGTAGGCATAGTTGGACAGGAACGTCGCATCGTGAGTGCCGTGCGGCGAGAACAAGGCGACCAGCATGAGCGCCGTGCCCGTTGTCTTTCTGATGGTGACCCCGTAGTTGTTCACTTCGGGCGGAAGCTGAGTGGCGGCCACGTTCTCTCGCGCCTGGGTGAGAATCAGGTCGATGTTGGGGTCCGTTTTGAGATCGAAATCGATCAGCATGGTCGTCTGCGAGTTGGCCGTGGCGTTCAACGAAGTCATGTAGCTCATGTTGTCCACGCCGTTGATCTGCTGCTCGATGGGCGTAGCCACGGCTTGCTCGAGGGTCTGCGCGTCCGCGCCCACATACGATGTTTGCAATCGAATTTCAGGCGGGACGATGTTGGGAAACTGCGCCACGGGCAGGGTCGCGATCGTGACCGCGCCCACGATCACCGTAAGGATCGCGATCACCATCGCCACGATTGGACGGTCGATGAAGAATTTCGACATAGCTCAGCGCCCCTCCGTGGAAAGATTTGCGGGGGAAAGCTGTGCGGGCTTGGGAGTAATGAGAGTTCCGTCCCTGAGCCGTTGCAGTCCTTCGACGGCAACTTGCTCACCCGGCTTGAGGCCCTCCTCGATCACCCACATCGTCCCGAGCGTCTCGCCGGGCTTCACCGTGCGCATACTGATTTTGTTATCGCCGCCGACCACCGCCACCTGATAGCTTCCCTGCGTCTGCGCCACCGCGCTTTGCGGCAGCAGCAGAGCGCCTTTTTTCATGCTGGTTTCGACACGGACTCTCCCATACTGGCCGGGACGCAGAATGTTGCCGGGATTGGGAAACGCAGCAACGATGCGAATTGTGCCCGTGTTTGGATCCACTTGCCGGTCGGCCAGCAGGATTTTGCCTTTATGAGGGTAGACACTGCCGTCAGCCAGGATCAGTTCGAGCGAGTTTCCGAAAAAACCGATGGCGTGGCCGCTGGAAATGGCGCCGCCCTTCAGTTTCTGTTGTGCGTGGAGATACTCCTGTTCGCTAATTGGAAAATAGGCTTTGATAGGCTCGACTTGTGAAACTGAAGTCAAGATAGAATTGGGTCCCACCAGGTTGCCCATCTGGATTTGTGCAATCCCCGCGATCCCATCCACCAGCGAGGTGACCTTCGTCCACTCCAAGTTGAGTTCCGCCTGCTCCACCGCCGCCTTGCCCGATTCGACGGCGGCCTGGGCGCCGAGTTTGGCCTGATTCTCATTATCTAATTGACTCTTGGCGATGGCCTTGGCCTCGGCCAGCGGTGTGTCGCGCTCCACGTCAAGAACGCTTTTGCCCAGTTGCGCTTGCGCCTGCGCCAGGTCGCCCTTGGCGCGGTCGAGGGCCGCCTGAAATGGCCGCGGATCGATTTCGAACAGCACCTGCCCTTTGCCTACGAACGAACCTTCTGTGTAGTTTTGCTTGACGATGTAGCCGGAGACCTGGGGCCGGATCTGCGCGTTCACGTAGCCGTCCAACGTCGCCACCCATTCGCTGTACACCGGAACATCCTGCTGGATGACGGGGGCAACTTTCACTTCGGGAGCTGGCGGCGCCGCTGCGTGGGTGTTGCCTCGGCCGCAAGCCGTGGCCGCGAGCAGCAACAGCAGCGCGGCCGGAAGGCCAAGGCGTCCGTATCGAAGACTCAGATTAGTGCTCATCGTCGTGTTAATTTCCATCCTCGTCCTGAAAGACTGTTGGGTTTACGCCTCAGTTGCTAAACGTGGCGCAGGTTGCCATTCGAGTATAAAACGGCAGTTGTCATGCAATCCCGGCTTCAAGATGATCAGGCGCTGCTGGCGCGCTTCGAACCGACACCTTCAATTCCGGCGGGGTTTCAACGAGTGCAGGTATTTTTGACTGCACTTCGGACGCACGCTTCAGTGGGGCAATACCGCTGTAGCAGCAAGGCTCGTTTAAACAGTGATAGAAGCCGGTGAGTTCGGTACTTTGCACCGCCGTGCGAGCTGGATATCAGAGAGAGTCCGAGATACCATGCTCGCCTCGGGAAACGAGATCAGGGTGCAGAACGGAGCTGCTTTCTCGCCGGATCAGAGGAACGCCGCCGCGCCTCGCGGTAGCTTGTGGCGACCGGGTGGTAAATAATGTTCTGTCCAGGCCACGCTGCCTCCATCTCATTAGCTTTCGACGATTGAAGTATCCGAAAGTCTTGGCAAGCATTAAGAAAAGTACGCAGCCAGAGCCGACGGCAAGGATAAGCTGCGATCCAAGGGCGAGCATCACGCCGAGGCTCATGAACGCTAAAGCGACTGAGCAAAGCATGGCGTCAGTTGCAACTGCGGATGACCCCCACTGGCGCAGCTGGTGATGAAGGTGTTCGCAGTCGGGATGCAAAGGGCTGCCGCCTTTGATTGTCCGCCGCGCGATGGTGAGAAGGGTCTCTGCTAAGGGGTATCCAAAGAAAAATATAGCGCTGATTGGAACCGAAGCTGCAGAAGGAGTTTCGAAAGCGATAGCAGCAAGAATGAACCCCACGCTGAGGCTGCCGCTGTCGCCAAGAAATATCCTTTTGCCAAGCACATTAAACGGTAGAAAGCCAAGGCAGGCGGAGGCGGTGATCAATGCCAGTGTCGCCAGCGCGACATTTCCCAAGCTGAAATTGACCACTGCCAATCCAATAGCGACGATCACTGCTGTAGTCGCGGCCAGTCCATCGACGCCGTCAATTAAGTTGAACGAATTCGTGGCGACCACCATCCACATTAGAAGCAAAAATGTGGGGAGGAGCGCGATCGCACCGGACGATCTCCACTTCGCGATCACTAGCACGATCGTCCCGAGCACTTGGGCCAGAACCTTAAGCTTTGGGCCCACCCCGCGGAGGTCGTCGTAGATGCCTACCAGCAGGACGGGCAAAGCTCCAAGTAGGACTAGAAGCGGGGATGCCGTGATACGTGGGCTTGCCACACCTTCGGGAAGAACCAACGCGAAAACGACGGCGGCATAGATCGCAATTCCGCCAACCCGTGGCACAGGGTTCTTATGGGTGTGATGTGCACGAGGCACTCCGAAACAGCCGAGTCGAGTGGCGGCAAGCTTGATTGCGGCGGTCAGCGCCGCTCCTGATAACCCTGCGAGAAGCGGCGCCTGAATTCCGTGGGGGACGAAAGCCAAATAACTCACATTCATTTTTCGAATCAATTATACCTTCCCCATGGGACCCGCCCGGGCTTACAAACCGGCTTTGCCCTCTGCTCTCGATCGGAAGCAACTCACGCCGGTGACCGCATGTATTCCTGAAAAGTTCTTTGGATACTGCTCTAGTTTCCAATCGCCAAAGGCAGAATCAGGCCGCTACTCAGAACCGTAGGGCTGGGCTGCACGCCGCTCAGCCGGAGGGCGCCATAACCTGCCCGGGCGCGCCGGCTGCGCTGAATCTGGACACCCACCAATCGGCATTCAAATGAAAGGCGAACCCATGCTGATCCTTGACGCGCTGATTCCGGCCAAACCCGAAGCATCGCCTGTGAAACCAGCCGGATAGCAGTGCAGCGCAAAACCCGACCATTGGAAAGCGATCACGAGAACCACCACACGCCTGAAAACGCCCATACCCTCGACGACGATTTGAACCGATCGTCATCTCAACCCTGGACTGTCGGTCAGGTAATTCTGCGATGAGTGGATGCGCTGACTTTTTCATGGCTAACAGTCTCTCTGATCCGAAGGACCGGCTTATCCCATTTCTCGGCACTTGAGGTCCGCCGGATTAACATGATTGCGGTGCTCTTGCCCCCCTCGGTCGGTTCCTTACAGAACGGAGGGAAGTTTCTCGGGAGAACCATGAAATCGCAAGTCGAGCTGGGCACAGTATTCGAAGTCGAACTATAGCGGGTTGCTTCAGTGGCACGCTCTCCTAAGCGCGTAGTCCCGTCCGAGACCGAGCCCTTTCACCACGACACCAACCAAGATGATCGAAGCGCCTGAACATCGTCCGCAAACTCTCCAATTTAATTTGATCCGGGAGATTTCTGGCAGCGATTGCGGTGCGGGCCGCCCTTGGTGATGAAGGCGCATGTCATGTTCGTAACTCGAATTCTTAGTGAGCTGAAAGGTAAGAACAAATGAGCACGAAAACAAAAGGCGCGGTAGGAGGAAGGGCCGCACCGTAACCGCTGACGTACGAGCCCGCATCTCGGCAGCGATGAAGCTTCATTGGGCGAATTTAAAGCCAGGAGTTCCTCAACCTACGATGCCGGGCAAAAAGCGAAACACAACGCCGCTGTCGCGCGGAAATGAACCCGAAGAAAAAGCCTAAAACAGCGCCACATATTCCATTTAAGAGCGGCCATGCTGGCGAAAAATCTTCAAAGACGGGTACCAGCCCTTTTCGCTATTGCCCCGCCAGCTGTTGGGTAAACGGCGATGGTTACATGTTTGGCGGCTCGACCCGATAAGCTCCATATTCAATGGTGAGAACGGCTGTGCCGCCTATCGAAACTTTGGTCTCGCTTTTGTTCTGCTGCGGAAGCCAGAAGTCCCCAATTTTCGAGTAAACGTGATGGATCTCGGTTTTCCTGATCCAGAGTGACGGATTCTGGGCTGGCGCGGCCTCGATCCTTTCGACGGCGTAATCGTTTCCATCGACCCATATCCGGCCTCGATAGAGCAGCTTGCGGTCCCCTTTGGGCTCGACCTGAAGGATGTAGTGTCGACGACCGTCACTGACCTCGCTGCCGACCAGACCGAAGGTGTAGTTCTCCGTCGTTAATGCCGTTCGACTCTGATCTCGGGCCGCTTCCTGTTCGCTCTTGAGCAGTTTTTTTAACACGCGGTCAATCAGGAGTCCGGACCCCATTTGCGACAGCACTCGGAAACTCTTGGAAGACGGAGCGTCGTAAGTTGCTTCCACATCCATGCTCGCTGCGATTGTGACCGGAAATCCGTGGTATTCGACATGGTAGTGGCGTACGGAGATGTAGTGCCGGAGGCGTTCGGAGCGCTCTTTATTGCGATCCTCCATGCGCTGGACGATCTGCCCTACGTCCAGAGTCGTAGACGCGATAGCCTCCTGTCCAAGGGCGTTTGTCTGCCCCGCGGTGGCACCACAAAGAGCGATCCCAATGAGAAGGAAAACGCGGACTGCGCGATGCTTGTGATGCCTGTTCAATCGTGCCTTCCTGCGATCAATGGCGGTGGAGACGGGTCCGGCCTACAAGTCAGTGCAACCAAAAGAGGCGGGATTACGTCCGAACTAAGAGCGATTCAGGCGTAAACCCTTCATATAACGAGATGGATTTCGCGGTACCGCATTGGTTCGAATCAGCAGAGCACCCGCCCTTCAACATTATGACCTAGAATGGGGTGCCGAAGCATTGGAGGGTTGTTGCGCAATCAGGTGTTGTTCTTGTCCCGGAGCAGAGACGTTCAGCGTTCCTTTGGCACCGGTGTTTCGCTGCATGGGCATACGAAACACTCTCTGGAAAGTCTGGGATTCATCGGAAAATTCCTTCGGGAACATCGCGTCCTACGCTCCTGGATTGCGGCGCAGGTGCGGGAGTGCAGGCACAGATCCGGCATCCAACTCGATTTTGATCGAGCATACTGGACACCGCCGCTATCCGCTGAGCGGGCCTACGCATTGGAAAGCGGCCAAATCGAGTCCCTTGGCCTGCGTCCGATAGTGTCGCTTTCCGATCACGACAACGTTGAAGCTGCAGCGCTGCTTCGACAGTCCCATGCATTCACCGAGGTACCGGTCTCCGTGGAGTGGACGGTGCCGTTTGGGAAAGCGGTCTTCCACATTGGCGTTCACAACATGCCTCCTCGCACGGCGCCGGAACTGATGTCGGTTCTCCAGCAGAGCACGGCCGGGGCCAGCGAGGAGCGGGTCGTCGAACTTCTTTTCCAACTGCGCGAAATCCCGTCCCTGTTACTAGTCTTCAACCATCCCGCATGGAATTTTACGGGGATAGCGCCCGGCATTTTCGATTTCGAGCTCAGGCGCTTCCTAAAGTGCGCTGGGCGGACCTTCGATGCATTTGAGCTGAACGGGATGAGAAGTTACCGCGAGAATCGCAAAGTCATCCAGCTGGCGGCAGAATGGAATCAGATTCTCGTCTCCGGCGGGGACAGGCACGCGTGCGAGCCCAACTCTATTCTGAACCTCACCAACGCAGCCGATTTTTCGGAGTTCATCGACGAAGTTCGGAGAGGGAGGCAGAGCATCGTGCTTATGATGCCCCAGTATGAAAAACCCCTCAACTGGCGCTTCTACGAAAGCTTTACGCAAATCACAAAAGAGTATCCAGAATACCCAGAAGGCCAGCGCAGGTGGGATGAGCGAACCTTTCACCCGAATGCTTCGGGCGACATCGTGCCTATGAGTGGACTGTGGCCGAAGGGGCCCCCCGGCTTTTTGAAGAGAATATTCGCGCTTGCTGAGATGGGCTCAAGGGTTCTGCCGAATGGGACCATACGCGCGAACCTATCCAGGGCGATCAGCGAATCGTTCCCAATCGACCAGGAAGCGATTCTTCGGCAGATGGATTTTCCCGGCGAGCAGCTTTCCGCGCCCAATGCGGACCGCCTAAGTTGAAGCGATTGATCTGAGATCTTTTTCCTCTGGCTGCAGATTGGGGCATATCGCCAGGTTCCGCCTGTATTTCCTCCGTGCCTCGAAGAGCTCGGACATGGCGTCCTCTCTCAACGGTTTTCCGCCTCCCAGTTGGCGTGTGATCAGACAGATCTTTGCAAAATGCTCGACGGTTTCCATTTTCATAAAGGCATCGAGAAGGGTCGCTCCGTAGGCAACCGCGCCATGATTCGCCATCAACATCGCGTCGTGATCGGGAATAAAGGGCACCAGGGTCTGCCCCACCTCCGCTGAGCCAGTAGTCGCGTAGGGCGCCAGGGGAACGCTGCCCAGCGTCATCACGATTTCCGAACAGAGGGGCTCGT
>PLWX01000029.1 GCA_003151155.1 Acidobacteriaceae bacterium
CGAGTCCCTTCTTCGGCACCAAGTCAAGTAGAAATGTCCATCAGCAATGGAAAAATGAGAGACTGCAATCACTTGCAGGAGTTACAAGCAATGCCAACCTTTCTCTCTGTTCTCCACATTAGAGCCTGATCGCCTGATTTTTCGAGCCAAATCGAGCCAAGAACGATGGTCACTTTCAGTCGCCTTCCTTGTAGTAGGCAAGCGTTGTTCATTGTTGACTTGCGATCTGCTCGTGCACGTCGTGCATGGGATTAGGATTCTCTTGTAGCGTTGAGATTGTCCTGACCCGATTCCAGCCCCCGGCGGATCGTCAATAGGGTTCGGGGCGTCGGAGGTGGTGCGAGGGTGTTGCGGGGATTTTGGACTGGGCTGGCGGGTACGTGGGGCTGCGACGGCAAGTGCGGAATGCTTGGTAATTTAGCGAGCAGATCGTGGCCAGTGCGATGTGACGGTGACCTATTCAAGTTCGGTCATGTCGGGTACCCACGTAGGCATTCTTCGGGATCGATGAGCAACGTTCGGGCATCGGTGATGCTGGCGAAATACGGACTATTTTCCAATGTTCTTTGACGCTAAGCGGTTGTAGGCGGAGAGAACTGCGCTAAACCCACGCTCTTTGATGCTGAAAACGTTGCGAACCCGCCGGGTGAAACAGACGCGGCAGGCCACGTCAGTGGGCCGGTAGCCTGCTGCCTTCCAGAGTTCATCACTCACTCGCCACGTGCCCCTTCCACAAACCCGCCACAGGTAGTTGCCTTGTGACGTGCATCTGCCCCCGTATGCTGGCGTCCCGCACCAGTGACACAAGGATCGGGCTCGCTGCTTCATCGCTTCTCTGGAGAGTTTCTTGTCCATAAAGGGTGGGCACTCTACCGCGAGAACCCAGCCTCTGTCTAACGGAAAAATCAGTAGTTCTCGTCGGGGCAATGCCTGTAATCTTCTCCGGCGCAATCGCATCTATGGGGTGCTTGTGTTGGTGGAGAGCCATGCTGCCGCTTCTTCCACCCACTTCACCAGTCATCCATGCAATGGGTTAAAGAAAATTTGGGGGCTTCGCCGTAACGGAGTCCACGGTTTCGCCGCTGGCAATCCCTGCCCTCGGTTGCCACTTGCACCTAATTGCCAGCCACCACATCAAGCCCCAACCCAAAGGCTAATAGCAATTGTTGGGAAGCGAATGCAGTCGAACTGGGCGCTTCACTGGACAGATTGTCAGGCACCGAATCCTGTCTTAGGTTAATCAGCCTCATAAGGCGTTCCAAGAACCTCATTCGAAATCTTGATCAGCTACCACCCCTTTTCAACAACTTAGCCTGCTGCCTTTCGCCGTAACAAAAACGAACGTTTGCGTCCACTCGTGTGGTAAGTTCCTGCAATCAGGACGATGATCATGAACGCAAGCTGTCGCTACGTCGCTGCAGTTCTCTGCTTAGTGTTCTCTACAAGCTGCTCCGATGCCCGTCGCGAATCGCTGAATAGATTTGCTACGGACTACGTTGCCTACCGCACTGCGTTGTACGATTCAGAAATCGGCATGTACGCGATATTGCTCGATCAGGCGCAACGGGGCGATGCGCGGGAAGTAAGCTCATATCGCATGGCTTTCGTGAAAGCACTCGATTCTAAAGCGAGCAAGCAGGAAAGGGCTTACGCAGCCACTCAGTCTCTTGCGTTTTATCAACGAGGTAGCGTTGGGGCAATGCAAACTTTCGAAAACCGAAATGATATCGTGGACGAGAAATCTCTCGCGCTTGTCGAGGCTGCGCACTCAATGCGCAACGCTGCCTATCGGTCGCAAGTGATCGAAATTGCTGACTCCGCGCGGAAAATTCAGCATACATTGGTGGCGATTAGGGAAAATTACTTCCTTATCTATGATCTTCAAACCTTGGTACTGAAGGCGATTGCACGGGAGAATGGCGACCTCAACAAGAACTTTGACATAATGCGGGAAAAGTCATCTGAACTTCAAAGGTTGACGTCGGAGAGTGACAGTCTGTTAACGGAGGAGCAGGACGGCGTACGACGGCTGCAAGAGCAATATGCAGCACTGAAAGGGAGCGCGGGCATTTCAATTGACTACATAGAGCCGCCCGCCGAGTCCTCCAACCACGCCTCTCACTGACCAGTGCGGCACCGGGCGATTGCGCCAAATTTCGTCACCGTCGTTGCTTCGACGCGAATAAAGCCCCGTCACTCCTTCAACTTCAACTTCCCCTTGTTCTCCTCAATGAACTCACGCAAATCCTGCGACTTGTCTAAGAGCCGAACCCACTGTTCGTAATACAAGGTGACCGGGAAGCGCCCAAGTCCGTAGACGCTCACACCGCCCTTATCGCTGACCTTGAAGGTGATGCCACCGGGGCGTTGTTCTTTAGCCTTTAGTGCGGCGAGTTGTGCTTTCAATTCTTCGTAGGTTGGTTCGGTCATGCTATCCACCTTTTGTTTGTCAGTCTTGCTCTTGGAATCATATAGCCCCTGCAACCGTGCGACCTCACGGTGGCACCGCCTCCTGTAGGCTTCGTCAAGAAAAACATCATCCGGCACCTGTTGGGTGCACAACGGACAGAGCGAAAACTTCTCTGCACCGAAAATCGTTGCTCCCAGTCTTCCTTCCCAAGATTTGTTGGGATAATGCGGCTGCCCGCAGCATTCGCAAACTAGCTGCATCTCCTGCGTGTCGGAAAGTCGCATTTCTACGCCTGATTTCGGTTTCATAATGGTCAAGGAATCTCGTTGGGGAAGTTAGGAATTCTGCGCCTGCGGGTGTCCGCTTCGCAAGGGCTAGCTGTTGCCTCGCAGCAATCGAGTTCTCTTGAACTGCCCTCGATATTAGGGCAAAGTTCGATCATGCGATTACGCTGAATGAGCTGATCAGGCGAAGCTCTCAGAACCGGTTGTGTCGTGTACGGGCGAAGGGCTTTCCTCAGCTCCCGGTTCGAGGTTCTTGCCGGAAGCTGAAAGTCGTCAAAGCTGCTATTATCAGCAACTTAGATTGCGTAGCTTTCAATGTTAGAGGTTCTCACCTCCCTTTCACCCTGTCGTCGAGGGATGAGGCGGTCATCGGGTACGCGCCCGGCGAATGAGGATACATACAGAAGAAGATCATGTCGCCAAAGACCACGACCCCGCAGAGTGCATCGCAGGCGCGAAGGAAGAGCGCGGCATCTCGATCTGATGTTTCTTACACGTCCAGAATCCTCAAAGCTGGAGCTTTGATCGCAGATACAAAGACGCTGCTTGCCCATTGGGACATCGAGGCCTCCGTAGAGGAGAACGTTGGACGGTTTCATCGGGACAACATCTTTGGAAAAGCATCGCGCTCTCGGGTCGAAGACATTCTCGCGATCTTTCGTCGTCGCTATCTTACCGAGCAATCAGTTACACATGCGCTTGTCACCCTTGTCCAAGGAAAGTTTCCTGCCGCCGCTCTGGAGCGACTGCTCTATTTCCATTCTGCTCGCGCCGACCGATTACTTCGCGATGCTGTAACTGAAGTGATTGTTCCAATGCGAGAACGGGGATTGGCGGATATTGGTGTTCAAGATTTTCAACGAAGATTGACGGATTGGGTGGAGCAGGGGAAGACTGTTAGCAGGTGGTCTGAGATCACGATTATTCGTGTTGCCCAAGAACTATTAGCAACTCTGCGGGACTTTGGTGTGCTTCGAGGAACCGCCAAGAAGACAATTGCCAGCGCTTTTTTCCCTGTTGAGTCGTTTGCGTATGTTGCTTTTTACTTGAAACAGCACCAGCCTTCGGGTGCGAAGCTGATCGAGTTACCAGACTGGATGCTTTTCTTTTTGCAGCGGGAAGGTGTCGAGCGTCTGCTCTTCGAGGCACACCAACGTCACCTGCTCGAATATCACGTGGCGGGGAGTGTTACCCGCTTGACGTTCCCCGTCGAAACTCTTGAGGAGTATGCGCATGTCCTCTCTCAAAGATAGTATCGGGCCGCTCGAAAGCGATCTGAGGGCGATTCCCCCAAGAATCAATGTCTATCAAGACCTCCCCTTCGCGATCATGCGGTATGACCCCGCTGATGAATGGGAACTTCGGCGAGAAATCAAGTTGTTGGCCACTCGCCTAGAAGCAACGGGCAAAAGTGTTTACATAATTCCGATGTCGGAACTGCTTTGGTTGGCGTTGAACAAGGTTAATCAAAAGGATGATGCCGAAGGGCTCGCTGCCATCGTCGAGCTGGAAAAAGATCGAGGATTTGTCGAGGCGCAGCAGCAGGTGACCACGTACCTGTCGAGCAAGGTCTGGGTTCCACTCTGGGATTTGCTGGCGGATCGACTTGCTTCGATCCACCCAGAGAACTCGGTGGTTTTTCTCTCCCGTGTCGCGGCAATGTCTCCGGGAATATTCCACATGTCGATGCTCCTCGATAGGATGCATGGCAAAACAACGGTGCCAACGATTCTGCTATATCCCGGTTCCATCGAAGGAACTACCGGGCTGCGCTTCATGGACTTGAAGGATCGGGAAGCACTGGGCAACTATAGAGTAAAAATCTATGGCTGAGGACACTCACTGAACATGAAGACCATTGGCGATCTGCTAACCCGCGATCTCAGCCGCAAGATCGAAGAGATCATACAAGTTGATCAAGCCGACGAGCAGTCGGTGCATGACGAGATCACCGAATACGTAGCTACAGAGAGCATACGTGAGCAGTATCACGAACTTCTCAAAGCCGTTGCTGAGGCACCAACCGACCCCCATGAGAGCGTAGCAAAGTCGTTAAGCGCACCTTCGAGCTTTGGGGACGGAGACGTAAAGGCAAAGCCCTCGTCTTTATCATCGACGAAGTCGGGCAGCACGTCGCTCGGAGCGGCGACAAAATCGAAGACCTGCGGGCCACCATCGAGGAATTCGGCAAGGTTGGGAAAAACTTGCTCAAAGAGCGGAAGATAATCGCTCCTTGCTGGATCGTGGTCACGTCGCAAGAGAAATTGGATGAGGTGGTGGCTGCCATTGACTCCAAGCGGGTTGAATTAGCAAAGCTGCAAGACCGATTCCGCTATCGCGTTGACCTTGCCCCGTCTGACATCCGAGAAGTCGCAACCAAGCGTGTCTTGGCGAAGAAGCCGGAAGCTACCCTCGGCAGAGCACGCTCGATGAGGTTCTAAATCTCCTGAATACAGGTGATATTAAGCCAGTGGAGACCGAATTGAGTGAGGCGTGGGCTGGCTTCTGCACAAAAAACACAATTTGAGACGTTCGCAAGTCAACTAGCCACTTTTGCCCAAGCCAGCGGCGAAAAGCTGGATGGTGTTCGCTCCGAATCGACTACAGGGGCGAAACTGCTACGAGAGGAAGTCGTGACGACGCTCAAAGCTATTTCGGAGACAATGGCCAAGACGATGAAGGACTTAGCCGCCGCCGAAAAAGTTCAACTCGATGCATTCTCCGGGCAGATTTCCTCGTTAACGAGAAGCAGTGGGGAAAAACTCGATGGCATGCGAACGGAGTCTGTGACCGGAGGAAAGCAGCTAAGGGAAGAGGTCATCGCAGCACTAAAGGGAATCACGGAATCCACAACCAAGACGATGGGCGAGGTGGCCAATGTCCAAAAGGGACAGCTTGAAAGCATGACTTCCGCGATTGGGAAGCTTTCAGATTCAAACGAGAAGAAACTGGAGGCGATTAGAGGAACGGTGGAAAGCGAACTCCAACGTATGCAAACCGACAACGCCAAGCAACTTGAGCAGATGCGGCAGACCGTGGATGAGAAGCTTCAGGGCACGTTGGAGAAGCGTCTGGGCGAATCCTTCAAACAGGTCAGCGAGCGTCTGGAACAAGTCCACAAAGGGCTGGGAGAGATGCAAACACTAGCCACGGGCGTTGGCGACCTAAAGAAGGTTTTGACGAATGTTAAGACCCGTGGAACGTGGGGCGAGGTTCAGCTCGGGGCGCTGTTGGAGCAGGTGCTAAACCCCGATCAGTTTGCTACCAACGTAAGCACGAAGGACGCTGGAGAGAGGGTTGAGTTTGCGGTCAAGTTGCCGGGGCAGGGTGCGAACAAGGATGAGATGGTTTGGCTCCCGATTGACGCCAAGTTTCCAGTCGAGGACTACCAACGTCTAGCCGACGCGCAAGAGCGGGGTGAGCTAGATGCAATGGAACTCGCAGGAAAGCAATTAGAGAGCCGTGTTAAGAGCTGCGCGCGGGAAATTAGCGAAAAGTATCTGAACCCACCAAAAACCACAGACTTCGGGATTTTGTTCTTGCCCACCGAGGGGCTGTTCGCTGAGGTAATCCGTAGGACGGGTTTAATCGAAATCATCCAGCGAGAGAGCCGTGTGATTATTGCTGGCCCGACTACGCTGTGGTCGATTTTGAACAGCCTCCAGATGGGTTTCCGTACGCTCGCCATCCAGAAGCGTTCAAGCGAGGTCTGGAACCTCCTTGCGGCGGTCAAGACTGAGTGGACGAAATATGGGGATGTGTTGGAGGCTGTCCAGAAGAAGCTCCATCAGGCGTCCGACACCGTAGGAAAAGCACAGGTAAGGTCGAGAGCAATCGGAAGACAGCTCAAGGATGTGCAGGAGCTGCCTGCAGGCACTGTTGCGGCTTTGCTTCCCGCAAATCTGATAGAAGATGCCATGGAGTCCAGCGATGGCGATGAAGTAGAAGATGATCTGGTCTTGCACGAGGCTGTAACTTCCAAGCGCTGATTGCGGACTGGGCGACAAGGGGCGGTATGGGCGTTCCGCCCTCCCGCCCCTTAAAGAGTGGTTAATAAGGTTCTATTCTTTCACTCCAACTTCATTGGCATTTATGCCCCGGATTCAGGGAGCGGGCGCTGGTCAAATGCCTAATCTCTGTGAAGCATACGAATGCAGTGCTCCGAGACAAAATCTGATCTCCGAGGACTCCGCCACCCAACGGGTATTGGGCGATGAGCTTACTCAGTCCCGCGAGCAACTTCTGCGGCTCGCCCTCGACGGCGGGCAATGGCGGTGAAGCGCCTAGGGGTCGGAATCCTTCCACGCAGACGACCGGAGCGCCCGGACTGCGGCGATGGATGGACTCCGCGAGGCTGGTGATCTTCAAGGAAAAGGGAATGGCAGAGAATTACCAAGTCGAAATCGCCACCATAAAAGTCGGCGATTGCCCGCTTGGAAGATGAAGCCGCCGCTACCACACTTGGCATCATAATAGATGAAGCGGGGTTTCCCATGTCACACACTGCTGCGAATGTTCACTCCGTCCACTTTTACAGAAATGACAATGCATTGATCGACCGA
>PLWX01000236.1:0-960 GCA_003151155.1 Acidobacteriaceae bacterium
CTCTCGATTGTTGCCGCTGAAACCAGCACACTTACGCTGGTCAGCGTGCCTGGGCTGGCATACGACACTAACTTCACCTTCCTGCAACTCGCCTTCGGGTACTTGATCGGCCGTGTCATCATCTGCCTCATTCTGCTGCCGCAATATTTCAAGGGCTATCTTTTTACCGCGTACCAATTGATCCAGCGNNGGGGGCTTCAGTGACTTTGGCCGTGACCTGATCGCCATCTCGATCGTGTGCGTATTGACGCTTATCTATACGTTCGAAGGTGGACTTGCCGCAGTTATCTGGACAGATGTCATCCAGACCTTTATTTATCTCGGCGGATCCATTATCGGCCTGTTCACGATCCTGCACCTCGTTCCCGGTGGATGGCACACGATCCACGCGACGGCTGCGGCGGCAGGGAAGTTCAAAGTGTTCGATTTCAGCCTCGATTTCTGGAAGACCTATACGTTCTGGTCCGGAGTGATTGGCGGAGCGTTTCTGACAACCGCGAGTCACGGCACCGATCAATTGATCGTGCAGCGACTGTTGGCTGCGAAGAACCTGGCGCAATCGCGCATGGCACTGCTCGCGAGCGGAGTAGCGGTGCTTCTGCAATTTGCGCTGTTCCTTTGTATCGGAGCGATGCTCTGGGTTTTCTATCGCGCTTATCCGCCGGCAGAAGCATTCACCAAGACCGATCGTATTTTTCCGACGTTCATCGTTTCGCAGATGCCGCACCTGGTGTCGGGTCTGCTGATTGCGGCGATTCTTGCGGCGGCGATGTCGAACTTGAGTGCCGCCCTCAATTCGCTAACGTCAACCTCGATCATTGATTTCTGGTTACGTCTTTATCCAGGCAGCAGTGAGCGTACACGCATGTTGCTTTCGCGCCTTGGGACAATCGCGTGGGGACTTGTACTATTTTGTCTCGCGTTGCTCTCGCGGCGGGGAGGGAAAGTGGTCGAGCTCGG
>PLWX01000236.1:978-3586 GCA_003151155.1 Acidobacteriaceae bacterium
TGGTACGTTCCGATCGGCTCGCTTATCACGTTTGTAATCGGATATATTGCGAGTCTTGCCATCGGAGGCCACAACGAACCCGTCGACGTCCCAGCCAACCTCGAATAACGCCCCGCACCTGGCGCGCGATCTCCGTGTGAGTCACGCGACGGCGGTGGTCGTTGGCACCATTATCGGCAGCGGGATCTTCCTGGTTCCCGCCGAAATGATGCGTGCTGTCGGCACCGCGAAGCTGGTGTATCTCGCGTGGATTGTGGGGGGAATTCTTTCGTTTCTGGGGGCGCTGACCTACGCAGAGCTGGGCGCTATGAAGCCGCAATCGGGCGGCGAATATGTGTACGTGCGCGACGCCTATGGCCCGCTCGCCAGCTTTCTTTATGCGTGGTCTTGGTTCATCATCGCGAAGCCGGGTTCCATGGCGACGATTGCGACCGGCATGATGCAGATTCTCGGTGGCTATTCGCTGCTTTCATTTCTGCCGAAACGGATGGTTCCCGGAATTCCATTCACCTGGGCACAATTGGCAGCGGTCGCCCTGATCATTTTCATATCGACGATTAACTATATCGGCGTGAAGAAGGCGGGAGATTTCCAGGTCATCTTTACAGCGCTGAAGATCGTGATTGTAGTCGGAGTGATCGCTGTCAGCTTCTTTGGTGGGCATGGATCGTGGTCGAACTTCCTGACGACTTATAGCGGTGCGACCGGCGGTTTTGCCGGATTCATGATCGCCCTCGTGGCCGCGCTCTGGGCGTATGACGGGTGGAACGATCTCAACATGGTCGCTGAAGAGGTGGATCATCCCGAACGCAGCGTGCCGATCGCGTTAATTGCCGGGGTAGGCATCGTTGCTGCGCTCTATATGCTGCTCAACGCTGCCGTGCAATATGCTCTGCCGGCACACGCCATGGCATTGTCGAAGCGCGCTGCTTCGGACGCGGTGATGGTGTCTTTAGGCGCGGGGGCGGCGTCGATTTTTGCCGGACTAATGGCTATCCAGATGCTCGCCACGATCAATGGCACTACGCTCAGTGGCGCGCGCATCCCGTATGCTCTGGCCCGAGACGGATATTTTTTCGAGGCGATCGCGAAGGTGCACCCGCGATATTTAACCCCTGCAAATGCAATCGTGTTTCAAGGGGCACTGGCGGTCATCCTGGTGTCTCTGGTTGGAAAGTTTCAACAACTCTTCTCGCTAACGATTTTCGCGGAATGGCTCTTCTACATGATCGCCACCAGCACTATCTTTGTTTTCCGATGGAAGGAGCCAGATGCACCGCGACCTTATAAGGCTTGGGGATATCCAGCAGTTCCAGCTCTGTTCATAGTGGCTGCTGGAATTCTGCTTTTCTACACGTTTGCGGAGAACTTGAAATATCCGATGATCCCGACTGCGCTGATTGGACCGCCCGTGAACTCGCTTTCGTCGGGCGGAGCTCTGGTAATCCTGCTGGGCGTTCCGGTGTTCTGGTGGTTTGCCAGCAGGCGGAAGCAACCTTAGAGCGACTTTGACGACCGTTTGGCTGCAGGCTTTGAGGAGCTCTTGTCGACTTTGAGCGGCAGTTGGGCGGAGACTTTGTCGTCTTTCACCCGGCAACTGAGCTGGCCCTGATCCGATTCCTCAAAATGAGTGCTGCGCATCCGGGGTTCCTCCTTTGTGTGGCGTTCATTCTGCACGAAAAATATCGGCACGGCTGTTGGCAGTCTTGATTCGTGAACTCAGGTTTACTCCCTTCTGCAGGGCAAAATCGTGCACTGGCGAATCTTTTACGACTTCCTACGTCTCAGCGGAACTCATTAACTAACCCGTACTAAGCAGCATTTGCCCCCGGGTTTACATCGAAGTAAACATTGCTCTTCTCATGAAAAAGTCGCACGTGCCGTTCGTAGAAGCGCACGACGTAAAGTGTCAATCTCGTTGAAAGATCAGCAAAAGGTTGTTGAGAAAGAGAATGCAGCAAAGTCCATAGAGTCCCTGCCCACCGACTGGTGCACAGGGCGTTTCGAGCAACGTTTCGTGTAAACGGAACTAACGGTCACCCCGGGAGGGCAGGTCAAAGTTGAAAGTCAGATTGCTTCTGCTGGAAGACAATCCGATGGATGCCGAGTTGACACTTGCAACGCTCAGCGATTCGACCATGTCGCTGGAAGTGAACCAGGTATCGACAGGCCCGGACTTTCAGCGGGCGCTGGTATCGCGCGACTATGACGTGATCCTCGCGGATTATGCGCTCCCTGATTTCGATGGGCTCACCGCCCTGCAACTTACGCTCGAGACTACTCCTGCAACTCCGTTCATTTTTGTCAGCGGCACGATGGGGGAAGATATCGCGATCGACGCGCTTCGTCGTGGCGCCTGTGATTACGTCTTCAAAAACTGTCTCGATAAGCTGGTGCCCAGCGTGTTGCGCGCGGTGCGCGAGAAGGAAAACTTCAATCGGCGCATTCATAGCGAGCAGGAAGTGCAGCGCATCTCCGAGGCAATGCGACAGAACCAGAAGATGGTGTCGATTGGCCGCATGGCCGCGACCATCGCGCACGAGACCAATAATCCGCTCGAATCGGTCGTCAATCTTCTCTTCTTGTTGCGCGACGAAGTTGTGAGCGA
>PLWX01000127.1 GCA_003151155.1 Acidobacteriaceae bacterium
AGCAGCCACATCACTTCTACGTTGCGCGTGCACTCCGCTTCCAACCGCCGCGACGAACGCACCTGCTGCATATACCCGTATAGATAAAGCTTCAACAGATCGCGCGGATCGTAGCCGGGACGCCCGGTTTCCGCCGGCTCGGACCGCACGAACCCCAGCCTTGCCANNCATCCTCACCCCCAAGCCACTGCCCCGAATCTTCTCATCGTTTCTAAATTACAGCTAGAGTTTCGTAACAGACTCTGACGCGCTGGGCTATCACCTGCCGTGCCGGCGGCACTCGCGGTGATCGCGTCGGCGGAGCACCGGAGTAGGAAGCGCCTATCCTGCGGTGCGGGACGCGTATGGACCTGCGGTTCCCTATTTTCGAAAACGATCACGGCTTCACGGCGACGGGCCAGTAGGGCTGTTTGGCGGGGACGAACTCAATGGGAACGGATTTGACGAAGCCTTTGAGCCACTGGGCGGCGTCTTCCATGCCGGCTTGTTCGCTGGGGATGTGACCGATAACGATTAGGGCTTTGTCGCGACCCTGGGTCACGGCGTCGGCGACATATTCCACGGTTTCCCATTCGCGAGGTTCACCTACGAGCAGGACTTGGACGGCGTCAAGTTCGAGGCGATGGGTTTGAGTCTCGAAGCCAGCCGCGCCGGGAGATGTGCCGACCTTGGTGATCTTCATGTCGGGATTACCGACCACACGGACGACGGAAGAGTCGAGCTTCTTCGCGACTTCTTCGGCGAGTTGCTTAAGGCTGGTTTCGGGGATGACGAAAAGGAATTGATTGTCGGGATTCTGGTATTTCTCCCAAGCCAAAGTGCGGACGATGCCGGCCTCGATGCCGTCAGGCTCACGCAGGTGCCAGTGATCGTGAAAACGCCAGACGACCATTTGGTGCTTTTCGATGAAGGCGCGTTTCTCGGCCCAGACCGGATCGTCTTGCGACATACCTTCGGGAACGTCGACGTGGGCGTAGAAGGTGGGCTCGTGGGTGATGACGAAATTCAAACTCCGGGCGGAGGCGCGCTCAAGGACATCCATGGTGGCCATCATGGTGACGGCGATGCCGGTGACGGGAGTGTCGGGATTGCCGGCTTTGAAGGTGTCAACGGTTTCTTTCTGCCACTCGACACCGACATGTTTTTGGATTTCCGCAACGACTTCACGGGCGGTAATCGGCTTTTGCTGGGCAGGCGATGCGGCACACAGAACGATAAGGACAGCAGGGAAGAGCGAGATCCGATTCGTGGTTCGCAAAGGTTCTCCGTTGGTTGGGGCGTTGGTTCGAAATCGTAATCGGGTTGGCAGGGCATAGCAACTACGGTGAGAGAGAAGGCCATGAAAAGAGGACGCGTCCCAAGGTGGCTCTTGGGACGCGTGGAGGGAGGGCAGCGCATGTGCCCAGCGAAACTTCAGCTTAGGGCAGTTTGTGGTTGGTGCACGGCGCATTGGTAGGCTGCACCGGTGGTGACGGGACCGCCTGGTTGGGAATGTTGACGAAGTCGAAGAACTCGCTCATGTCGGGCTGCGCGGCATCGCGTGCAGTCAAACTCGGCAGCTTGAAGCGAATTTCAATGAACTTCAGGATGGCGGTTGTATCCATCACGGTGTGCGAAACGTATCCGGGCTTAGTGAACGGGGATATCACGATGATGGGAATGCGGAAGCCAGTACGCGAGAAGGTGTCGATGTCATTGTTGGGTGCGAGCATCGGAGGAATGGAATCGGGGATCTTGGCGGGTTGCGGAGCGACGTGGTCGTAAAGACCGCCGCCTTCATCGTAACCGAGGATGAAGACCGAGTCCTTCCAATAAGGGCTCTGCATCAAGGGATTGATCAGGCTCGAGACGTAAGCGGCGCCCTTCTGAATGTTGGTGTCGGGATGTTCGTCCAACTCGCTGGTACCGCTGCCGTCAGAGGTTTCCACCCCGGTCTCGATGAACGCAACCTGCGGCAATGTGCCTGCCTTGAGGTCGGTGAGGTATTGAGCGATGGGAAAGACATGCGTCGCTTTGTACTTCCCGTAGAAGCCGCCGAAGTATCCCAGATAGGTGTTCCCCGACGTGGTGTAAACCTTCCAGGAAATACCCGCATTCTGCAGGAGGGTGAAGATGGTGGGCGCCTTGAACGAGGTGGCCTTGGGAATGTTGTTCACGATGCCGAGAGACGAAGCCGCCAGACCTGCCAAGCGATTGGGCGGAGTGCGGGAGAGGATCGGCGAAAAGAATCGGTCGGAGGTGGCGAACTGCGAAGCCATGAAGTAGTAGTAGGGAAGCTCGCGATCGGTGTAGTAGCCCATCGCGCGCACACCGGTGATGTCGGCGTAGGTTCCGTGTCCGGCAGCATTCTCATTGATTGCATAGTTGGCTGCGGAGTAAACGAAGCCGTCCATGGGAGCCTTGGGATCTTTCGGATTGTAGCGGTCGATATCGCGGCGGCTCTCGTCCCATGAGGGCGTGACGTTTTCAATGCACACGGTATTGAGGTGGTAGGACTTCACGGTCCCGACGCCCTTCACGACGGGGTTGCTGGCACTGGCGGGAAGACCGTCAACGTTGGCGGGCAGATTGTGCGCCAGGCGATAGGCGTTCAAACTGCCGAAGTAGGAGTCGAACGATCGATTTTCCTGCAGCATCCAGATGATGTGGTTGAGTTGGGTCACGCTGCCGGTTCCGACTTGCGGGGTGACAGCTTGCGTGTGCATCGTCTGCGGCCTGCTGGCCATGGTAGCTGGCATGCCGCCACAGCCGGTTAAAATCCCCAATCCAATTAGCGTGGTTACTCCCAGCGCTGCTAAGCATTTCATGGTGCCATCCTCAAGTTGGTTCGTGACTACCTTTGTCAGCGACGGAGCTGCTGAATCGAGAACTCACATTGCACGGATCGAAAACCCGCCGCGCACAGCAGCGTGTAATCGCATGGAATTGCCACGGATGATCGTTTGGGGGGAGATGAAGAAGCTGTGGGCTACACAGCCCGTTCATGTATGTGGGATGTTAACCCAGCCAGAGTAGATGGCTGATGTCAAAATTGCCTTAATCCTATTTTTTAGCTGAAGAGTGCGCAGAAGTTTGCAGAGTGGGGGTGGAAGTCCCCATTCTTCAACCGCTAATCGAGCGACAGGATGAGGCAGGTGGCGTCGTCGGAGAAGCTATTGTGGCAGTGCTCGGAGACGTTCGCCATTACGCTGGCTAGTAGTTCGGTGGCTCGGAGGTTGGGCTGCTGCTGGATAAGATCGCGAAGGCGATCGGGACCGAACTCTTCGCCGGAGTCTCCACCGGCTTCGGTGATGCCATCGGTGTAGAAGACGACGCGATCGCCGGAGTGCAGAGCGAGTTCGGCATCGTGATACTGCCAGTCGGGTACCTGGCCGAGGACGATGTCGGGAGATTCGAGCAGGGCGGCTTCGCCATTCTTCCGCACGACGATGGGCGGATTGTGGCCGGCATTTGCGTAAGTGAGCTTACGCGTTTCGGGATGGTAGAGCGCGTAGAAGAACGAAATGAATTTATCGACGGCGCCGTTGCGGCAGGCAAGCTTATTGACTCGCAAGCAGAGTTCGGAGGGCTGCACCCAATCGGCGGCCGTGACTTTTACGGCGGCCTGGAGGTTGCTCATCATGAGAGCAGCAGGTAAGCCTTTGCCGATGACATCGGCGATGCACAGACCGAGTTTATCGCCGAGTTGGAGGACGTCGAAGTAGTCGCCGGCGATGGCGCCCGCGGGCTGACAATGTCCTGCGAGATCGATGCCCGGAAGTTTCGGCAGTCCGGTGGGCATGAGGCGACGCTGCACGGCGACGGCTTCTTCCAGTTCGTAATCCAGTTTGAACTTGCGCAACTGTTCGGCGCGATGGGCACCGATGTGTTTTTCGGCGAGGTGGAGCAGGTGGTTGTTATCCCAAGGCTTCTGGATGAAGTCGCGGGCGCCCATGTGCATGGCTTGCACGGCGAGTTCGATGCTGCCCCACGCGGTCATAACGATCACGGGCGGAGGTGTCGGCAGATTGCGAAGCATGCCGAGGATCTCGAGCCCTTCACTGCCTGAAGTGGTGTCGCGGCGATAGTTTAAATCCATCAGCAGCAGATCGTATTTGCCGGCGTCGAGCTTGGTGAGAATGGCGTCGGGGGTGGAGGCGGCGTCGGCCGCATAGCCGGCACCTTTCAACAGGAGGTGCAGAGCATCCTGCACGTCTTGCTGGTCTTCTCCGATCAGAATTCTTGGGGTGAGGGAAGTCATGCTTTTTTACGTGGCGGTTGCGCCGATCCTCACGGTCTGACAGTGCACTTGTATCGCCAGTGGAATGACGCCGGTATGAGGTTGATAAGGAATCACTTGGCCATCGCCGGTTGCTGAGAAATCTGTTCGGCGCCGAGTTTTTGTGTTCGGAACCGGACACTCATTCCCGGAGATGAAGGCGAGAGGGATCTGGGAATGGAGGAGAGGGGCGGAACGGGATTTCACTTGACGAAATTCGGGGTGCGAGTACTATGTGCGCAATTCTCTGGGCCTCCTTTTCACGCAAACGAAGCAGATCGCGGATTGCCGCTGCGTCGATTGCGATTTCAAGACCGAAGCGCTGCAGTAGTCTGGCGTCTCCCCGTCTCGGCCCCATTCCCAAGTTCGTACGGCTCCAATTCACAACCGGAAAGTAGGCGATCTCCATGCGAAAGACGATTGGATATTTGCAGTTGTGCTCGCTTGTACTGGCGTGCCTGGGAAGTGTGGGCGCGCAAGAGAAGCGAGAGATGTCACCACCGAAGGTGCTGACGATTACGCGCGAGTGGGTGAAGCCGGGGAAGTCCGGGCCGCCCCATGTAAAGACAGAGAGTGCATTTGTGAGCGCGATGGCCGCTGCCAAGTGGCCGCAACATTATTTTGCGATGGATTCGCTGACCGGTCCACCGCGCTCGCTGTTCTTTGAAGGCTATGACTCGTTCGAAGCCTGGGAGAAGGACAACCAAGCTACCGAAAAGAACGCGTCGTTGTCGGCTGCGTTGAGCAAAGCAGCAGTCGCGGACGGCGAGTTGCTGACGGGAATCGAGACGACAGCATTTGCTTATCGCGAAGACTTGAGCTACCAGGCAAACATCGACGTGGCCAAGATGCGTTACTTCGACATCTCGCGGTACAAGGTGCGCACCGGTCACGGCAAGGACTGGGAAGCGATCGTGAAGATGTTCAAGGACGGGTATGCGAAGGCGGTTCCGGACGCGCATTGGGCGGTGTTCGAAGACATTTATGGAAAAGAGGGCGCGGGCATTTTCATCGTGATCACTCCGCTAAAGTCGCTGGCCGAAGTGGACAAGAGTTTTGGCGACTCCAAGAAGTTCACGGAGACAATGGGCGACGATGGCATGAAGAAACTTGACGAGATGATGGCGGCCTCGACGGAATTCCTGGAGGCGAATCTGTTCTCGTTTAACCCGGCAGAGAGTTACGCACCGCCGGAGTGGGTGAAGAGCGATCCAGATTTCTGGAAGAGCAAAGCGCCGGCGGCGACGGAGAAGAAGCCGGCAAAGAAGCCGACTCCATAGTCTTGAAAATTCTGGAGGCGGCGCTCGCCGTCTCATTCCTGAAAGCAGCAGCATTTCATTCGCTCCCATACGTAACGCGGAGAAGGAGAGCAGCATGAAGAAGCAGCCACTCATGTGGGCTGGAATCGGTTTGTTGATGTTGAGTGCTTCAATGAGTTTCTCGCAGAACGGTCCGGAACATGTTTGCGAGGTGAACGTATCAGCCCCTAACCACGGCGCCGCGAAGCTATTCGAGGAAGCCCGCAAGACACACAACAAGTTCCACGTTGCCGAAAAAGACAAGACGCCGATCCTGGTGTGGGATCTAACGACCGGACCGAATTCCGGCGATTACCTGACGGTGTCGTGTGGCATGACGTGGAAAGATATGGATGGCCACGACGATTTCGATAAGCGCGATGCGGCGGATAGGGCGAAGACGATGGCACCCGCGGTCGGAACGAACCAGCAGTCGTATTACATCTATCGCGGGGACCTGAGTACCGGGAAAGAAGGAGAGAACATCGCGAAGCGGATGACTATCGTTCACTACTTCCTGAAGCCCAGCGGGATCGTGCAATTTACTGACAGCGTGAAACGGATCAACGCCGCGATCGGGCAGACCAACTACCCGTCGAAGCCGACGCGTTGGTATCAGCTGGTGAATGGCGGGACTGGTCCACATTATGTAGCGGTGACCGATCGCAATTCGTGGGCCGACATGCAGCCTCCGGAGCAACAAATGAGCGAGATGCTCAAACAGGCTTACGGGGCTGACGATAAGACGCTACAGAGTCTGCGGGATGCTGTGGATCACACGGTTTCGGAGATGGCGGATTATCGTCCCGATCTGAGTTACGTGCCAGCGAAGTAATCTTCGTCGAAGTTCTGTGCCCGCGAGATCATTCGCGGGCACTTTCTTTTTGCAGAATTATTTGGCGGGATGAGTTGCCTTCAACAGATCAATGACTTCAAATCCACGGGGCGCCTGGAAGAGTTTTGCATCGGGTTCGCCTAGCACCACGTCGGAGAGTTCGAAGTTCTGAGTTCCGAAGCGTGGATCCTGACGTCGGCTGATGAGGTTGAGCCCAAGTTGGGGGAGTTCCAATACTCACGCTTCACCGAGAGAGGACTGTCATTGCCGATTGCGCCACTGGGAATGACGAAGGTTTCCAGCGTTCCCGTGACTTCCACGCCATCGATCAACTTCTTGCCGAGAGCTTCTTTGCTGGATTGTTCGCCCGCACCAGCCACCGCAGTGGGCGGTGCAGTCACTGGGGCAGAGAAAGCTTCCACCTGGCAGACGTGTTCGTGAGGGATGCAGATATATAGCCGATGTGCCACGGGATCGCTGATCTCGATCTGGGTGACGAACGATTCCTGGCGGCCGTTCTCGGGCACGAGCATTCTGCGTTCCTGAAAGATGCGGCCCCGCTTATCGCGAGCGATGGCGCGGTGATTCTTGAGGGTGATCGTGGTGCCGTCGGCGAGCTGGCGAACCCATTCCGTGTTCACGGTTGCAGAAAACGGTGCGCCCGCCATGGATGGGATGAAGATGCTGATGAGACGCTCGAAGGTACCGCCATCTGGCGGGCGTTTCGGGGGCGGAGCTTGGGCGATGGCGGAGATGGCTTGGATCCCAGCGAAGAGCGGAACGAGCAAGTGTTTCCATCGGAGAGGCATTGGCTACCCCAATATCCGCGGAGTTTACACCTATCGGGCGGCCCGGAGCGCAACCTCCGACGAATAAAATCCGCAATTTGCGGCACGATTCTCTATGCCCCGAGCTGCTAGAATCTGCAACCATGCTGCCGGAGTTCCGCTCGCCTCTTTACCGCACCGGATTTACTTGAACCTGCTCCCTCTAATCGCGGGTCGATTTCACACCTGACAATCTCGAACCTTTTTCTTATGGGAGCTTCTCTATGAGACTGCGACTGCTATTGCCGTTGCTGCTGGTTTCTTTTCTCACTTGCGGGCTGGACGCCCAAACACCCGGGGACGCACAGAAATTCAGCGCTCCGTCACGCACATTCCAATTCACTTACAGTTTTGCCGTCAAGGATGTTTCCGGTGCGAAGCGGGTACGGGTATGGATACCCGTGCCGCAGACGGATGAGCACCAGACGGTGCGCGTGCTCAGCGTGAAAACTCCGGCGAAGTCGCAAATGACCCGCGAGCCCGAGTATGGCAACCGAATCATGTACGTGGAATTGCAGAACCCCGGTGATACCAAAGCGGAATTCAGTGTGGATTACGAAGTGACGCGCCGCGAGTATACGCGCGGTACCTATGCGCAACTCGAACGGAAGGATCGACGGCCGGGGTTAGTCGCGGCGTCAATGAATCGACTGGTAGCGCCAGATCAGTTGATTCCGACCGACGGCAAGATCAAAGCACTCGCTGTAGAGGTGACCGGATCGAAGACGGGCGCGGTGGATAAAGCGAAGGCTGCCTACGATTACCTTTTCTCGACCATGCGCTATGACAAGAGCGGAACAGGATGGGGACGCGGCGACGCGGTTTGGGCTTGCGACGCGAAGCACGGTAACTGTACGGATTTCCACTCGCCGTTCATCGGCATGCTGCGAGCGGATGGCATTCCGGCACGATTCGATATTGGATTCCCACTGCCGGAGAACAAAGAGAAGGGAGAGATCGCGGGTTATCACTGCTGGGCTGAATTTTATGCGGTCCAGGCTGGGTGGATCCCAGTCGATATTTCGGAGGCCTGGAAAGCAAAGCAGAAGGAAAACTATTTCTTCGGAAGTGTGGATGCGAATCGGGTGCAGTTCTCGACGGGACGCGACATTACGCTGGTTCCTAAACAGGATGGGCCGGCTCTGAATTATTTCGTTTATCCGTATGTCGAAGTCGATGGCAAGCCATATCCGAACCTCGATACTCACTTCACGTTCGAAGAAGGGAACACTTCGAAGAAGCTGCCAGGATAATCGCCGCCTTCGTGAGGTGCAGGCCGCTCCGCTGGAAAATGGCTGAGGTCCTTATTGCTTAAAAAGGAAGTGCGGGCTAATATGCCAGCCCTGTCGTCGGGCCCCTACCTCACAACCTTCAAGAAAGAGAACCAATCATGAGAGCAACAAAGACCCTCCTTGTCCTGAGCTTTCTGCTGGCCGGAGCCGTAGCCTGTTTCGCATCCGACCCGAACCTCGGGACTTGGAAGTTAAACGAAGCAAAATCGAAGATTCCTGCCGGCGTGCCGAAGAACACGAGCGTTGTGTACACGGCGGAAGGCGACAAGTACAAATGCGTAGTGGACGGCGTGGACGCTGCGGGTCAGCCATTACACAACGAGTGGACCGGCGCATTCGATGGCAAGGATTACCCACTCGTGGGCGATGCTAATGCGGACACGCGCGCGGTGAAGATGGAGAAAGCGAATCACTACAGCCTGGCAAACAAAAAAGGCGGGAAGCCGACGACGACGGGGACAATCGAGCTTTCAGCAGACGGCAAGACGCGGACGCTGGTCACTCACTCGATGGATGCCGGCGGCAAGAAAACATCCGCTACCTTCGTTTACGACAAACAGTGAAGTAGAGATCACCGCTGCTGCCCTTTTGATTCAACGAGAAAGAGGGCAGCAGTCTGTGGTTTTGAAGGGTTTCGAGATTTGGTGCAGAGCTCAGGCATTCCTCTACGGAGCACTATGCACATTTTTGCAGTGTTCTTCCAGAAATGACACTTCAACGGAAAAGACAAATAAAAGTTCTCACTCGCGCGCGAGCGATACGTGCTTTTACTTGCTTAACGCCAAAGCGTAAGTAAGAATACCTGAGATCGAATTCGAAATTGTGAATTGAAGCCTAAACGCTACTAAAAGGGAGAACACACTTGGATATACAAAGTCTACTCGCGGAACTTAAGCAGGAACGGGATCGAATCGAAGAGGCGATTTCAGCTCTGCAGGGTCTAGGCAAGGGCAAGGGCGCGGGTAAAGGGACACGCGGGCGCCGACACATGAGCGCGGAAGCACGAGCGCGAATTTCGAAAGCGATGAAGTTGCGCTGGGCGCAGCGAAAGAAGAAGGCTGCCTAGTCGAGCTCTTGAACGGCGAGCTTAGGCGTTCTTGGCGTCTTCGGAAACCGGGCTCTCCTTTACGATGATTACTCTCTTCCCCGCTGCAGGGAAGAGAAGAATCTTTGCGGTCGTGCATCCCATAGGGCTTTCGCGCATCGGGTGGAGAGGGCCTGGCGATTTTGGCTGCGGCGACATCGCGAGAAGCTTGCCGAAATTGCGTCCAGAAATATCAGGGTTGCGTAACAGGTCCAACTTTTGTCGGCGCTGGAGTTCCCTGATGGTGCGGTTCACCGAGCGAAGTCTTCTGCGTAAAGCGCGTAACTTCTGGGTCCGCGTCATACCAGCCTCGTGATCGACATCGGCTGTGATTGTGCGCGTCGAGGTTTATAGTTCTTGTTTCTTCGGATTTTGTTCTGAAATCGGAACAGAGGGCGCCTACAAGACCAAGCTGTTCGAAAGTATTGTCGCCGTTGCTCGTAAAATCCTTCCAAGCGCCATGTCCCGGCCGCCTAGATTCTCTTTGTGCGGTTCGGTGAAACCTGAGTATATTCATGGTAGTAAAGGAGATTGGAGGATTACATTTTGGCCGGAGGGGAGAGTTTGAGGCAAATCCGAGAGCGGCTCGGTTTGACCCTTCGCGATGTGGAGGGGGCGAGCTCGCGACTGGCTGAAAAGTACGGCAACCCGGACTACCTGATCTCGCTTAGCCGTCTTTCCGATATCGAAACAAAAGGCGTGACCCCGAGTCTCTACAAACTGTACTCGTTTTCTGCCATTTATCGACGCGATTTCCGGGAACTGCTCGGACTTTACGGGATTGACCTGCAAAAATCCGCAGGAGATTCCGATGTGGTTTCCATTCCGAAGACCCACGCGTTTACTGATCAAGGCAGCAATGAACTGGTAGAGGTACCCATACGGCTAGATCCCGGGTTTGACGCTCGCACGACCAGTGCGGTGGGCCGGATGATCGTAAAGTGGGGAACGGTTCCGCTGACCGCACTCTGGCAGTTCAGACAGCGGGAATACACCTACGGTTATATCGGTACGGAAGATCTCACGATGTATCCGCTGCTGCTTCCGGGTAGCTTCGTGCAGATCGACGAGTCGTTGCGCAAGATCGCCGAGGGACCTTGGCGGTCGGAATACGAACGCCCTATCTATTTTCTTGAGACGCGTGATGGCTTCGTATGTTCCTGGTGCGAGTTAAATGGGCAGATGCTCGCAGTGAGGCCGCATCCCATGTCACCGGCGCGCACGCAGATGTTTCGCCACGGCAGCGAAGTCGAGGTACTGGGGCAGGTGGTTGGGATTGCTATGCGGCTTGGCGGTTGGGAGTCGAACGGGAATGGGCTACACGGCAAAGGTTAGTCACGACGAAAGCAAAGTGTTCCGGCGCGACGCCCTGAGCGTCAAGCGGCAACGCAGTTTCTGAATCGCGCATTTTCCGCAGATACTCGGCCACTTCCAAGCGTTCGCGATGAGCGGCCTGATCAGCTGCGAGCCATAATTCCGCAAGCCTGGTGGAAACCACCTCGTTGAACAGTCCATTGTGTGCTTCGGCGATCGCTGCGCGCGCGGCCTGCTCGCCAAACTTCTGCTCTAAGCCCCAGTGCCGGTAAACAGTCCCATCCTCACGCAAATCCCCAACGAACTGCAATTTTTCCCAAAGGGTGGGGAGCGCGGACAGCGAGCGCTGCATGAAATCTTCGAGAGCAGAGAAAAAAGACATTTTGTTCTGACTTCCGAACCAAGAACGCGTGAAAAGAAAGCGTGCAAGTTCACGGAATGAGGTCAAGGTAACACGAAATCTCGATCTGAAGAAGGAGAGTTTTCGTGAAACAGCTTCAATTTCTAGCAGCAGTGCTGCTTTTGGTACCTACAGTCTCTCAATCTATCCACAGCAGCCAGACCTATCCGATCCAAACGGGGAAGCAACCTCTCGTGATTTTGCAAGGCGGCCCTAGTATCCCGCCTACATGTTCGGGACAAATCTGTCCCCCATAAGTTCCAGCATGCCAAATCAAGGTGATTGCAGGCTGCCGGAGTTAGAAGTATGCTTCCGGCAGCCCCATGCAGCCTCTGTCCACAACGCAACTCTTGATCTGGGTTACCGGGATTCTCCTGTTAGGCCTGGTGGTGTCGCTGGTTCTGCGGAGGAAGCTTTACGCGGAGTTTCCGGTCTTCTGCGCGTACGCAATCTTTCAACTAGTAACGGCGGCGGTATCGCTTTGGATTCGTTTGCGGTGCAGCAATCCCGTTTACTTCAAATCATGGGTTGTGCAGTCGGTGCTCGATGCCGTGCTGTCGATGGCGGTACTGTTGGAGTTGTTTTCAAAGATGCTTAAGCCCTATCCGGGGATCCGCAAATTAGGCCATCTTGTTTACCTAATAGCGGGGATCCTATTGGTTGCGATTGCAGCCTGGATGTTGATCGAGACGCCACCGTCGGATGTCAGCGTGGCAAAGCTCACGGTGTGGATTGTGTCGGGGCAGAGGAGCGTGGATTTCGTGCGCTTCGGCCTATTGTTCGTTCTATTTATGTTTTGCAGGCTATTTGGGTTGACCTGGAGACACTACCTGTTCGGAATTGTCCTGGGCATGGCAGTGTTGACCGGACTTGAGGTGCTGGGCGAGTCGTTTCGCGTTGAATTTGGGTACCACATTCACCGTATCTACGAGTTGGTGGTGTCGGCTGGATTCGATCTTGGCGTGTTGGTCTGGAGTTACTACCTGGTGCGGCAGGAATCGAAGTTGTACGTCACGGAGGTGCCGTATTCGCCCAACCTGGTGCGATGGAACACCGCGCTCGAAGAACTTCTGGCTCGATCCTGAAGAATGGTGGTTGTTCTGCTTTCGGGAAGTAAACAACAAAGATTTCATAGCTTAGCCCGGGACTCTAGCATAGCTTGGATGAACTCCAGAATGCGACCCATGGCATTCGGCGGACGCAGAATGGTAGGCAGGTCATGACAATCACACTGGGATTGCTCGGAGTTGCGCTGCTGTTTGTAATATTCCTGATTCGCTACGCCCCGACGCGATCGGCAGCGCCACCTCCCGACAAACTGCACCTGGCCCTGGAGCCGATCTACGTACCAGCGCTGATGAACCTGATCGATGAGCACAACCTTGAATTTCTCCGGCGCTCGCTCAGCGCTTCCGATTTCCGCAAAGCGCAGCGGGAGCGCAATCGGGCGCTGCGGGCGTATGTACGGAGGATTTCGCACAATACGAGAATTCTGATTGCAACCGGGGAAGCAGCTCGACATACCGAAGACCCCGCAGTGGCAGAGTCAGCCCGCGCGCTGCTGGATGCGTCGCTTGCGACCCGAACCCGCGCCCTGCGTGCTCTGGCTTCGCTCTACGTGGGCGAGCTAATCCCCGGATTCCTGCCTGATCTTTCGGGCGCGGTGATGAATTATCAGTCGGCTGCCAACAGCATGTCTTCGCTGCAATCCCTGACGTCGTCACGCTGAGGAGTGCAATGTTCTGCTTTCAGAACAACTTTCCCCGACATGCACTTTATTCGCTTGCGCCCGTCATGATGGCCCTGTTCGGGAAATCGAAAATTTCGCTTCCGGGAGCGCAGGACGACGAGTGACGGTCACGAAAAAAGTTAGATTCGAAGCGCCAGCGGTTGCGCTCAACCTGCGAGGCGGCGAATTTCTCCAATACCTGGTAACCAGTTCAGCATCAGAGTCGCGCTTTTCGCTGACCGATGCCATCACGAAAGAGATCATTCTCTCCGATCAGGTTCCACCGACCTTGTTGACTCCGGCAACGTATATGCGGCTTTGGCCGGTGGGGGGGGATCGTTCTCAGCAGGAGTCATTGCTGATCCTTGCGATGAGCTTCGAGACGGCGGGAAACGGTTACACATTCCAGGTACAGCACCGCCAGGCAAACGGTCAGTGGCGCGTAGCTATCGATGTCGATTTCGAATGTTCTGCCGGGGGAGAGAAGTACCTCTATTCATTCGCCGTGATCACGGAATAAAAATCAGCGAGCGGAGACGGCGGCTGTTTGCAGCGGGGCGAGGCGCGCTGTGAAATGCCGCAAAAAGGGCGCTTCATAAGTCAGCTGCATGCCAACGACCTGCTCGCGACGTTGCCAGACTTCCAGCAGTACCTCGATTACGTAGTCGATGTGGCTCTGGGTATAGACGCGTCGCGGGATCGCGAGACGCACTAAATCCATTTTTGCCGATTTGCCGAACATGAGGCCGCCGATCTCGACGGAACGGATGCCGCCTTCTAGATAAAGCTCACAGGTAAGAGCGACCCCGGGAAATTGTTCGAGTGGGATGTGCGGCAGGAAGGCACGCGCGTCGAGATAGATGGCGTGGCCGCCCGGCGGCTGCACGATGGGCACCCCGGCTTCGGAGAGTTTGCGACCAAGATAGCCGGTTGAGGTAATGCGATAGCGGAGGTAATCCTCTTCGAGAGCTTCCTGTATGCCGACGGCGATGGCTTCGAGGTCCCGGCCCGCGAGACCGCCATAGGTGGGGTAGCCCTCGGTGAGGATGAGAAGGTTTTTCTCCTGCTGGGCAAGAGCGTCGTTATTACTACAGAGGAAGCCGCCGATGTTGGCCATACCGTCTTTTTTGGCCGACATGGTGCAACCATCGCCTAGCGCGAACATCTCCTGCGCGATCTGCTTGGGAGTCTTATCGGCATATCCGGGTTCGCGCAGCTTGATGAAATAGGCATTCTCGGCAAAGCGGCAAGCGTCGAAGTAGAGCGGAATGCCATGCTTGCGGCAGACCGCGCTGACCTGGCGGGCGTTTTCCATGGAGACGGGTTGTCCACCTCCGGAGTTGTTGGTGATGGTAAGCATAACCAGCGGAATGCGTTCACGACCTACGCGGGCGATCAACGTTTCGAGGGCTTCGACGTCCATATTGCCCTTGAAGGGATGCACGAGCGCCGGGTGCTTGCCCTCTTCGCGCAGGAGGTCGATGGCCTCGGCGCCGGTGAACTCGACATTGGCGCGGGTGGTATCGAAATGGGTGTTGTTGGGCACGATGTCGCCGGGCTTGCACATCACACTGAAGAGGATGCGTTCGGCGGCGCGACCCTGGTGGGTGGGGATGACGTGCTT
>PLWX01000078.1 GCA_003151155.1 Acidobacteriaceae bacterium
AACGTTACGAAGATGCGACTGCCCGACGCTGCCATGGTGAGCCCGCGCAATACATTACCGGGCACCAGGAGTTCTACGGCCGCGACTTCCTTGTCTCGCCGGCGGTTCTAATCCCGAGGCCGGAAACGGAGCACCTGATTGAAGCTGTGCTGGAGATCGCCGGTCCCGGGCGAAGAGTTGAATGGAACATTGTCGACGTGGGTACAGGATCCGGCTGCATCGCAGTGACGCTCGCCAAGGAACTGCCGCAAAGCAAATTGATGGCAGTCGATATCTCCCGCAGCGCTCTCGAGATGGCACAAGCGAATGCGGCCCGGCTGGAGGCCAGTGTCGAATTCCGGGAGAGCAATCTGTTGAGTGCTGTCGAACCGAATCGCACATTCGATGTGATCGTTTCCAACCCGCCTTATGTTGGAGAGTGCGAGGCTGATAAAGTCCAAAAGCAAGTTCGTGATTTTGAGCCGCATTGCGCCGTGTTTGGCGGCGAGCGCGGCATGGACATTGTGGAGCGCCTGGTTCCGCAGGTGTGGGATCACCTCAAGCCAGGGGGCTGGTTCCTGATGGAGATCGGCTACTCGATCGCTGAACCCGTGCATGCGATTATGCGCGGCTGGAGCGATTTCCGAGTCGTGCCCGATCTGCAGGGAATCCCGCGAGTGGTCGTCGCTAGAAAACCAAAATCCTAAAACACGAAGGACACGGAGGACACGAAGNNCTTCGTGTCCTCCGTGTCCTTCGTGGTGAAAGCTTTGGCCTTTAGTGTCGGAAGTGGCGCACTCCGGTGGTGACCATTGCCAGTTCCAGCCGGTTTGCGGCGTCGATTACTTCCTGGTCCTTCACCGATCCGCCGGGCTGGATGATGGCGGTTGCACCCGCTTCGGCGATCACTTCCACTCCGTCGGGAAATGGAAAGAACGCATCGCTAGCGGCCACGCTGCCTTTTACCGGCAGCACGGCCTTCATGGCGCCGATGCGGGCGGAATCTACGCGGCTCATCTGCCCGGCGCCGACGCCGACGCTGCGTCCATCTTTCGCGTACAGGATGGCGTTGGATTTAACGTGCTTGCAGACCTTCCACGCGAAAAGCAAATCCTTCATTTCCGCTTCGGTGGGTTTGCGCGAACTTACGACCTTGAGGTCGGCTTCGGTGAGGGGGCGGACATCGTTGTCCTGTACAAGAACGCCACCGGACACGTTCTTCAATGTGTATTTCTGATTGAACGCTTTTACTTCGACCAGCCGTAAATTCTTCTTCGCGGCAAAGCGCGCTTTTGCACCTTCGCTGAAGCTTGGAGCGGCGATCACTTCGAGAAACAGTTTGGCCATCTCTTCGGCGGTGGCTTCATCGATCTCGCGATTCACGCCGATTACGCCGCCGAACGCGGAAACCGGATCGGCTTCCAGGGCACGTTTATACGCTTCGACAAGCGTCGAACTGACTGCGGTACCGCAGGGGTTAGTGTGTTTAATGATGGCGACTACTGGCTCATCGAACTCCTGGGCCAAATCCCAAGCAGCTTGCAGGTCCACGATGTTGTTATACGACAGCTCTTTGCCTTGCAACTGGCGGCCGTTCGCAACCCCGAGGCCAGTACCGTCGGAATAGAGAGCTGCTTTCTGATGCGGATTTTCGCCATAACGCAGGTCGAAAGCCTTGTTGAACGAGAGTCGCAGAGTCGGCGGGAAACCGCTGCCCCCCTGAATATTCGAGATATCGAATTTGCCGGCTTCATCCACCGGCACGCGTTCGAGCGCTGAGGCAATTGCTGAATCGTAGGCTGCAGTGGTGGCGAAAGCGCGTTGCGCCAGCTTCCAATGGGTCTGCAAAGAAACTGAGCCGCCGCTTTTGTCCATTTCTTCCGCGATTCCCGCGTACTGCTCGGGCGAGGTCACGATCGCGACGTCCTGAAAATTTTTGGCCGCGGAACGCACCATCGAGGGGCCGCCGATGTCGATGTTCTCGATGATCTCTTCAAAGTGCGCACCGGGCTTGGAAGCGGTCTTCTCGAAGGCGTAGAGATTGACCACCACCATGTCGATCGGCAGAATGCCGTGCTCGGCGACGGTTGCAACATGCTCCTTGTTGCCGCGGAGATGAAGGATGCCGCCGTGCACTTTCGGATGAAGCGTTTTCACGCGGCCGTCGAGCATCTCCGGGAAGCCGGTGAGGTCGGAAATGTCCTTTACAGGGATGCCGCTGTCGCGCAGCAGCTTTGCAGTGCCGCCTGTAGAGATCAGCTCCACGCCGTGGGAGGCGAGCTTTCGTGCGAAATCAGCCAGGCCGGTTTTATCGGTAACGCTAAGGATTGCGCGTTGAATCTTTGCCATGATGCCCCTAGAACAATTTTGAGGAAATGAGAACTTACAATCTTAAATCAGGCGAACATCTAACACGGAGGCGCGGAGACACGGAGGTTAGGGAGCCTACTTCTTCTTGAGCGTCGGTCCCTTGGTCAACTTTACTGACTTTTTCTTTACTGCGACGTTCCTCTCCCGCTTGGCTTTTGGCACCCACTTCTTCACTTTCGGCTGGAGCCCGGCATCCAGTTCTGCCTGGAATTTCTTCGAGAGGCTTGTCCGCACCAGGTTGTAGGACTCGGTCAACAGCTCGCGAAACCCCGCATCTGGCAGGGCGGTGAGGGTCTCGGTTGTGACCCACTGATACTTCCACATATTGTGCGAACTGGGCGCGATGTCGGCCAATTCGACCAGTTCCGCGTATTTCTCCGGTGTTGTCTTAAGGTTGCAGCGATGGCCGCCGAGTTGGATGATGGCGAACATCTTGCCGCCGATTTTGAACAGCAGGTGTTCTTCCCATTGCACTTCTTCGGTGGTCATGGGCAGCGACATGCAGAATTCGCGAATGGCGTCGTTGGTCATCGGGTCCTCATCTTCTCAATGAATGCGGTGAGCGATTTCTTCGGATCGTCAGGGAATAGCTCCTCAAGCACTTTTAATTCGGTCAAACGATCGACGCGGAAGTTGCGGAAATCTTTCCGCATCTCGCACCAGCTTGCCAGGGTCCAGGCGCCACCCCAGAAATAGAGACCAAGTGGACGAACGCGGCGATGGCTGCGCTCGCCATCCTCGCGGGCATAATCAAATTCGATGAAGCGGTGTTCGGAAGCCGCGTGATTCAGGATGTCGACGTCCCGCTTCAACTCCGCGGAGACTTTGAAGTTGATGGCGTAGAGCAGCGTCTGGTCCACCTTGTCGCGCATGTCGGCGGGCAGGACGGCCTCGATTTTGTTGAGGGCCTGGGCGGCGGCCTCGCCTTGTTCGGCGCCACCCCAGGCGCGCACCATGCGGGCGCCAAGGACGAGTGCTTCGATTTCCGAACGGTTAAACATGAGCGGTGGTATATCGAAATCCTGGCGCAGCAAGTAGCCGATGCCGGCTTCGCCTTCGATCGGCATGCCGGAAAGTTGCAGGTCGCGGACATCGCGATAAATCGTGCGTTCCGAGACCTGCAACTTCTCTGCGAGCCGGCGCGCGGTAGTCATGCGCCCGACCCGCAGAAATTGGACGATTCGAAACAGACGATCGGCGCGTCGCATNNGTGCCGGAGGTGCTCGGCGTGTGGCCCTCTTCTTTGAGAATGCAGCCGGAGACGGCAGGCCTCTCGTAAGCGAAGACGGCGGTGGGGGTGCCCATGAAGTCGCCCTTCTGTAATTCCTGCGCAAAGATCGACTCGTAGAAGCTGACGGCGCGGTTGAAATCGCTGCTGGGAATTTCAAACCACGACACGATGCTGCGGACGGCGGTAGCAGTGGTAGCCATTGTGTTCTCCTCAAGTGCGATGGAATCGCAACGAGAAGGATGGTAGGAGAACGCTCCTGACAGGGTTCTGTCAGTAGGGTGACAGGAGAGAGAAGTTTGAGTGCGGCCTCCTCTCCCCCGATCGGTCTGTTGGAATCAATGAGTTAGGGATAAAATCCCGCCAAAATATTAAAAACAAGGGAGTTACATGCAAAAATATTGAAAACAAAAGAGTAAGGCGGCCGCGACGGCCGCTTTTTTGTCTCTCTATTTTTAGGATAGCAAAGTGAAAGGGGTAAACCGGATACTTTTTCTGGCTTTATATCTCGAATGGAATGAGGGTGTTGCGGGGAAAGTGGGGGGTGGGGGTTGACAGCCTTTTGGCTGCGCGGCGAAACGCAAGGAGCTTCGGCTGCGAGTCCGCATTGGTATGCGGATTCTTCGCTCAGCATGACAAGTACTAGAGAGTGATTGTAGCGATAGGGGTCCTTCGACTGCGCCCGCTGCGCGTGCTTCGCTCAGGATGACAGGGTTTTCAAATAAAGCAGGTCGCCGCTTCGCTTCGCTCCTCGCAATGACAAGAGAGCGCCGAAAACGATCGCGCGCTTTTATTTGGCTCACGCGCGATCGAACGCAAGATGCTTCACAGCGAATCCGCATCGGTATGCGGATTCTGTTCAGCATGACAACTCGCTTATTTTGCTTCCTGCCAGCCGGACGCCTGACCTTTGTTTTGCTCATCGAGCCACTTCTTGAGTGGGGCGAAGTAGTCGAGCATGGCGGTGGCGTCCATCTTGTCTTCGCCAGTCAGTGTTTTCAATTCCTCCGGCCAGGGCTTGCTCTGGCCCATCTCGAGCATGGCGGCCAGTNNATCCGCGCGAGGAAGTAGCGGGTGTAGGGAGTGTTCGAAGGCACGTGATACTTGGCGCCCGGATCGAAGTCCGCTTCGGTGCGCGCCACCGGCGGGAAGACGCCTTGATAGTGTTCGCGCAGCTGCCACCAGGCCTGGTTGTAGTCCTCAGGCTTAATCTTGCCGCTGAACACCTTCCAACGCCATTGATCGATCAGAAGCCCGAAGGGAAGGAAGGCAACCTTGTCGAGGGCCTGGCGCAACAGCAGCGCGATGTCATCCTGCGGGGGAACTTCGTTGATGAGCCCCACCTGTTTCAGGTAGGCGGGGGTGATGGAGAGCGCGATGGTGTCTCCAATGGCCTCGTGGAAGCCGTCGTTGGCGCCGTTTTGGAAGAGCGGTGGCTGGTTCTTATAGGCGCGCTGATAGAAGTTGTGCCCGAGCTCGTGGTGCACGGTGACGAAATCTTCGGCACGCACCTGGAGACAGGCCTTCAGGCGGACGTCGTCTTTGCTGTCGATGTCCCAGGCGCTGGGGTGGCAGATGACGTCGCGGTCTTGCGGCTTCAGGAAGAGCGAGCGTTCCCAGAAGGTCTGGGAAAGTGGCGCGAAGCCGAGCGACTTGAAGAAGTTCTCGGCATACTTCACCATGCCTTTTTCGTCGACCTTTTTATCTTTCAGGATCGCGGTGAGATCGAGTTGGGGATGCTGGGTAGGTGGCGCGACGAGGGGGTAAATGTTGCCCCACTCCTGCGCCCAGGGATTGCCAAGCAGGTCGGCGCGGATCATGCCGTTCTGGACCGCTTGCGGCCCATATTTCTTCACCAATTGATTGCGAACGTAGGTGTGCAGCGAAAGGTAAAGTGGGCGCACTTGTTGCCAGAGGCGTTCGAGTTCGGCGCTGAACTGATCGGGCGGCATGTCATAACCGGCGCGCCAGAAAGCACCAGTGTCGGCCCATCCCATTTCTTTTGCGCCCTTGTTGCTCAACTCTACAAAGCGCGCGTAACGCTGGCGCATGGGGGCACCGACGGCGTGCCAGCCAACCCATAGATCCTTCAGTTCGTCGGGATCGGTGGAAGTTTCCATGATGTGCTCGATTTTGGTGATATCGAGACATTCGCCGGCATGCTTGCCGGCTTTCGGACAATACTTGCCCTTGCCGTAATCTCCGGCGATGGACGCTTGTGCCCGGGTCATTTCGGCGAGGTCTTTGGGATCGCTTGGCGCGATCGCGGCTAGTTTCAGAAGCAACAGTTTTCTGGCAAGCTCAGGTGGCAGTTGCAGCTTCTGGAACTGGAGCGATTGCTTGGCGAGATTGGTGGCTTCGCCATTGAGCAACTCGTTGGCTTCCGACGCGATTTCCTGGGTGTCGTCGGTGATAAAGTTCTCGGCGACCCATTCCCCGCGCTGACTCTTGGTAATCAGGTCATCCAACTTGGTCTCAGCGTTCTTGATGAATTTGTCGGCGTCGGATGCGGCGGGCGGAGTATTTGTCTGTGCGAGGAACGGAACAGATAAGAGTACGGCGCAAGAAAGCGCGAGGAGTGCTTGTCGGACCATGAAATCCTCCGGCGGGAATTGTATCGTGCAAAGAACGATTTCCCCGGTGAGCGGGGACAAACAACTGGGCTTTGATTCTCTATCTGGGCCAACGCGCGAACAATGGGAGTGCACTGCTGAGCGATTGACCTAGAATGGTGTGGCCATGGGCGACTTCTCTGCGAAACTTAAGGTCGTCAGGATGCTGCGCAGCGCGCTCATTTTCCTGATGGTGGCGCTGGTGCCGTGCATCCTGCTAGCTGCGCTTTTTGCGCGTCAACACCTGGTCTGGGCGATTGGAGTGTTCGCGGTTGGATTATTGCTCGTGCGCGTGGCATTTCACGTATTTCCCTGTCCACAGTGTGGCAAACCGTTCTTTCGGGCGGGGAGCTTCGCCGGGCCGAATATGTTTGCGAAGCGCTGCGTGCACTGCGGATTGGGAGACTCCGAAGAAGAAACCCCATCGATCACCGGGGCAAACAAAGACGAGTAGTTGGAATCTAAGCCTTCATGGCGTCGCTCGCGTTGCAAATCGTATGGTTGCTGGTGCTCTCGATTCCGATTGCATGCGTAGCGTGGACGGTGACGCACGAAGAGGTTTTTCGAGAACCGCGCGACTATTGCAAGACAAAGAGTGAGAATGCGGGTTCGCTGACGAAGCGAAAGTTTTTTTATCTCTTTACCTGCGAATATTGTTTCAGTCACTATGTTGCCGCGTTTTTCCTGGTGATCACGCGGTACCACCTGCTGTATGCCGACTGGCGCGGCTATCTTATCGCCTGGTTTTCGCTGGTGTTTATTTCCAACCTGTACATGGGCGCCTTCGGAAGTGTGAAGCTGGGAGTACAGAAAGAGAGAGTGGAGATCCAGCACATCGAAACGGCGGTTCAGCAAAAGAGCGGCCAGGGCGCGATCGACCGTGAGGCACGGACGCCCGCGGCGTAACTTAGGGGTTGCACGGTTTTGCAACGGTTAAGTTTCTGAAATCAACGCGATGTCACACAACTTTACACGCGCTTCCGGGTTCAATAGAGCCTGAGAGCGAACTGTGGAACCGGCGCGGTGCACCACCCTTCTACCGGTTCCCTATGGAGAGACTCGAAAGCTATGAATAATCGACTTCGTACTGTTCTGCTGGCTATGTTCGTTGCACTGGTCCTGGGTGCAGTGGCAATGCCGGTATTTGCCGATCCGCCGGGCGTCGCGGGACGCCTGTCGTGGATGCAAGGCCCGGTTTCCATGCAACCTGGTGGAGTTGATGATTGGGTCGATGCGACCTTAAATCGTCCGCTCACCAGTTCCGACCGCGTCTGGGCCGACCAGGGTGCTCGCGCTGAAATCAGCATGGGCAACATCAAGGCCCGCATCGATCAGCAAACCAGCCTTACCATCACCAACCTCGACGACAACATCAATCAACTGGAACTCGACCAGGGAAGCTTGTTTGTCCACGTGCGGCGGTTGTTTCATGACGAACAGGTTGAAATCGATACGCCGAACGTGGCGTTCGTGATCGATCGTGAAGGCGACTATCGCTTTGACGTCGACCCGAATTCCGACTCGACTTATGTTTCCGTGCGTCGTGGCGAAGGCGAAGGCACGGGAGAAGCCGACGGAGTGCGCGTCCGTTCTGGTGAGCAGGTCGTCTTCAGTGGCGGGAACTCGGGTCAGAACCAGGTCTCCCAACTCGGGGACATGGATGACTTCGATCAGTTCAACATGGAGCGTAACGATCGGCAGGATCATTCCGCCTCGGCGCGCTATATATCGCCTGGTCTCGTAGGCTACGAAGACCTGGACGACAATGGTTCATGGAGCGATAGCCCCGATTATGGGCCGGTATGGCGTCCACGCGTGGATGCCGGATGGGCTCCGTATCACAATGGTCACTGGGCCTGGATCGATCCGTGGGGCTACACGTGGGTCGATGATGCATCGTGGGGTTATGCGCCATTCCACTACGGCCGCTGGGTCAGCATCGGCGGAGGTTGGGGATGGTGCCCGGGACGCCCGCAGCCTTACGTTGAAGTGGGATACGTTCGTCCTGTCTATGCACCCGCGTTGGTGGCCTTCATTGGCGGCGGCGGGTTCGGAGTGAGTATCGGAGTGGGGGGCGGCGCTCCGGTGGGATGGGTTCCACTGGGATACGGCGAACCGTACTACCCGAGCTATCGCGTGAGCGAGAACTACGTTCGCAACGTGAACGTGACGAACACGCACATCACCAACATCACGAATGTGACGAACAACTACACGGTCATCAATAACAACAACACGACGGTGATCAACAACGTTCATTACGCCAACCAGAACGTGCGTGGCGCGGTGACGGCGGTACCGGCAGGAGCAATGGCCTCCGGCCAATCGGTGTCGCGGGCTGCAGTGAGGGTCGATGAACGGCAACTCGCGAACGCGAAGTTCTCGGCATCGCCCGGGGTGGCTCCGCAGCGTGCCGCCGTACTTGGTGGACGCGCTCCGGTGCAACAGCACACGCCGCCGGCGAGCGTGATGCAGCGTCCGGTTATGAGTAGGGCGACGCCTCCACCTCCGCCAGCGAAGTTTGAAGCGACGCAAGCGGCCATCCAGAAGAACGGCGGACGTCCACTCGATGCTGCCCAGGTGAAAGATTTGCCGAGGGAGCAACGTCCGGCGCCGATGCAGGCCGGCAAACCGCGTCCGGCGGCCGCAGTCCAACAGCTGAATGCTGCGAAGCCACAGGGCAACGCGCCGTCAGCGTTCCATCCTGCTCCGGCGAAACCTGGACCGGGAACGCCCGCTAATGGTGGCCGGCCGAACGGACCGGGTGGACCAGCGAATGCGAATCGTCCTGGTCAACCCGCGCAACCGCCAGCGAATGTGAACCGGCCGAACCAGCCGGCGCAGCCGCCTGCCAATGCAAACCGGCCGGGGCAGCCAGCACAGCCACCAGCGAACGTAAATCGTCCGGGGCAGCCAGCACAGCCGAATACGCCGCCTGCGCCTGGGCGGGAGAACAACGTGCCTCGTCCGCCTACGGCCAACCAGCCTCCAGCGCGTGGCAACGAACCGCCAGCCCGGATGAACGAGTCACCGGCTCGTCCGAACGAGCCCACGCGTCCGAACGATGCAGCACCTGCCGCAAGGCCGGTACCGCGTCCCCCGACTCGTGACAATACGCCGCCAACGCCGCCAGCAAGAGAGGCTAACCAGCCTCCGGCACGTCCGACGAATGAGGCTCCGGCGCGTCAGCCCGAGGCAGCGCGTCCGACGAATCAGCCGCCCGCAAGGGAAACCACTCCTGCACGGCCGGTAAATCAGCCTCCGGCACGTGAAGCGGCTCCGCCGCGTCCGGTAAACCAACCGCCGGCTCGTGAGGCAGCACCGCCACCGCGCCCTCCGGCGCGTGAAGCGGCACCTCCAAAGAATCCTCCGGCTAAGGAGAGCAAGCCTCCGAAGGACGAAGAGAAGCCGAAGAAGCCAGAGCGGTAAGGAATTTCAACCCAAACTTAAGCCCACGCGTCTCCTGCGTGGGCTTTTTCATTTCACAGGATTCAATAAGGGTTTATACGACTTGGAGCTCGAGGGGACGCAGACGCTCTGGCAGAGGATCTAAAACCCAGCGTGAAGATTTGGAACTCATGCGATATTCGCGGGGGTTATTGCAGAAGCCAACGCGCACCGGATTGGAGTGGATCTTGCGCGTACATTCAGAGCATTCTTCCAAATCGTGGAGTTCTCGATCCTGAAACGCCGGCTCCCAAACTTCGCCGGAGTATCCATATTGGCGGGCGAGATCTTCCGCAAACAGCCGTTGCAGGCTCTCAACCGCAGCGATGACATCGGTGCGAGTGGTAACCAGGAGATGGATGTGATCGGGCATGATCACGTAGTCATGCAGTGAGACTTCGGCGGATTGCCGCCAGCGCATGAGGGCGTCCATCAGCATTTCGCCGAAGAGCTCGTTATGAAAGACACGTTTCCGGTGGAAGGTGGGAGCAGTGATGAAGTGAGTGGTTGCTGGCATACATCTCCTCAAACAGGGCGCGAGGCCGTCGTCCAGCATCTTCCTAAGGGCCGAGAAGCGGATATTCCCCAATGGTGGGAGGTATCAGGAGGTTCTTACGGTTGCGGTTTCAAGCTTCGGCGTCGCCTTTTCGTTGTCGATGGCAGGCAGTTCGAGCTCAACCAGCAGGCCGTGGGGGTGGCCGTTGCGCGCTGTGACAGAGCCGCCGTGCAGCCGAACTGCCCGTTCGGCAATCGACAATCCTAATCCGACCCCGCCGGTGTTGCGGTCGCGGGTGGCATCTACGCGGTAAAAGGGGAGGAAAAGCTTGGGCAAAGATTCCTCCGGAACGCCGGGACCCTGGTCGTGGACCGTGATGATTGCCTGATGGTCGCGAGCTTCGAGGGCGACGTCCACCTGGGTGTTTTCATCGGTGTAACGGGCGGCGTTTCTCACCACGTTTTCGATCGCACTGCGGAGGAGCGTGATGTTTCCTTCGACTGTGCAAGGGGTATTCGTTTTTAGAACTACCTTGCGTCCGAAAGCCTGAGCCTCAAAGTCGGCATCGGCTACGACATCGGCCACCAGCGCGGCCAATTCGACGGAGGTCCGCATCTCAACGGCCTCGCCGCTTTCCAGTCGCGAAAGGGTGAGCAAGTTCTGCAGCATGTCGTTGAGGCGATCGGCCTCGATCTCAATACGTTCGAGTGCGGACTGGGTTCCCGGGTCGGCTTGCCTTCGCGCTAATCCTACAGCCACATTCAAGCGAGCCAGCGGCGAGCGCAGTTCATGGGAGATGTCGGTCAGGAGACGCCGCTGGGTGGTGATCAGGTTTTCAATCCGTTCGGCCATGCGGTCGAAATCGTGTACGAGTGCGCCAATCTCATCGCGACGGCTGATCGCTCCAGAACCGGCTCGGGCGGAGAGGTCGCCAGCTGCCAAGCGACCGCTGGCAGCCCTGAGGCTGGCGATCGGCCGGGTAACGTATCGGGCGAGGAAGAAACAGATCAGGCCGGTGGCCGCGAGTCCAACGAGAATCCCGATCAGCCGGGTCGGTGCCGTCAGGAACCAGAGGTGGGCACGCGAGGGCGGCAACAATATCAGGGTGTAATGATGGCCGTCAGCAGCGAGGATCGTATGCTTCGGAAAGTGATGTTTGGAGAGTTCTTCAAAGCTGGGCGGTGGTGGCGGAGGTCCATTTGTGGAGCCATCCACGGGGGGCCGGCCGAGTTGGCCATCCGGACCGAGGAAGCGAGGAGCGGGACGCCCACTCAGTTCATGTCCCTGTTCATCAAAGAGAATTGCGCGGAAGAGCTGGTCGCGTTCGATCTGGTGAAAGTAGTTGTGCAGGGCTCCCGGGCCGCCGCTCTGGAAGGCCTGAACGGAAGCGCGAGTCATCGCCTCCATCGCGGAATCGGTCGTCTGGAAACGCACGATTACGAGTGTGGTGATGGAGGCGAGGGTGACGAAAACCGCCATCGCTCCCCAGAAGGCGAGGAATATCTTGAGAAACAGGCTTCTCATTTGCTCCCGGCTAATACTACGGGCCGGGCATAAATGTACCCGGTGCCGCGCACCGTCTTGATCAAGTCGTCGGTCTCGTCCAGCAGCTTACGGCGAATTTTGCTGATATGCATGTCGATGCTGCGATCGAACGGCGAGAAGCGTCGACCGAGCACCCGTTCCGCGAGTTCCTCGCGCGGCACCACGTTGCCGGCATTCTCAAGTAGATAACGCAACAGGTCGAACTCTACTGAGGTGAAATCCAGCTTTTGTCCGGAGCGCTGCACGGTGCGGGCGCCGGGATCGAGGGTGACATCGCCGACGGAAACCAAAGCTCCAGGCGCCTGGCCGCCTTGAACGCGCCGCAAAATCGCCTGGATGCGGGCTAGTAGTTCGCGGGTGTTGAAGGGTTTCGGGACATAATCGTCGGCGCCTAATTCCAGGCCAACGATGCGGTCCACGTCTTCTCCGCGCGCGGTTAGCAGCAGTACGGGGACACGCGATTGCGGACGCAGGCGGCGGAGCACGTCGAGCCCGGAGATCCCCGGGAGCATCACGTCCAGTACGACAATGCTGTAACTGCCGGTCAAAGCTTTTTGCAGGCCCGATTCGCCGTTGTGCACCGCTTCCACTTCAAAACCCTCAGCTTGGAGGTAGTCGGTGAGAAGGGCGCAGAGCTCAATATCGTCATCGATCAGCAGGATTTGTTTCATGCTGCCTGCAAGGGTAGCGCAGCGCCTCTGTCCATGGGGGTAAAAAATCGTAAGACCCCGGAAGGCGACGGGCTCTTCAGAGTACCGGAAAACAAGAATATTTACGTAATCTCGACCACTTTTGACTTCACAAGCTGCTGGTTAATGGTCTTATGGATGAGGAAAGCTCATCCCTGCGATAGGGAATGGGGAGGGAACACTCAATGAAATCTCTGAAGCTTGCACTCGGCGTTTTTGGATTGCTGGCTGCAACGATGATCGGTACCGCGGTCGCGCAACAACCTGGGAAAAAGGGCGATCACGGCATGAACTTTATGGCGACGGCACTTGATCTGACAGACGCACAGGTCACCCAGATCAAGCAAATCCGGAGCGGGCAGCACACGCAGATGCAGGCCACGCATTCCCAGATGAAGGGTCTGCATGAACAACTTCAGGCGCTGATTATAAGCGACATCTTCGACGAAGCCAAAGTTCAGGCGGCGATCGCACAGGTGCAGCAACTGCAGGCATCGCAAATGCTTGAGCACGCCCGCGAGATGAACGCCATCTACAAGGTGCTAAATCCGCAGCAGAAGGCGAAGGCCGTGAAACTGTTCGGTAGCATGGGCGGCTTCGGCGGAATGCACGGCGGAGCCGGCATGCATGGCGGCCCTCAAGGACCACAGGGTCCACCTCCCGCGGAACAAGATTAGTTCCTCAAGTTCTCCCTCCAGGAGAAACGACGGGCCGTCCTGCCGCGACACAGGGCGGTCCGTCGGTCACTAACCCACTCGCCCATCCGCACTTGTTCTACTCCTTTCGTAACTTTCATCTCTAAAGAACCGCACCCACGGCGGGATTGCCTATGCATCTCAATTTCAAAAGTTGCTAAATGCCTTAACTGGTAAGTTATCTGCAAGTCGGTTACTTTCGATTGTTGCTCGTGCTACGAGGAAATGTCATCATGCGCCGCACGGGTTAGCTCGCCGACCCGCAGCCAAGTATTCGGGTACTCTCTTTATGGAAATACGCGCGGGCGTCAACTTAGGGCGATATCAACTCCTGGCGGAAATCGGCCGCGGCGCAGCAGGCACGGTCTACCAAGCCCTCGATCCGGATATCGACCGACTAGTCGCGATCAAGATTTTTTCAAGTCTCGATGCCACTAGTGACGAAAGCGAAGCTTTCCGTGAGCTTTTTGCCCAGGAGGCGCGGGCGGCCGGACGGTTGATGCATCCCAGCATCGTCGCGGTCTACGATCGCGGGGAAGAACCGGAAACGCAGACTCCGTACATTGTTATGGAGTATGTGGCAGGCCAACCACTCAGCAAACTCCTGAGTGGATCATCTTCCCGCATCCAGGAACGCTTCGCCCTTCAGATTGCGAAAGAGATTGCGGAAGCATTAGCGTTTGCACACGACAAGGGCGTGGTGCACCGCGACATCAAGCCTTCGAACATCCTGATAACCGACGAGGGCAACGCGAAGATTGCCGATTTCGGCGTAGCGCGTCTCGATTCTTCGAACGCCGGTATACAGGGCGAGATCCTCGGAACCCCGGCGTACATGTCGCCCGAACAGATGATGGGCGGTCCGTTGGATGGACGTACCGATATTTTTTCCCTTGGCGTGATCCTGTACACGATGCTCAGCGGCTTCCGGCCTTTCCAGGGGAACGGAGCGAGCACCATCTGCTTCAAAGTGTTGAACCAGGAGCCGGTATCCATCACGAACCTCCATCTCGATTTGTCGAAGGACGCTGAATACGTAGTGGCGCGAGCCATGGCCAAGGATCCCGAGCAGCGCTATGTGACGGGGACGGTGATGGCGCAAGACCTCGGAGACATTCTTGATGGCAAGTCGCCGCGCAGCCGCGAAGAAGTAAAAGATTCGGTCAGTGCCGACGTGGTGCGAGTCGATCGCGATTATCGCCCATTCCTGACGGCAGTAGGGCACACCGTGACGCGGGCGACACTTTCGCCGAGCTACGACGGTCACTCCGTCGCTCCTTCAGTTGATCGGACTCCGAGCACTACAACCGTCATTCCTCAGAGACCTGAGCAAGTGTCGAATTCCAGATTTGGCCGTCTGGCCGCATCACCGGTCGTGATATTAGGCGTTGTCGTCGGCATTGCATCCGCCGCTGGGGCTTTCGTGGAACATTTCCAACGAACGGCGCTTCAGTCCGTTGACGCAAGCATCGGTATGCCGGCCGTGCTTCGTGCGAGTGTGCCACCGCCTCCGATTTCTGCGACCAGTACCGCACCCGATGAGCCGGAAGTCATAGTTTGGCATCGCGAGCCAAAACTTAAGAAGGCGACCCGGACCAGGGCGATTGATTCTGACCTCGATTACACCGCGACGCACAGCAGCCCTTCGGAAGCGACGGCGATTCCAGTTAATGTGTCCGCGATTCTTTCAGCCACACCCGCGCCCATGCGGGCACCGATCGAGGCGGCAACGACGGGCAAGGCCACCAGCCTGCAATTAGCGCTACAGCACAACTTTGCGCAGGCCGAGGTCTCGGTGTGGGTAGACGATCAACTGGCGTTCTCCGGAATTGCGCACGGCACGGCGAAGAAACGCTTTTTCGTTCTGCGCGGGAATATCGAAGGCAAAGAGTTGCACGAACTTCGCCTCCTAAGTGGTGCGCACGAGATCAAAGTGAGAGTGCACACTGCTGATAACCAGTACGATAGCTCAGGAAGCGTTCGTGGCAACTTTGTCGAAAATCAGCATGCCGTGCTCGAGATCCGTTGCAACAAGCATGGTATCGAACTGAAACTTACCAGCGGATCGTAGGCTCCCTCCCCCAGATCACCAACTCAGTCAATCTCCCCTGACATTTAAGACACTTTAGTTTTTCCATTTGGGTGGTTTTTGTAATACCGTTCCACCAATGGTTCGCTGTTTTTGCGCATTGCCGCAAGTTGGAGAGTGAGTGTGACCAGGCGCTCCAAAATTTGGCTCGGAGTGGCCCTCTTTGTCATTGCTCTGCAGGGCGCGGTTTCCTATGGAGTCTCGCGGACCGGGGTCTACCACCTGCCGTTCCACCTAGTCGTTCAAGGCGGATTCTTCAAGACCGCATTCGCAGATCTTTCACAGTTCCTGATCGGCGGATTCGTTACCGCGGTGGCGATCATTAACGCCATTCGCTCGCGTGGCGCGGCGCGTGTGTTCTGGTTGTTGATGTCGATCGGCTTCAGCCTGTGGTTTGCCGATCTCGGCCTATGGGCGTACTACGAAGTCCTGGCGCGTACCGGCGTGCCTCATCTGACGATTGGCGACACGCTGCTCTTCCTGCATCTCGTTCCGATCGTCGCAGCGCTTGGAGTACGCCCAGAGCGTGCACGTGACCCAATGGGACGCCAGCGCACGTGGCTCGACTTGGCGGTGCTGCTTACTTATTGGCTCTACTTTTATGCGCTGATGGTGATGCCGTATGAGTTCGTGAACCCGGACCTTCCGGCTTACAACTTCAATTTTGATCTTGTCGATAAGGTCGGTCACTGGACACTGATGATCGCGCTGGCGGTAGCCTTCATCCGTTCTCGCGGGCCGTGGCGCAAGGTTTATTTGTTCTTCAGTGTCGCGTCGCTGTCGTACGCTGTCTTCTCTGATATCGCAAACCTCGCGATTGATGAGGACGCCTACTACTCGGGCTCGCCCTACGACATTCTCCTCGTCGGCACGATGTGCGCATTCGCTTACGCGGTGCTCCAGGGTCGATGGATGCCACAATCAACTCCGGATGAGCTCTTGCCGGAACCCACCCCGCGAAAAGGCGCGCTACGATGGCCGGCGATTATGGGCATGGTCGCTACCGTTTCTACGCCGGTCATTGGCTTTGTCTTGTTGAAGTACCCGCATGGAATGAACCCCGCAGTACGGGAATTCCGTCTTGCGATCACCCTGGTCGCCATGTGCCTGCTGGTGTTCTTCGTATTCCTGAAGCAGACATTGCTACAGCGCGACCTGGTGAATTCCCTGGCAAGCGTCTCAGACGCTTTCATTGATTTAAAGAGAGTGAAGAACCAACTGGTACAGAGTGAAAAGCTGGCGTCGATGGGACGATTGCTTGCGGGTGCGGCACACGAGATCAACAATCCCCTGACGGCGATCCTCGGTTATTCGGACCTTATCTCCCATACCGACGGCGTCGATCCGGAAGCTCGCAGCATGGCTGACAAAATTGGCCATCAAGCCCGCCGTACCAAGATGCTGGTCGAAGACTTACTGAAATTCTCCCAGGAGACGCCGACACAACGATCGCTCAATGAAGTCCATGTATTGCTCGATAACGCCATTAAGATCGCAGCGCTCGAACCCAGCCACGCCGTGAAGGTGGAACTTTCCATCGGCGAAAATCTACCGATGGTGGCGGTCGATTCGGCGCAGATCCTGCAGGTCTTCGTGCACCTGATCCGCAACGCTGCCGATGCCATGCGAGACGCTGTTGTGCGTGTTCTTCACATCACCACGCGGGGCGGGAGCGCCCAGGTACAAATCGAGTTCGCCGACTCCGGCGCCGGTGTCAGGGAACCCGATCTTGTGTTCGACCCGTTTTACACAACGAAGTCTCCCGGCAAAGGAACTGGCCTGGGGTTGAGTGCGTGTTATGGGATCGTGCAAAAGCATGGCGGCCAGATTACCTGTCACAATCGCCCGCAAGGCGGTGCGATTTTTACCGTCACGCTGCCCGCCGCCCAGAAACCCCAAGAGCAGAATGCTACATCTGCATCGGCTTCTCGTGATTGAACATCCAGTTGACGCCGAACTGATCGGTGCAACCGGCGAAGCGCTTTGCCCAGAAGGTCTCTTGCGGCTCCATCGTGACCTTGCCCTTTTCTGAGATCAGCTTGCAGTAGCGGTCCACTTCTTCATTGCTCTCGCAGGTGATCGTGACCGAGAAGTTGTTGCCTTTTTGAAAGGGCATACCCGGCATGGTGTCCGAAGCCATCAGCAAAGCTGATCCGTTGCGCAATGCGGCGTGCATCAGGCGATCCCCCCCGCCTTTCGGTGCGCTGCCCTCCGGCGCATCGGAGAACTTCATGGTGAATAATTCGCCGCCGAAACACTTCTTGTAGAAGTCGAAGGCCTCGCGGCAGTTTCCATCAAACACCAGGTAACAATTCACATCTTTCATAGTTCTCTCCGTTTTTAGAATTCTGATTCCGACCAGCAAGTCTAGCCCTGGATTTGTTTCATGTGTATTTCGAGCAACAATCACCCGATATTTTTGGTGGGACGTATCCACCGGTGACTTCGACGTAGCCGCCCTCGTCGTCGTATTTGTCGTGGTGTCTAACCCAATCTGTCAGGTTGAAGTTCGGGCCATTTTCGCTCCGACCCTTGGGCACCAGGTCGAGATACATGTAGGTGCCAAGCACTTCTTCGTTGCCACGTCCGTAACTCGAATACGTATGGAAAATCTCGCCGCTCTCGTCTTTGTAGAAGACGCTGATGCCTGACAACTCCTCGATGGAAGCATCGACCAGTTCGTAGTTGTAATAGACCTTGCCGGTAGCCAAGGTTTCTTTCGTGAACGAGACGTGGTAATCGAAATTGAAGTCGCTGCCTTCGGAGGATACCCACGGGAACTTCCATCCCATACGCTGCTTGTAGGCTTCGAGCGTAGCCAGCGGAGCACGTGACACCGCGACCAAGGTCACGTCGTTGTGCGGGAGATGGAGATTGGCGCCGTCCAGGTGATCGGATAAGAACGAGCATCCGACACAGCCGTTATCGAGATCTTTCCGCCACATAAAGTGGTAGACGATCAGTTGGCTGCGTCCGTCGAACAATTCTGGCAGCGTCTTTGGTCCCACTGGCGTCTCGAAGCGATATTCTTTTTCAACTTTTAACCAGGGCAGTGCACGCCGTTCGCGATTGATTTCGTCACGCTGCCGCGTGAGGGCCTTTTCTTTTTGCAGAAGTCCCTTGCGTGCTTCCAGCCACTCCGCCTCAGATACCACTTTCGAAATTCTTAAGCTCCTCGTAGCCATCGCCATCCTCGATTCTTTGCTTTTCGATCTGCGTGGTGGTTGGTGGAATTGATCGTCACGACTCCAGCGGCGCGTTGCCTCGCGGGCCTGCGAAAGCGCCTGGCGAGGAATGCCGCCACACCGCCTCCCGAGGTTGCACTCGCAACCGCCGCCGCTACTGCACCCAAACAAGCTGGACAGATCATCCTTCCCACTCCGCGTTCATTGGTAAATCGAGTGGGAACAATCAGAATCGACAATGCTCGAAACTTATTCCGCTATTCAGGCAGTCCGCTGATTTCCAGTGCGGGCCTGATCTCGACGGTTCCACGACGCGCGCCTGGAATTCGTCCCGCGACGGCGATTGCTTCGTCGAGGTTCTTCGCCTCGATCATGAAATATCCGCCGAGCTGTTCGCGGGTCTCCGCAAACGGGCCATCGGTAACGAGGCGCTTGCCTTCGCGCACCCGTACGGTCGTAGCATTGGCAACCGGATGCAGCGGCGCTGTCGAAATGAATTTGCCCTCGCTCTTCAAGGTGTGCGCCAACTCCGTCGATTCCTTGAAGCAGTCTGAGCGCTCCGGATAGGTGTACTCCGTCTCCGAGGCGTAAATCAGCAACATGTACTTCATTCGTCCCTCCATTTATCAATCGAATAGGAATCGTCCGAATCGACACCTTACGGCGAAGAATCTAAAATCGCCGGATGCCGCTGGACGTTGCCAACGCAATCGAAGAAGTCTACCGCTCCGAGTGGGGTCGCGTCGTGGCGACGTTGATCGGCATGGTTGGTGGTGATTTCGACCTCGCGGAAGAGTGCGCGCAGGAAGCCTTTGCCGCGGCGGTTACCCAGTGGGAGAAAGACGGCGTTCCCGAGTACCCGCGCGCCTGGATCATCTCGACCGCTCGCCACAAGGCGATCGATCGTATCCGCCGCAAGTCTCGCTTTGAAGAAGAACTTGAGCCGCGGCTGGAACAGGGAAGCCTCGACGTTGCCACGCAGCCAGAGGTCTATTCGGCCGAAATCCCGGATGACCGCCTGCGGCTGATCTTCACCTGTTGCCACCCGGCAATCGCGCAGGACGCGCAAATCGCGCTAACACTCCGTAATCTCTGCGGGCTCGAAACCGACGAAATTGCCCGGGCCTTTCTCGTCCCCACAACGACGATGGCGCAGCGGTTGGTGCGCGCAAAGAACAAGATTCGCGAGGCCCGCATCCCCTACGCGGTTCCGGAAACCAGCGAAATGGCCGAGCGCCTCGATGCAGTTCTGCACGTGATTTACCTGGTGTTTAACGAGGGCTACTCGGCTTCTTCGGGCGGTTCGCTGACCCGCGCCGATCTTTCGGCCGAAGCTATCCGGCTAGGACGATTGCTGGTGGAGTTATTGCCGGATCGCGAAGCTCTCGGATTGCTGGCGCTGATGTTGTTGCATGAATCTCGCCGGGCCGCGCGCACTTCAAGCGACGGAGAACTTGTGTTGCTCGATGACCAGGACCGTCGCCTATGGAATCGTGCTCAGATTGCCGAAGGCACAGCGCTCGTCGAACGCGCGTTGACTTTACGCCGTCCAGGGCCGTACACACTGCAGGCCGCTATTTCCGCGGTCCATGCGAGTTCACCGGTGGCGGCGGCCACGGATTGGCGACAGATCGTCGCGCTGTACGACCTTCTCGCGCAAGCGGTGCCGTCGCCGGTCGTCGAATTGAACCGCGCGGTTGCAGTTGCGATGCGTGACGGCGCTGCCGCAGGACTTGCGCTGGTTGACGCCATTCTTGCGCGAGGCGATCTCGACGAGTATCACCTCGCACATTCCGCAAGAGCCGAACTTTGCCGGCGGCTGGGAAGAAGGGATGAGGCCCGGAAATCCTACGCGCGGGCCTTGGCGCTGACCCGGCAGGACCCGGAGCGCCGCTTCCTGCAAAAGAGAATTGACGAATTGAAAAGCTAAGGGCAACGCCCAAGCTTTTACTTTGCGGCTGCGTGATGATCGATGCTCAAGACACGCGTCAACTTCCAAACCCCATTTTTGTTCTGCCAAAGTTGAATGAACTTCGCCTCGCCCACGTCATCATCCTTCCCGGGATGGTGGAATCGATGTATGCCGATCTCGACCGCGCCGTAATCCTTGATCGGATAGACCTCGAGAGTTCCGGGAACTAATTCGCGGGTTACCTTGCCACAGATGTTTTCCTTGATGGCGTTGGTGACATTCGCTCCGCCGACCATTAGCCCAGTGAGATCGTGATAGAACTCGAGATCGTCCGCCAGCAGCGAGCGAAACTTCTCCAGGTCGCAGTGGTTGTAGGCATCGAAGAGCTGGGTATCGAGAGCGGATACCGTCTGAAACAGCGGATCTGGGGTTGCTGGCTTCTCTGACTGCACTTGCGCGCCCGCATTGGCGGCGACCAAAATCAAAACGAAGAGCAGGAACTCTTTTTTCACGCAGAAGACCTCTGCGGATAGTACGGACTGAGCAACAGGAATGTTCAAGATTGCTGAATCAGGTGATTAGGGACTCTGATCGGCCGCTATCCAGGTCTTGCCGCCGTCGTGCGTAGAAAAAGCGCCGACGGAACTGGTCTTCAAAATGCCGATGGTGGCGCTCGCAAATTCGATGTGGACGATGTCGGTCGTGGCTGCCGGCAGGCTCTGCCGCTCCCAGTTCACTCCATTATCGGAGGAGTGGTAGAGCGCCAGGTTTTTGCCGGCGGCCCAAATATCAGCGCCCACGCTGCTGACTGTCAGGAACTGCGCTTGCGGACTTGCGGAAACCTGTTTCCACTCACCCAGCAGAAGATGTTCGAGCTTGCCGTCGGGTGAAACCCGCCAATCAAGGGCAGATTGGATTTTCTTCGCGCGCGCACCGCGGAACAAGTAAGCATTCTGCGCAGCTTCGCTTTTGGCAGGAGCGTTTAAGGCCAAATTTTTCGCCTCGTCCGCAGTCTGCACATCTACCATCGCGGTCTCGCTGGTGACCTGCACAGTTTGGTTTTGCGCAGGCGGTGGGGGAGCGGCAGCGACCGCACCAGCAGTGACCGCACCCGTCGCCGGCGAGATGCCGTTGGAAGGTTCGGCGCGTACCGCTGGAGTCGGTGCCGCTTTCGCTTCCGACTGCGCACGACTATACGTCTCAAGGCGATCGGATTGCTTAGGGGCAACCGGGGCCGAAGGATTCTGGACCTTATCTTTTGCGAAAGGCTGAGTTTCTTTGCTCAGCTTCGGTTCGATCAGGCGTGGCGGCGTAATGTGCGACTGTTTCTCGGCAGAGTCTTTCGAGGGGCTGACTTGAGGCGCCATCTCAGGAGGTGCAGCGTCGCGCCTCGCCTGGGCGATCTCCTGGGGTGCTGCGGATTTCATGTAGCTGAGATTCTGTTTTTGGAGCAGGAATACCGTCGAAGCCACGATCAATACCGCTGCCACTGGCACAGCCCACGTCCACCAGCGCACCCGGCGCAACGGCGCGACCACGGCAGCGGTCGCCGGTTCTTCTGCCGCGCAGCTCGCGAGGTACACGATCTCGCGGCATTCCGCGCAAGCCGATAAATGCGCGAGTACCTGCCGCTCCTCGGGGGCAGGCAGCACGCGCTCGATGTAGGAGTTCAAGACATCGGGCGCAGGGTGCTGCCCTGGAGAGGGCTGGTCCAGGCTTTGGCGCAATCGGTTTTGAAACTCGCTACTCATCGCGGTTACGGCTCGCTTCCTTTATAGAACGTCGAACTTTGCTTTTCTTGCCGCAAAGTTTTTGCAATCGGGAGTTGCACATCGCGTACGTCGAGGTCCTGCATCCACTCGTCCACTTGCCGCGACGATATCCCGCTGTCGATCAGTCGTTTGCGGATGCGCTTGCGCAGGGTGCCGGTGGCACGCTCCAACTTGCGGCTGATGGTGGATTCATGGACGCGCAGCAGACGTGCGATTTCTGCCAGCTTGCGTCCATCGAGGTAATACGAGGCGAGCAGAAAGCGCTCATCGTCGTCGAGCACGGCAAGTTCTGCCGCAATGGCCTGACTCAACGATTGATCGGCCGCGGGAGTGCCGGCGGGCGTAGGTGCTGCAAATTGCTGCCCTTGCTCGACCGCCTCGTCGAGACTGGTTTCACGCCGGGTGCGGCGGTAACGATTGACGTGCTCCTGGGCGACAATCGTCCGCAGCCAGCCCTCGAGCGATCCGCGGCCCGAGTAATAGAGCAACTTACAAGCCCGAGTAGTGCCAATTGCCGAGACGCCGTAGAGCTCTGCATACAGCGAGTCGGCAAGTTCCCGGGCGCTGGCTTCATCGTGGGCGATCTTGTAAGCGGCGTTATATAAGGTGGGGCAATAGCGATTAAGAAATTTTTCCCATGCGGCATTGTTGCCGGTTGCACAGGCCCGCGTCAGCAACAATTCTTCCGCGCGCAAGGACGCGAGAAACTGCTTCAGGCCGTTAGCGGATGGGCTGGCGTTCCACCGGGCAACTACTTCGGAGACGAACGTAACGAAGCCATCGCGATCAATCCCGAAATCCGCTGCAGAACTCGCTTCGAAATGCTGAGCGCAGAACTCAGCCACCAAGTTGGCAGTCTCGGACCCGGTACCCGGCGCGGAACTCATTCAGCGAATCGTACAACGGGCCGCCCATCAGTACCACCGCGAAGGCTTCCCGCTTTGAACCGTGGCGGCCAATGACGGTTGACAATCCGTTCGGAAGGCGCAGAATGCTGATGAACTCGGGGAGGTACCATGCCCCACTACGAATACCATTGCGACGCCTGCGATACCGCTTTCAACGTGACTCTGACGCTCCGCGAACATGAAGAGGAACGGCTGCGCTGTCCGCAATGTGGCAGTGAAAAAGTCCACCAACTGGTCTCGACGTTCAGTGCGGTGACCTCGAAGAAGAGCTAGCCCGCCGCTGCGGTGCATCCTGGAATCGAAGGGCAATGCCTGTGCCTCGTATCGTACAATCGAGACAGGGCCACTCCTCGCCGCGGAGGGATGTGTGAGCGGTTGAAACAGGCGGTCTTGAAAACCGCAATACCTGAAAGGGTATCGGGGGTTCGAATCCCTCTCCCTCCGCCATTTCAAGTCCTTGCAATCCCAATCACTTCGCAGGCTATAGCATCGCGCCCGGCTCCG
>PLWX01000134.1 GCA_003151155.1 Acidobacteriaceae bacterium
AACGACTATCTAGATTCACTCTGCCGCGTGCGACTGATGGCTTATCAGTCAGAGGCGGGAAAACTTATCACCCGGACCGCAGATCGCACTAGCTGGATTTCGCCAAGCTGCGCTTCTCTCTGCTCGCCGCGCTGCCGCCCAGCGTCGCGCGCAGCGGTTCCGATAGAGTCCTAACGTTATCCGGGAATAAAACGCCATCGTCCATTCGGTACTGATCCTGCGAGTTGTTTCCCAAGCGCTAACTGACGGATTGCTGGTGATCAGGCGCTAAAATTGCCGGCATAGAGGAGTTCCCTCATGAAAATTTCTCAATTGATAAAAAAAAAACGGAAAAGACTATCCAAATTTCGCGTCTGCTTCGTATTCTATCTACAGCGAAGTCTTCGCCCGAAAGCTGTGTACTCGGGCGCACAACTCTATTTTTCAGGGAACTTGATCTTCGCGAGTTCTAGACGGGAGGCGATGGAGACTATGAGATCTCGACGAGCAGGCGAGCAGGAGAAAGCAGAACCGGCAAAAAGTGTCACCGTGCCCGTAGATGCCGAGGGCTTGGCGTATTGGCAGCGGGAATTTAGGTTATCGGTGGACGCCGGCGAACTTGCGTTGTTTGAAAGCCAGTGGCAGCCAACAACTTCCGGACTACTCAGGATCGCCAAGGATGCCGGTTGCGCGGGTATATCGAGCGAGATCGTGAGTGCGGTGCAAGCTTCAGGTCGGGAACGGGTGGTGGTGCGCGCGACTGTCTTTCGTTCGCAATCCTGCCGCGGTATTTCCGCCTTGGCTGAGGCGGAAGCCGCCTCGGTCCCGAAGGGCATGGAAAACTATTTACTAGCGGTCGCCGAAACGCGAGCGATAAACCGTGCGATCCGGCGCTGCTATTTGGCGGGCGGTGGACGAACTCCCTCGCTGAGGGGGCCGAAGGAGAACTCCGAACGGGAAGCGTCGGCTTCGGTGCAGCGCCAAGACCTGCAGATCGTGTCAAGAGCGCTGGAAGAATTCATTGAGCGGGAGCGGCTCGATCCTGCGTCGGTACGAAATTATGCCGCCGAGTATTGCCACGCGGCTGGTCTGAGCGACCGGAGTGGGGAGAACCTCGATCGTTTCATTTCCATGCTGGCCGGACGACTGCAAAGCGATCGTGCCGCCGTTCTCTGCGAGCTCTCATCCTACGCCGCAGTCAATCGTGCTTCTTAGCAATTCTTAGCCGATATTGCTCGCCAAATGTCAGGTCAGTGAAGATGGTNNTTCCCGCATGCTCGGTATGGATCGTTCACGAGGGTACGCACTGGAGACGATCGGCGCTGATTTCTTGGCTGGCGCGCGAACGCAGGTTCCGGATCGCGAGCTGTTGCTCTACGGACTGATTCGACTGTTACGCATCGTGCCGGAGGGCGCACGAGGAAAACTAGTGCGGGAGGCGTGGGGTGAGTGAACCACGCAAGGGTCGCAACCGGTCGATTGCGCCCGAGGCCCGCGCCCAGATCTTCGATCGCGATGGGTGGCGTTGCCAGTTCTGCGGGAGCATGCGAAATCTCGAAATTCACCACCTCCGCTACCGGAGCCACCAAGGGGAGCACGGGCCGGAGAATCTGATTGTGCTTTGCGCGAGCTGTCATAACCGGGTGCATCGAAGTCGATGACGAACTACGGGTTCGTTGCGGACGGGAACTTCAAAAAAGAGGTCCCTGCCCTGCCAGTCCAGGGACCTCGTAAGAGAATCAATTTTCAATGAGCGTCGTGCGCTGCAATCCCTGGGGACCAGCAAGGCTGAGGGCACCGCCTAACTTAGGGTGCAAAAGCCGAAATTCTTACTAACAAATTAATTGTCTCCCTCACCCATCTTGCCCTCATTCTTCCGGCAACTCCCATGTAAAGCTCGTGTCAAAATCGAAGCTGCTTCCGCGTTGGCAGCACCACTGCTCCCACAGCTCGGGCGCACGAAAATCGAGAATCGGGAAACGCGTTCCCGACCAGCGTCCCACGGTATCCCCTAACCAGAGTTCAGCCATTACCACCTCGCCTAGAGCGACATGAGGAAGGCACGCGGTACCTTGCAGCAAAAGGTAGCCGCATTCCGGGGTTGCTTTGCGCAGGCGAATCTCCGGGCAGCCATTGCTAGCCGAATACAGCGGCAGCAGTAGTCGGTGGCTGTGAGAGAAGTACCCGCGCACCGTTGCCGCTTCCGTTTCTTCCCAAGCGAGGGTGTAGATGATTTGTTCGTTGATCAACAAACGAGCTTGTGAAATTTTGATCGTCTCCGCAGCGGAAAGACAAAGCGGTATCGCTACCGTGGTCACCGAAGAGGCGGGATATATCAATAGGACACCCAGACCGAGATCAAGATGAACCTGCAGCGGCGCCATGGGCTGACACAGCAGAGGAATAGGAAACCCAAGGTTTCGGAGTCGCCACAGCAGCTCCCAATCCTGGGGAGAAAGTAAGCTGGTCACAGGCGGTCCTCCTCGGCCGGGAGCCGGGACTCGACGGCGTCTACAAGTTCCGATGAGGGCGCCGAATGTACGTCGTGAACCTCGTGAACGTTGCAGGTCGAAGGCCCGTTGAAAGCGGTGTCGATGGTGGTCTCGGTGCACAAATCGCATCCTTCGCGCGGGAACAGTGGCGCTGTCAACCCAAATTCCACCGCCATCCGGTGTAAACGCTCGCCTGCGGTGCGGGACAGGAGCACCCGATAGCCGTCGCTATAGCGCTGGGTGCAGAAGCCGAGTTGCTCGCGCAGAATGCTGCCGATGGCACGCGCATTGAACCGGCGCCCTTCTCCTGCGACCAAGGCATTGGCGATTTGGGCGATGGCCTTGACGGAGCGATCACTTTGCTCATCGTGCCCCGCGGTCCACAACGCCTCCAGAACTAGACCGGCGTCGGATTGCTCGAGACCTGTGCGGCGACGCTCCTGCTCACCGCGCAGGGAAAGGATCACGGATTGCTGCGCATCTGGCTCTCCTTCTAGTGCGCGCCCAAGGCATTGCGCTGCGGCACGCACTTCGGAAGTTAGCGCGGGTGAGTCAAACTGCGCGCGCGACACCGCCGACCAACGGGCGAGACGATATCCGAGAAGTTGCGCACGAAGACTGGTCTCCAGTTGTTCCAGCTGAAACTTGGGAAGGGGGCAGGTGTTCGCTTGGGTCACGTGCACGGTTAAGGCGACTCCGGCGACGGGAGCAGTGGCGAAGATAAAGCACGGGCAGTGCGGGACGGGTAGGAGATTGCCGGACTTGAGTTGGAAACTGCCGGGCTCCCGGGTAAGCGCAAGCTGCCGCAGGGTGTGGGGAGAAGGATCGGACACCAGCAGGGAGGGCTCGATTCCAGCCGGAAGGGTTCCGAGTTCGGTGGCGCGCACATCGGTCAGAACCAGCGGAAAGCGCACCAAGGACGCAAGCACGGATTTAAGCCGCGACAGGCGGCCGTTTCCAACGACGGCAAGGTGGAGCGGGATCGGCAGGGCGTCGGCGACCCAGGTCGACAGAACGGCGGCGGCCAGCAGGGTCGCCTCATCGCGGGCGACCCCGGCGAGACCGGTGAGCGCGCTTTTGACCTCGGCGAATAGGTCAGGCAGGTTGGCGGCTGCGGCGCCGACAGGAAGCTTGAGCGCCCCTTCGAGAGAAGGGGAGAGCTGGCCGGCGTGGTAGTTGCACCCCGCGACGGTGACCTCCGCCCTTGGAAGGTAGTTCTCTTCGCCGGTAAGGACGAGCTTGCCGTCGGCCACGCGCTCGATGATAGTCGACTCGGAGAGAACCAAGGAACCGTAGACCTCGGTTGTAAGTTGATCTGGTACCTTCATAGTTTGTTTTCCTTCTGTGGGCCGATCATCGACCCAAGGTAGCGGCGAAGGCCCAGCCGACTGACTGGCAACGGCGCATAGGGGCTAATACGGCGGTTTGGGCAGAATCTAGCGCGGAATTCAAACTTTTTTTTGAACTAAGTCCTGCGCTTCGGTTCGCGGACTACAAGAAGTCAGAGTAAAAGCGGGAAGTAGGGTCGTGAATCTGCCTACAAGTCGGTCACCCAATGCTCCAGGCTTACCACCATCTAAGGGGTTTGCTGGCGGATCGCGTTACCGAGCTCTCTTGGCCGGCGCTACTCTCGGGCCAAGGGCAGCCGACATCTAACGCACCTTTCGTCGTGCCAGCACAAAGGCCGCTTGCGCCCGTCCCGCAGCACGGGTCGGCATTGCCTGTTGAGAGCCGCCCCGTGAAGCACGTACACCGGTCCGAATTGAGCCCATTTGAAATTAATACTCGGAAAACGAACTTAGGCAGCGATTCTTGTTGAAACTTTCCTGCTGCTGAGACGCCGACATGCACGACGGATGCGACGGGAAGGAAGGATGAATGGGATGGTGTTGGGCCGTAGGAAGAACGATTGACGAAAAAGGGAGCGACACCGGGGACAAACAATGGAGCCCGGAAGGCAAAAGCTCCTGCTCTCCGGGGAGAAGAACAGGAGCTTACCGGGTCGGATGGGACTAAATGGCGCGCAGGGCGAAGGTTGGGGCACTCCCGCACGGGCATTTCCGGTCGGTGCAACGGCCAGCCGAGATCAGGGATATCGGCTGGGCGGTTAAGTAAAGCGGTTTGGTTGTCGTTCCCATCGATGCAGCAGCGCTTGCTGCTCGGATGCGCATCGCGATCGCCAACGTGTGCGCGAAGCGGGAAAGTGCCGCTTCGGCAGAATTCGCGCGTACGTAGAAGACTGGCCATGCATCGTAACATTGCACGGCATAAATCCCCAACGCCCCCGCACCGTATTGGCGGGCAAACTTCCGCCACTTCCGCA
>PLWX01000294.1 GCA_003151155.1 Acidobacteriaceae bacterium
ATACCGTCCAGCTTCTTTGGAATGCACATCCACCACATGGTCAGCCCTAGCGGGAAGGATCCACTCACTCCGTGGCCTAGCGTAAACGTGCCGGAGTGGCGCTTGTGGGACGCTCGAGTGACATGGCCGGATCTGGAGCCCAGCAAGGGACAGTGGCGCTTCGACAATCTGGATAAATCTTTGGCCATGGCAGAAGCGCACAATACCGAAGTGCTAATGACGCTCGGGCTTACGCCTCGTTGGGTTTCCGCACGTCCAGAGGAGCGATCAGTTTCGCAGCCTGGATTCGCTGCGGAACCTAAAGACATAGAAGATTGGCGAACGTTTGTAAGGACAGTCGCCACGCGTTACAAAGGACGCATTCACGCGTACGAAATCTGGAATGAGCCGAATTTGAAACAGTTCTGGTCGGGGACTACGGACCAATTACTTGCTCTTACGCGCGAAGCCCATAATATTATCAAGAGTGTCGATCCTACGGCCGTCATTGTTTCGCCTTCTGCGACGGGCGCTCATGGAATCCCTTGGCTCTCTGAGTTCTTGAGCAAAGGCGGCGGGCGCTATGTGGATGTGATTGGTTATCACTTCTATGTCTTTCCAAAACCTCCCGAAGCAATGCTGCCGCTCATCGACAAAGTCAAGCAGGCCCTGAAGGACAACGGTGCGGGAGACAAACGGATCTGGGATACGGAGTTAGGCTGGGCCGAACCAAAGCCGTTTCCCTCGGACGAGCTGGCGGCAGCTTATCTGTCGCGGTCGTTCATTCTCAGTTGGGCTGCCGGGATCCAGCGAGTGTACTGGTACGCCTGGGACAATCACACTTGGGTATTGCTAGAAACCACGGAGACAGACAATAAGACCCTGCGTCCAGCTGGGCAGGCGTATGACACCATCCAGAAATGGCTGGTGGGGGCGTCCATGGACGCGTGCACTGAGTCTGCCGGCCACACTTGGACGTGCCAGTTGCATCGCGGGGATGAATCGCAGTGGATTGTCTGGACCGTGGACGATGACGAGGAAAAGACCTTCACGGTGCCCAGTTCGTGGCACGCCCAGAGCGTTACGCCTTTGTTGGGAGAGCCCAGCGCGCTGAAAGGCCCCAGCATTCAGATAGGCCAGGTGCCGGTGCTGATCACGACGGCAGCCAGCAGTTCGGCGACGCCACGGAAACTCGACTCCAAGCGACCTGGCCTGGCGGCATCTTCCGCCGCGCGAGCGCAACACTGATATTTTTGCCCAGCAGCCAGTGGTGCAAGTCTGGATTCCTGAAGAAAAGATTGAGTGATTCACACGCACTGGAGTAGCCGCTCAACAACAGGATCGCGCGCGACGCGGAGCACAACCTTCGTTTCGGCGCGGGTTGATTGTCGATGCTAGTTGCAAGTCTAAGAGCGGGCGACTGTATGACTGTCGCACCGCGAAGCATGGTTGCAAAAGGATCGTGGTTTCAGTTCACAATCAAGTAAAAAGGAGTTTGAAAGATGCATATTGCAGTAATCGGCTCAGGCTACGTAGGTCTAGTCTCCTGAGTCATTGATTTCTAGCATAAGTGTTGGGTCGATGAGCAGCGAGAGTGGAGGTGGCGAAGCGGGCGATGGAGGCCAGAATCTGATCGGCCGATTTGGTCCATCGAAATGGTTTCGGCTGCTGGTTGTGGACGACGATGAATTCGCGGATGGCCGCTTCCAAAAGAAGACCTGTTCTGTCACCCTGCTCTGTGCGAAGCTGAACTCCCGTGTTTCGGTTTCAAATCGCCTGGAAGCGCAACATCCACTCCGTCCTTGTCTTCGTCTGGAGAATTGCTGTGCTGTGGATTGCAGTTCATGAACATCGTCGCCCGCAGTAGCGGCATAAGTCTTCTTCTGCGAAAGCAGCTCGCTTACTGCCAACGATCAAGCATCAGATGTACAGGCAGACCAAACGGCCAAACTCGATTTGTTGCGAATGCGCGTATTGCGTGTGGCTTGATCGGTTTTACCGCTCCACGCGGCGGCGGCTCCGAAGGTTTACTATGGAATGTGTGCGTCTGAGAACTTAGATATATTTGGATTTAGGCGGCGGACTCGATGAAGAATGCGCATCTCTGGACTGAAACAAAAGTCGTCCGGGTTAGAAACCGCTTCGCCCCTTCTCCCGACTCGCGCATTCTTGGGATCGGGTCCAGGGTGGCAGTCTCGTGCCAAGTTCCACATTACTATGCGGCTATTCGTGACCATGCCCGAGGTAGACTTCTAGACCTCGGTTGCGGACACATACCATATTATGAGATGTACAGAAGCATTACTACGGAGACAATGTGCGTAGACTGGGACAATACTTTTCACAAAAATACGCTTCTGGATGCTGTTGTCGATATTAACAAGCCGCTGCCAATAGAGTCCGATTCTTTCGATACAGTCCTATTGATGGACGTGTTGGAGCACGTTGCGCACCCGTTCGAACTTATTGCGGAAATCTCTCGCGTGCTGCGTCCTGGCGGGAAGTTAATTTTGGGCGTGCCGTTCTTCTACTGGTTGCATGAACAACCGTATGATTTCTTTCGTTACACAGAATTTGCACTTGCGTATATGTGTGAATCGAATGCTCTACATGTCATATCCTTAGCACCTTACGGCGGCATCCCCGAAATCCTTGCGGACCTCACAGGAAAATGTATATGCGCTCTTGGAAAAGTGCCAGGGGTGGCATACGTATCGGTTTGCCAGATAATCCTTGCTTCCCGCATCAGTCGATCACTTTCGAGGCGTACGAACAGGTTATTTCCGCTTGGCTATACGCTTGTTGCGGGTAAATGACAAGGCGAAAAGTGAGTGGACCATACACAGCTCTGCGCTGTAACGGATTAGTGCGCTCGATAGGTGCTTGACACAGTCGACATTGTCAGAGAAGCCTGATGTGGAAAACGTGTCTCAAAAGAAGGATGGGAATGGTCGTTGGTTACTTCGACATAGGGCTCTGTAACTTCGATTCCGACCAGTCCGCGTTCTGCACCGGCTAGCGAGAGATGTTGAGAGTCTTCGTAAAGCAACGACTTGCCATCCTAGAAATAACAACTGTTTTCATCGCATAACGCTTTCTTCAAATCGAAAGTGACAGCCTGATCTGAAGCAGCGACGCCGTCGATGATGATCGAAACCTCGTTGTCATAGGTGGGATCGAAATCTCTCTTTGGTTCAGAATAATCATAGACTGATCTGGTTGGCCCCAAGAGCTCTGCTAGGAATAGCCGCGGCTTTATGAATGCTTCTCTTACTCGGCGGACCGGGTCAAAATCAAATATCGGATTGTCCTTTAGGGAATCTCTGAACAAGCGCCGCTTTGAGAGCAGCGCATAATACAAGCGGGAATTCACGTGGTTGTTTACGGAATAAGGCCGCTGGTTGCGCTTTCCGAGCGGGGTTCGGCGATGGGCGGCGACACTACGGCGTCGGCGTACACAGCAATCTGCGGCGTGACCGAAAAAGGTTGGTCAGGGCACAGAGCGTGAAGACCTGAGTGGCGTTCTTCTGGATTCCCCGGTATCTCACCTTCACGTATCCGAATTTCAGCTTGATCACCGCAAAGACATGCTCGACCTTGGAGCGCACTTTGGATTTGGTGCGGTTCTTCGCCCGTTCCACCTCATCGACGCGATCCTTGTAGCGATAGCTTTGGTGGGTCAGGTCTTGCGCCTTGGGCGCGACTTCGTGGATCGTTTCGCCCTGTCCGCGATAGGCCTGATCGCCCCAGACCTTCGTCTCCTCCCCCCGTGCAGAAGATCGGCCAGCGCCACCGAATCCGCCGTGTTGGCCGCCGTCACCACCGCCGAGTGGATGATCTTCGTCTTGCTGTCCACGCCCACGTGCGCCTTCATCCCGAAGTACCACTGCTTACCCTTTTCACTCAACTGGAACCCGAGTGGCACGTCTTGACGTGTCGTCTTTGGATATTACTCTGTCGTACGTGCAACGACAACCTCGTGAACAACGGTCTAAATGGACGCTCGCCGACACTCCGCCGACAAACATCGCAATTGCTAAGCGGCGAATCCAAGTCAAGAGCATTTCCTTGCGAAACACGTGGGCGGAGTTATGAGGGGCCGGTTAGTTTTGAGACCTGCTTCATGACTTGCAAATTGAGCGTTGTATACCTGAACGCAACGGGCGTAGGATTGGCCAAGATTGATCTCCGCACACTCGGCCCTCGGGCTTTGGCAAACGCCGAGAGCCCTTGAGAGTTTTTCCGATATCGGTGATCAGTCCAGTGGTGCTCACCTGCCAGCTTGGCGATTTTGGTACGAATCGGACAACTTCGCTGTGGCATCCGCAAGTAGGCGAGCTCAAAGAATCGCTGCCGCATGATTAAACACGCCGCCCAAACGACACGACGCTTCGCTAAAAGTATTTTGGGCAATGATAAGTTTTACCGTTCCGAGATCCGTTGTCCGCATCTGAGGCTTGGCAACGAACACGCAGGTTTCGCTGTCAATCCAGAACTATTGGGACCAACTAGTGTGATTTACTCCTTCGGGATAGGGACCGACATCTCTTTTGATTTGGAATGTGTTAGGCGATTTTCTACACTCATTTACGCATTCGACCCCACACCTAGGAGCTTGCACTGGATCAAGATTCAGGAACTCCCCCCTGCTATTCACGTCTATCCGTACGGGCTCGCTTGCCGCGACAAAGCAAGCTCCGGTTTTTCCTGATCTGCACCACCCCTGCAAAGGTGTCTGCGTCGCGATAGGTAATCCACTTCTGACGGTTCGAACCGACACCAAGAAAAGAATGATCTTCGCCACCGCGCCATATCGAGTCCGCGTATCGCAGCCAGAACGGTGAGGGATAGGTCCCCGTGGTCAGGTTGATATAAATGTCGGGATTCAGCCGGCGCCACTCGTTGATCAGGCTGATCGCTGCATGGAAGTCGCTGTCGAACTCGCTCCCCTGGATGGCGCTGTCGACATTTCCCGTGCCATCGATCTTGAACTGGTTAACGCCGTACCGATTGATAAACTCCAGCGAGATCTCGCGGAACCGGGCAAAGTATTTTGGGCCGGAGAGGGCAAATCCTCGATCGTTGGTTTCGAATCCCTGCTCTTTGCCGAATTTCAAGCGCTCATCATGCGGTTTGCCGTAGCCGCCCCACGGCGAGAGCCACACTCCGGGCGCTGCGCCGTACTCCGCCGCCGTCTCCTTCAGCGGCATGAACCCATGAGGAAAACCGCCGTGGAAGTGCCACAGCGTCGCATTATCGTCCTGACCTGACCGGCAAATTTTGTACCAGGTGAAAAGTTAGAGAGACTGGTACGAGAGTGAGTTGACCGGGATTTTGTACCAAGTAGTTTGTTAGTGTAGCGCCTCGTTGAGCGGCCCAGGCTTTTTGTAC
>PLWX01000267.1 GCA_003151155.1 Acidobacteriaceae bacterium
CGTCCTTCCGGACGCCACGTGCTCGAATTCGCCGGCGTTCGCAAAGCTTACAGCTCTCACCATGTAGTGAATGGTTTCGGCGCGGCGGTGCAGCGCGGCGAACGAATCTGCCTCATGGGACGCAACGGTCTCGGCAAAACGACGCTCTTGCGCGCGCTGCTCGCCAATGCTCCCGATCTTTCGCAGTACGATTTCGGCATCGACAGCGGCACGGTGAAGTGGGGTCACGAAGCGCAAATCGGCTACTTTGCGCAGGATCACACCGGAACGATCGAAAAGGGAACCACCGCAGCCGAATGGCTGAATCAATTCGATCCCAAGGCGAGCAAGGAAGAGATTCGAGGCTTGCTCGGGCAAATGCTATTCAGCGGCGAAGAAGGCCTTAAGCCGACGGCAGCACTCTCCGGCGGTGAATCGGCACGCTTGATTTTCTGCAAGCTGATGTTGCAGAAGCCGAACATCCTGGTGCTCGACGAACCGACCAACCACCTCGACCTCGAATCGATCAATGCCCTGAACATCGCGCTGCAGCGTTATGAAGGAACATTGCTCCTGGTGACCCACGATTACGACGTGATCGACGAAGTTGCCACCCGTATCTGGTACTTCGACGACGGGAAGATTGAAGATTTCCAGGGACCGTACGAAGAATTTCTTACACGTACCTCGACGACCGCAAAGTCCTGAACCAACTTGAATTCCCACCCTCGTCTACCGGAGAGGGTGGGGAACACTCGCGGTTTGTGCCACAATATTCAGGTGTCCCGCGCCGCTCTCATAATGTCTCTTCTGTTGCTTCCGTTTCTCTTCGCCGCCGCGCCAGAAAACTCTCCGACGTTCTACAAAGACGTTCTCCCCATTCTCCAAACCCACTGTCAGACTTGTCATCGCAATGGCGAGATTGCACCCATGCCTCTCGTCACCTACGAAGACGTGAAGCCCTGGGCCAACACGATGAAAGCCGCGGCGCAATCCAAGCAGATGCCGCCGTGGTTCGCCGATCCGCGCTACGGGAAGTTCTCCAATGACCCCTCCCTAAGCGCGTCCGAGATCGCGACCATCGCGCACTGGGCCGACGCTCAAGCCCCCGAAGGAAACCGCAAAGACGCGCCCCCACCGCCGCATTGGGCCGAGGGCTGGATCATTCCGCAGCCCGACCAGGTTTTCACCATGCCGGTTCCGGTGCAATTGTCAGCACACGGGGACGTGGAATACACCTATGAGATCGTGCCCACGCATTTCAAAGAAGGTCGCTGGGTGCAGATGTCGGAGATACGCCCCACCAGTCGCGAGCACGTGCATCATGCCGTCGTTTATATACGCCCGCCGGATTCCACTTGGCTCCGCGATGCGCCGGTTAGCAAGCCCTTCACCGCGGCAGATATGACGGATCCGAAAAGCCACGCTGAAGCGCTTGCCACTACCAGCGATATGCTGCTGGTCTACGCGCCCGGCAGCGAACCCGATCGCTGGCCCGATGGGATGGCCAAATACATTCCCGCCGGCTCCGATCTCATTTTTCAAATGCACTACACCACCAACGGCACAATCGCCAACGATCAGACTTCCATTGGCGTGATTTACGCAAAGCAGCCGCCGGCACAGCGTGTGCTTACGTTGCAGCTCGATAATCACTCGTTCATCATCCCGCCCGAAGCCGACGACTACGAGGTCTACCGGCGGGGCACTCTGCCCAACGACGCGACGCTGCTCAGTTTCTTCCCGCACATGCATCTCCGCGGCAAGCGCTTCGAATACGACATCGTGCATTCGGACGGAACCTTCGAGCCCCTACTAAAAGTGAATTACGACTTTCACTGGCAGCTTAGCTATCGCTTAGCAGAGCCACTACCGCTCAAGGCAGGAACCGTAATTCAAGCGGTAGGGACTTATGACAACAGCGAGAACAACATGCACAATCCCGACCCCAGGAAAGCCGTGATGTGGGGTGGACAGACTTACGAAGAGATGATGGTCGGATTTTTCGATGTCGCGGTTCCCGCCAGCACCGACAAAGAAGACTTCTTCAAGCGCAAGACACGGCCATAACTTGTAAGTCACTCTCTGTGGCAAACTAATAGTGATGTCCTCCGCCTCGCGGGCCGCATTTTCCTATCCGAGCTTCCGCTATTTCCAGATGGCGCGTTTCCTTATCGTGAGCGCGATGGAAATGCAATCTGTCGCGGTCGGTTGGCAGGTCTACGAGATCACGCGCCGTCCTCTCGATCTCGGCCTCGTAGGTTTGGCCCAGTTTCTCCCTGGCTTTCTGCTCTTTCTCCTCGCCGGTCATACCGCTGATCGCTTGCCTCGCAATCGCATTGTGGCAGTCTGTTACTGCGGATTCGCCCTCTGCTCGCTCCTGCTTTTCACCTTCACGGTGCACGGTGTCAGTTCGGTGCGGCCGATCTACATCGTCGTAACCTGCATTGGTGTGGTGCGTGCCTTCAACGGGCCCGCGGGCCAATCGCTGATGCCTCAACTCGTCTCGGCCCAGGATTTTCCCAACGCGGCGGCTTGGAGTTCGTCGATCTTCAATGCCGCCGTCGTTCTCGGGCCCGCATTGGGTGGTGTGCTCTACGCATGGACCGGCGGAGCGAAAATTGTTTATCTCATTGCCGCGACATCCTTCCTTTGCGCGTCCGTTTCAGCGCTGTTTATCAAAACAAATACACAGCTGCGCCCGCGTGAGACCGCGTCACTTCGCACCGTGTTGGCGGGATTCGATTATCTTTGGCACAACCAGATCGTTCTCGGTGCGATCTCCCTCGACCTGTTTGCCGTCCTGCTCGGCGGCGCGGTGGCGCTTCTTCCCGTGTACGCGCGCGAAATTCTCAAGGTCGGTCCATGGGGTCTCGGCATTCTGCGCAGCGCGCCCGGTGCGGGTGCGATCGTGATGGCCCTCCTGTTGGCTTATCGACCGTTACGCCGGCGCGCTGGAGCCGTCATGCTCTGGTGTGTCACTGCCTTCGGTCTTGCTACCATCGTCTTCGGCCTCTCCCGCTCCGTTCCACTCTCCTTGTTCGCACTGTTGATGTGTGGCGCCTCCGACATGGTCAGCGTCATCATTCGCTCGACACTGGTGCAACTCAACACTCCAGACGAAATGCGCGGACGAGTCAGCGCCGTGAACATGTTGTTCATCGGCGCCTCGAACGAGTTCGGCCAATTCGAAAGCGGCATCACCGCCCAATGGCTCGGTACCGTCCCTGCCGTAGTGTGGGGCGGGATCGGCACTCTGGCAGTGGTTGCCATCTGGGCGCGGCTCTTCCCCCGCTTGCGCAAAGTAGATTCACTCACCACGCAACCGGCGGCGCAAATGGCGGAATCGGCAATTACGGCTGACCCGAACTAGACCGCCGGTGCTGTTCTGACCTGTCCACAGCCGAACACATTCAGCCGTCCCCGGACAGGCAGTCCACTTCTACTCTCGTCTCTTCAATCACTTGGTTCGGCCCGAAAAGTGCTCCGGTCAACTAGTATCTCGAAGGCGAAGGTATCCGATGGCCACCCTGCTTCACGACGTTCGTTACGGTTTGCGCATGCTGCGCAAGAGTCCGAGCTTCGCCCTCATCGCGGTACTCACCCTCGCCTTGGGGATAGGCGCCAACACTGCACTGTTTTCCGTAGTGAACGGGGTGTTGCTGAACCCTTTGCCTTATCCCCACGCCGAGCAACTGGTTACCCTGCATGAAAGCAAGCCGAACTTCAACCGCGGCTCAGTATCGTTTCCCAATTTCCTCGATTGGCAAAAAGAAAACCACAGCTTTTCGTCGATGGCCATCATGCGGCCTACCACCTTCAGCCTCACCGGTGTGGGTGAAGCACAACAGGTGACCGGCGAATTCATCTCTTCCGATTTCTTTTCGATTCTCGACGTGAAGCCGCTGCTCGGACGCACGCTGCTGCCTGGTGAAGATCGCATTGGCGCTGCGCCCATCGTCGTCATCACGGAAGATCTCTGGCGGCAAAAATTCAGCGGCTCGCGAGACGTTCTTAACAAGACCATCGTCATGGATGGCAGTGGCTACACTGTGGTCGGCGTGATCCCATCTTCCTTCCGCTTGTTCGAACGGGCTCCCACGGCATACGTTCCCATCGGCCAGTGGACCAATCCGTTACTGAAGAGTCGCGCCGCGGGGTTAGGCATTCATGGCGTCGGACGCCTTAAACCGGGCGTCACGATGCAGCAAGCGCAAGCAGACATGGATGCGGTGGCCCGCAGCCTCGCGCTCGCTTATCCCGAGGCCAACAAGTCCATCGGATGCTCGATGGTTCCGCTGAAGGAAATGCTGGTCGGCGATGTAAAGCCCTTCCTGCTCGTTCTGCTTGCGGCGGTGGGNNCGCACTGGGCGCAAGCCGCACGCGGATTGTCTGGCAACTGCTCACGGAGAGCCTTCTGATCGCACTTGCCGGAGGCTCGCTCGGTGTACTTCTTGCCTCCTACGGCACCCGTGCAGCACTTGGAATTTTGCCCCGTGCCCTGCCACGAGCTGAGTCGGTGTCCATCGATGCGCGCGTGCTGATTTTCACTGCAGCTCTAACGTTGCTGACAGGCATTCTCTCAGGAGTCCTCCCCGCATTACTCCGCACTTCGCGCATGAACCTTCATGACACGTTGAAAGAAGGCGGCCGTGCCAGCAGCGGCGCGCGCCATCGCGCCCAGAGCGTCTTCGTCATCGCTCAAATGGCTATGGCCCTGGTGCTATTGATTGGTGCCGGGCTCATGCTTCGCAGCCTGGTTCGGCTGTGGCATGTCGATCCCGGCTTCCGCGCGAACAATGTTCTCTACTTCGGCATGTCATTCCCCGCCGCCATGAATCATGCCTCGGTGGAGGCCGTGAGAGCGAACTACCGGCAACTCGAACAGACGCTCGCGTCCACTCCCGGCGTACAGGAAGTTTCTCCGGCCTGGGGTGCATTTCCTCTTTCCTCTGACGACGAACAACTCTTCTGGTTCGAAGGCCAGCCGAAACCGAAAAGCAAGAACGACATGAATTGGGCGATCGATTACATCGTCGGCCCCACCTACTTCAAGGCGCTGCGCATTCCGCTGCTTCGCGGCCGTCTGCTGACAGCCAGCGATGACGAACATGCACCGCGCGTTACCGTCGTCGATGACGTTTTTGCGCGAAAATATTTTCCTAACGAGGATCCCATCGGCAAACGCATCATTCGCGATACCGGCGTTGAGAGCGCGGCGGAACCCATGGAGATTGTCGGAGTGGTCGGTCACGTTAAGCAGTGGGGTCTCGACACCGACGATTCGCAGGCCTTGCGCTCGCAGTTCTACATGAACTGGATGCAGATGTCCGATGAGTACACCGCTCTCTATGCCTCTGGTTCGAGCATGGTGATTCATTCCGACGGTCGTGATCCCCAGATCTTCAACGCGATCCGGCATGCCAGTCAGCAGATGAACGCCGAACAGGTCGTCTTCGGGGCGGAGTCGATGAATCAAATGGTTGCCGACTCTCTGGCCTCGCAGCGCTTCTCCATGATCCTGCTAAGCCTCTTCGCGGCTCTCGCGCTCCTGTTGGCAAGCATCGGCATTTACGGCGTCATCTCCTACGTGGTCAGCGAGCGCACCCGCGAGATCGGTGTCCGCATGGCGCTCGGCGCAGAGCGCATGGATATCCTGCGCATTGTTCTGGGGAGCGGCGGCAAATTGCTTGTCATCGGCGTTGGCGCAGGCATTATCGTTGCCTTGGCGCTCACCCGGCTGATGTCCAGCTTGTTGTATGGCATCCGTGCCACAGACCCGCTCACCTTTGTGGCGGTCACCCTGCTTTTGAGTGTGGTGGCGCTCCTGGCCTGCTATCTGCCCGCGCGTCGCGCTTCAATGGTCGATCCCATCGTCGCACTGCGCAACGAATAATCTGGCGATACGCAGGTCCATGCCGTCTCAGGTGTACGCCTGAGCAGGGACCAACGTTACTACCCACCGCCGTGAATTTGATTCCATCGAGCAGAGAAGCTCGGTAGAATCGCGTTTCATGGGACTCATCACCGGAATCACAGGCGCCGCCGCGGACCCGGTCATTACGGATCCGCAAGTGTCTCCAGACACGGAACTTGCGCCCACGATCGCGACTCCAATGGCAGCGGAATCCGTTCCCTCTGAACCGGGTCCCGGACTGGAAGAGCGCAGCTTCTCGCTAGTCGGTCGCGCCATGCGTTTTGTGATGAAGACCGTGACTCCGGGTGCATGGCAGTCCGTCATCCAAGAACTGGCCGGCCAGATGCCGAAGACCATCGAGTTAAAGCCGGTGCCCGAGCTTCGTTGGGGAAAAGAAGCGAAACACCTTCAGTTCGTCGAAGAGCTCCGCGATCAGGGATTCGTCGAAGCCGGCATGTACTACGCCTCCAACATGGATACCAATCTTCACCTGCTGGTCAATGAGGCTTACGATATCCGTGCTGTCGTGTACGAACGTGAGGATTCCGGAATCGTGCTCGATCTTGTCACCCTCTTCGGAGATGGCACCGGAATTACGTATGTGAACCGCGACGATCCAGGCTACGAGCAATCTCCGCTGCATCCCAATGTCTATCGCGGGAATGTTCCCGTGTTTGAGCTGCTCGATGCATGCCTGCGCGAACGGCCGCAGAAAGCGACCCTGCCAGAGAGTCCAGCTACAGCAGCACGCCTCATGGAACTGGAATACGAGTTCGGAGCGAAACGCCTGCGTGGCGAGCCTGTGAACCCGGTTGAAATCGCCGATGCCTATCTCGAAGTCATCGAGCGATTCGGTGTCGCTCCATCCCCATTGAAAGACACTGTTGAACAGATAGGACTTGCATTGCCGACGGTCGCGGAATTGCCTCACCCGTCGGAATCCGAGTTCAAGCACGCGGAAGACAAAGCTGTCGCCGCCCAGACTCTCTAGCGCGCTTTCGCGTTCCGCGAAATCTCCCAGATCTTCGCGTACTTCCAACTCACATAAACCGCGTGATAGAGATGCAGCAGCAGCCCTTCGCGCCCTTCCAGAAATCCCAGTCGCAGAACGTAGTTGTAGAAAAACGTCGCCCACGGACGGACCACGATGTTGAAGAAGCTGAATCCGCGTTTGTCATTCGCAACCGCCATCTCCGCTCCGAGCGATGAGTATCGGTTCATGTGCTCGATGTAGCTGGAGAGCGTGGGATAGGCATGGTGAAGAATGGGGCTTTCGAGCGTCTCGACTGGCCCATCCACCTTCATGTCTTCGTGAACCGCACGATCTTCGAAGCGTGCGATCTTCTTCGGAACCAGTCGCAGCTTGCGGTCCGGATAAAAACCACCGTGCCGTATCCATCTCCCCAGGAAGAAATTCTTCCGCGGAATTGTGTACGGCTCCTTAGCNNGCGAAGCCTCTCCATTCTTCTTCGAAGATCTTCACCCTCGGTCCAAACGTCCGCGCGATCTCCAGCGTGCGATCGGTGGATCCCGAATCGACGACGATAATTTCGTCCGCCAATTCAGTCACACTCGCCAGCGTGCGCGCGATGTTCGTTGCTTCGTTCTTCGTGATGATGACGACGGAGAGCTGCACGGGCCGAATATATCATCCTCGCCAAAATAAAAAATCCCGGCCGAAGCCGGGATTCTATGAACTGCGAGTGTTTTAGAACTGAGGTTGTTGAGGTTGTGCCTGCGGCTGCGTCTCAGGCTGCTGTTGGTCGGGCGTCGCTTGCGTTTGCGGCGCTCGGTGCACCGGTTCGTTCGCAGGATTGTTGATGTCCTGCGACATCTTGATCACCCCTGGAACTTGCGGCGTGCTATTGACGACGCCTTTGACGCTGTCACCAAGATCGATGTGGTTCTTCTCGAGCGACATCGAGGTGACGCGATCCAGTTCCACCTTGTGCTTTTCATAGGCAGTGAGCGCGGCGACCAGGGTGTTCTCCGCGGTTTCGAAAGCGCTCTGGTTTTGCAGCACCAGGGTGCTGGTCGAAGCGCCGAGCGCATACTTCTTCTGTTCGGCTTCCAGGCTCTGCAGCGCGTACTCGCGCGTCGCCTGCGCAGCCTTCACCCGAGCCACGTCTTGCTGCACTGCGAACGCCGCATTACGCACTTGGATATTCACCGTGTTATAGAGCTGCTGCAAGCGCATCTGCGCCTGGCGATATTCCAGTTCGGAACGTACCTGGTTGGCTTGCGCAGCGCGGTTGCGGATAGGAATCGTCAGCTGAATACCGGCGCCCTTGTCGGGTGCGCTGCTGTTGACGAGGTTGCCGAGTGCATTGTCGTACCCAGTGACCGAAGGCGGACAGAACGGCGGCACGCCGACGTTTCCACCGGTGCAAGGGAAGAACTGAGTGACCGGAACTCCCTTGAGTGCAGACGCACCATAGAAGGCGTAAGCGTCAAGGGTTGGTAGAAGCGCGTTCTTCGCGGAACGATTCGTAATGTCGCGGTTCGTGAGATCGAGCTTCGCCTGTTCGATCTCGGGGCTGCTGTCTTGCGCGGTCTTGATGAGTTGATCGACAGCCGGGAGTTGATCCGTGTCGTCAACCCTCATCGTGTCGGTCGGGATCACTTCAGCGGCGGCGAGGATAGGATCGCCAAGGTTGCGAGTGATGGCGTTCTTCATCAATAGCTGCTCGAGTTGCAGGTTGGTTTGCGAAACGATCAGGTCCTGTTGCGCAGTCGAAACCTGGCTCTGTGCGTGCACCACTTCGATCGGAGCAAGGGTGCCGATCTGTACCTGCTTCTGATTGTCGGAGAACGTGCGCTGCGCAAATTCCTGGGCGCGCTGCTTCACCTTCACGTCTTCGTAAGCGGCGACGAGGTCCCAGTAAATGTTCTGGATCTGCGAAACCGTTTCACGCACTTGCTGTCGGAAGGCGCTATCGGTGATCTTGCGGTCGTTCTTTGCGATGCGGATAAAGCGCTCGTTGGGCAGGAATCCCCAGCCCTGCAGTAAATGCTGCGACAAGGTCAAGCGGAAGTTACTGTCAATCTGCGGACTGTATGCGCCGAGATTCGTCGTGGTGCGATTGTTGTTGAACGATAGGTTCGCGGTGGTGCCGGTATGCCAGGCCTGGTTGTAGGCGAAATTCGCTGTGGTGGTGTTCGATTGGAAGAAGGGAACGCCATAGAAAAACGCCGTCGGTGATAACGTGATCGCTCGTTCCACCTGGCTGGTGCCGCTAATGATCGGATCATACGAGCCGATCGGCGAACCAACGCCCGCAGTGCTGGTGACGAGGCCGCCGGTACCGCTACCCGCGCCACCGGAACCGCTGGTGGTGCCACCGGCACCCGATGCGTTTGACGCGGATCCGATCGATCCGGCGCCGCCGCCACCCGGCGTATTCTGCACCACGCCGGAGTTGACGCCACGGGTTGCCGAGCCTGCCTTGGAGAGCAGGATATCGGTGTCGGCAATCGGCAGGTTATAGCGCGCGATGGCGATATCGAGGTTATTCTCGAGCGCGAGCGCAATGGCATCGTTCATTGACAGATAAATCTTGCCGTCGCGCATGATCTGATCGACTCGCGAGGTATTGGCAAAGTTCGGCGGGGGCACGTCGCGCTTTGCGTAAGGCGCGATAGGATTCCATAGGTGCGACTTCGGGCTGCCGTAGTCCTGGTTCATCACGCCACCGTTCACGGGGGCTGCGGACGATGCAGGCTTCGGGGTATCCGGCAGGTTTCCCTGCTGAGCACTCTGGCCAAAGCCAAGCGGTGACACGACCCCGAACAGCAGGGTAAAAACCAGACTTCTCGCAGTATGGACGACTGAGCGCGAAACGGACATTCGCATTTCTCCAAGTAATGAAGGCTTACAAGTGCAGTTCTGGCGTTCCGCTCTTAGATACGAGAGTGGCTTAGCCAAGGTTCAATAATAGTTGCGGGGACCAACCGCGACCGCCCCTGCCAACCGGGATCAAAGTTGCTGGAAAGCAAATTTTAATACTATACGAACGGGGTTGCCGTTACCCTCAATTGGAGTTAATTCGCAACGCCTCGCTATGTCGCGAAACTTGAAGATCACACTCGCGTATGACGGCCATGAATTCCATGGCTGGCAGATACAGCCGGGAAAGCCGACCATCCAGGGGACACTCGGAGACGCCATCGCCCGCATTACCGGCGAGACGGTGCTGCCGCAAGGATCAGGCCGAACCGACGCAGGGGTGCACGCCCTGGCACAGGTCGCCAACTGCATCCTTCAATCACCAATTCCCACCACGGGACTGCTGACCGCATTGAACGACAAACTCCCTGCGACCGTTCGCGTTCTGCAGATCGAAGAAGTGCCGCCTGACTTCCACGCGCGTCATTCCGCAAAAGGGAAGACTTACCGCTATCGCATCTACCGTGGCGCGATTTGTTCACCCTTCCTGGCGCATCATGTATGGCATTATCACTGGCCTCTCAACGAAACGCTCATGAACAAGGCAGCAGAGTTGGCAATCGGCGAACACGACTTCACTTCGTTTGCGGCTTCCGACCCAGACCGCGCCACCCGTCTTCGGGAAGCCACCGACGATGACGAGATTTCGAACGTGCGCACGATTTGTGCTTCGACCTGGCGCCGTGATGGCGAAGAATTGATCTACGAAGTACGCGGCAACGGCTTTTTGCACCACATGGTCAGAAACCTCGTTGGTACTCTCGTGGAAATAGGAAAGTGGGAGCGTCCGGCGAACTCCCTCACGACTATCTTGGAGCAAAAGTCACGCAGCGCGGCCGGACCGACAGCACCAGCCAGTGGGCTCTATCTTGTGAACGTGGAATATTGACGGAAGTGAATATGGCAACCGACAGCAAATTAGCCGCTCCTGCATTGGTCAGCGTCAACCCGGCGACCGGTGAGACGGTAGGCACGTATCGGTGCATGGCAGCCGAGGACGTCCGTGAAGCGGTAGAAGTCGCCCGTCGCGCGCAACCCTCATGGGCGGCGCTCAATGTGCACAAGCGCATGGAGATCATTCGCCGTTTCCGCAAGCTGCTGAACCAACGCACGCTTGAAGTCGCCGAACTGATCACCCGTGAAGCCGGAAAACCTGTTCCGGAAGCCATCGCCGCTGAAATACTCGTCGTGCAGGACGCCGCGGAATTCTCCGCGCGTCACGCCGTTGAGGTGCTGCGCTCGGAGTCCGTGCCGCATTCCAACCTCGCGATGAAGACCAAGCGCGGCAAACTGGTGTATGAACCGCATGGCGTCATCGGCATTATCTCGCCGTGGAATTATCCCTTCTCGATTCCGGCGACCGAAACCCTTTCCGCCCTGGTGCTGGGGAACGCCGTTGTCCTGAAGCCATCTGAGCTCACTCCCGCTTGCGCGCTGAAGCTCCAGTCTCTATTGCACGAATCGGGTGTTCCCAGAGACGTGATGCAGGTTGTACTCGGCGAAGGCGCCGTGGGCGCCGCGTTGATCGACGCGCCCATCGACAAGATCATCTTCACCGGCAGCGTCGCTACGGGGCGCCGTGTCGGCGTCGCTGCCGCCCAGAAGTTTTTGCCATGTGTACTCGAACTAGGCGGCAAAGATCCCTTCATCGTGCTCGACGATGCCGACCTCGACGTTGCCAGCAGCGGTGCCGTCTGGGGCGCTTTCATGAATGCCGGCCAGACCTGTTTATCTGTCGAGCGTTGTTACGTCCAGCGCGCGGTCTTCAACCGCTTCGTGGAGCTATGCGCTCAGAAATCGCAACTGCTTACCGTCGGAGATGGATTGGACCGGGGCACCGATATGGGCCCCATGATCGATGCCCGGCAACTAAAGATTGTTGAAGATCACGTCGCTGATGCCATCTCCAAGGGCGCAAGGATCGTCACTGGGGGTCGACGTCTCGAGCAGCTCGGTCCGAACTTCTACGCGCCCACCGTGCTCACCAATATCACCCACGACATGAAGCTGCTGAACGAAGAAACTTTTGGTCCCTTGCTTCCTATTATTCCGTTCGACACCGATGAGCAAGCGATCGCCCTCGCCAACGATTCCGAGTTCGGTCTCGCAGCCAGTGTGTGGACCCGCAATCTCCGGCACGGGAAAGCGATTGCCCAACGTATCGAAGCCGGTACCGTAATGGTGAACGATGCCATTGCCGGCTTCGGAATCTGCGAAGCTCCTCATGGGGGCTTCAAGGCAAGCGGCGTCGGGCGTACCCACGGTCTGCCTGGAATGCGAGAGATGGTGCGCGTCCGCTATCTCGATGTAGACCGGGTGATGATGAAAAAGCCCTGGTGGTACGGCTACAAAGGAAGCTTCCGCGAACAGATTCATGGCTTCGCCGACGCGATGTTCGGCAATACGGCGGTTGCCAGAATCAAGGGCGCTCTGCGCTCCGCTGGGATCCTTACGCGGCCAAAGATTTAGCCCGGGCGGGTTTGAAGTTGGGCATGTACAAGCCGATGATTCGGTCCGCCATTTCCACGTACTCTGTGATCCAGTCCAGAGCGTCGGCTTGAATTTGGTTTTGTTTTTCGCTATTCACTATGGGGAACTTAGTTTCGAGTTTCATAGGGGGACGTCCTTTGTAAAGATTAGACGAGCCTGGCGCGTAGGTAGTTGCGTACTTAGGTTTCTCATGGGGTTACCTTGGCACATGGCCCAGTGGTCATCCGAGGTGTTGTAGTATCGAAGGCTCATGTCGGGCGTAGAACCACTCCGGGTCAAGACTTTGGCGAAGCGAGGCCGGCTCAGCGAAACGCAATGGGCTCGTACCGCCCAGCAACGCGTTGTGCGGTTGGCTGAGATGCCTGCCATACACGAAGCCTTCGCATGGCTGCGTCGCAAAGAAATCCAGCTCCAGGAACGACAGATGGAGCTGGCGCGCATCCCCGCTCCCCCCTTTGGCGAAGCTGCCCGCGCGGACTGGGTGCAGTATCGCTTCCGCGAACTCGGCCTCAAGGACGTGCACATTGATGCGGTCGGCAACGTTCTCGGAGTAATCCCGGGAGAGGATACTGAAGATGGCTACGTGTCGATCAGTGCCCACATCGACACCGTCTTCCCTGAAGGTACGCTCCTCGACATTCGCCGGGAACGTGAACGCCTCTACGGTCCCAGCATCTCCGACAATGCCGCGGGCGTCGTCGCCCTGTTAGCCATCGCCGGCGCCATCCGTGAGATCCGGATCCAACCTTCCTCGCCGATCGTCTTCATTGGCAATGTGGGAGAAGAAGGCGAAGGCAATCTGCGTGGCATCCGTCACATCTTCAACGAGACGCGCTGGAAGGACGTCATCGATTTCTCCGTGATGATCGATGGCGCCGGAACGGATTCGATCATTGCGGAAGGCCTCGGCAGCCGCCGCTTCGAAGTCACTGTCACTGGCCCTGGCGGGCACTCCTGGAGTGACTACGGAGTGCCGAACCCGATCGTCGTCCTCGCCAGGATCATCAACACCTTCAACACCGTCGATCTTCACAACCGTCCCAAAACCACCATGAACATCGGCATCATCGAGGGCGGTACGTCCGTAAACTCCATCCCTGAGCGCGCCAGCATGCGCGTCGATGTCCGCTCCATCGCGGTCTCCGAGATCGAACGGCTCGAAGAGGCGCTGCGGCGCGCCGCCGAAGACGCCAAAACTTCTGACATTGATATCGAGGTCAAGGCAATCGGCGATCGTCCCGCAGCCGAGTTGCGTGGCGATTCCGCATTACTGGCAATGACCCGTGCCGTGGATGTTCATTTCGGTATCACCTCGCGATTGCAGCGCGCTTCCACCGACGCCAACATCCCGCTTGCCCAAGGACGCGAAGCGATTGCACTCGGTGCTGGCGGCACCGGGGCCGGCGCGCATACCATTCACGAGTGGTTCGATCCTTACGGCCGCGAACTCGGCCTCAAACGGCTGCTGCTGTTGACCCTCGCGCTTACCGGCATTGAAAGCTAGAGCGCGTTTTCACCATGGAAGATCCTCATGAAACGAGCAATCCTGGTTGTGCTTCTTGGCGCTACGACACTCATGGCTGCCGGCAAAGATAAGAAATCCACTGCCATGCAGAATGCGGACGCGATCTATGTCAACGGCAGCGTCTACGTTTCCGCAGCGAAATATCGCCCGTCATCGGAAGAAAAAAACGCTGGTCAACTCCCACAGGCAGAGCCCGCCGACGCTGCGGCAGAAGCCTCGCATCGCTTTCAGGCCTTCGCCGTGAAAGACGGCAAGTTCCTCGCCGTAGGCAGCAATGAAGAAATTCAAAAGTACAAAGGGAAGAAGACGATCACCATCGATCTTCACGGCAAGTTCGTGCTGCCAGGATTCAATGACGCTCATTTGCATCTCGGCGAAGGTGGCCGCGAGATGCTCAACGTCAACCTCGTCGGCACCAAGTCTGTCGAAGAGATGAAGCAGCGCATCGCCGACCGTGTAAAGACCGCCGCGCCCGGCGAATGGATTCAAGGTGGCGGTTGGGATCACACTCTCTGGGCCGTTCAGACGCTCCCCACCCGTCAGGATCTCGACGCCGTGACTGCGGGCCATCCCGCATTCTTCAGCCGTGTGGATGGCCATATCTCCATCGCTAACTCCGCCGCTCTTGCCGCATCGCACGTGGATAAAAACACCACGCCGCCGGAAGGCGGAGCGATCGATCACGATCCCCAGGGTGAACTCACCGGCATTGTTCGTGAAAGTGCGAACGAGCTAATCGCCAAGGTGATTCCACCTCCCACTCCCTCGCAGCGCCGGAAGGGAATCGAACTCGCCCTCGCCGACGCGGCCAAGTGGGGACTCACGTCCGTACAAGACAACTCCGCATGGGAAGATTTTCTCGTCTACGAAGAGCTGGAATCCGAAGGCAAGCTAACCACGCGCATTGCCGAGTGGCTGCCATTTCGCGCACCTGTGAACGTGCTCAACGAACATCGCGCCCACCATCCTGCCAGTGATCCCACGCTGCACACCACCATGCTCAAGGGTTTCATGGACGGCTCGCTCGGTTCGCGGACCGCCGCCTTGCAGCATCCCTACAACGACGATCCCAACAACAAGGGTCTTCCCCAGTTCGATCAGGAAACCCTCAACAAATTGGCGGATGAGCGCGTAGCCGCCGGCTTCCAGATGGGTTTCCACGCCATCGGCGATGAAGGCGTGCAGATGGCGCTCGATGCCTTTGCCGAAGCCGAACGTTATGCCCACGATCACAACGCCGGAGGTCACGACGTCCACGACCTGCGTTTGCGCATCGAGCATTCGCAGGTGCTCTCGTCTGACCAGTTTCAACGCTACAAAGAACTAGGCGTAATCGCCTCGATGCAGCCCAATCACCTGCTCACCGACATGAACTGGGCGCTCGATCGTCTGGGCACCGAGCGCGCTCGCTATGCCTATGCATGGCGCGATTTCCTCGATGCCGGCGTTGCCCTCGCCTTCGGCACCGATTACCCCGTCGAGCCACTCACGCCCTTCCGCGGACTTTACGCGGCGGTCACGCGCCAGAATGAAGACGGCACTCGGGACTATTTTCGAACCGGCCGCCTGACCATCGACGAAGCCATCACCGCCTACACCGAAGGCAGCGCCTACGCCCAGTTCGAAGAAAATTCCAAGGGACACATCGCTCCCGGAATGATCGCGGACTTCGTCGTCCTCGATCGCGACATCACCGACATTCGCCCCCACGACATTCTCGGCACCCACGTTCTACGCACCGTGGTTGGAGGGAAAACCGTTTACGAGGTCAAAGAAGGGAAATGAGGTAAGACGCAATCTTGTCCCGCTCCCTCAAAGCCCATCTGCTGTTGATCGTCGTGACGTTCGTCTGGGGATCGACGTTCGTCCTCATTAAGAACGCGCTGAACGACGTCACCCCTCTGCTCTTCAACGCCATCCGCATGACGTTGGCTGCCGCGGTCCTGGGGTTGATCTACTGGAAAAATATCCGCCAGATGAATCGCGGCTCGTTCTTTGCCGGCGCACTCACCGGGCTCATGATGTACGCCGGGTACGAATTTCAGACTTCTGGCCTGCGGCTCACCACGCCCTCGAAATCTGCGTTCCTCACTGGCATGTCCGTGGTCCTCGTGCCGCTCGTTCTTCGCTTCGGTTGGCGCAAACACATCCATCCCTGGACCATCGTCGGCGTCATCGTGGCCTGTGCCGGATTATTTTTCCTCACGGTGCCCAGCGGGGATGGCGGCTTTTTCGCCCTCAACGGCATCAACCTAGGAGACCTTCTCACCATCGGCTGTGCGATTTGTTTCGCCTTTCAGATTGTGTTGGTGGGACAGGCCAGTAAGCGTTACGGATTTGAACCGATCGCGTTTCTCCAAGTCGCAGTTTCCGCCGTGCTGATGTTTGTCACCGTTCCAGTTGCCGAGCGTGCTCACATTACCTGGTCTCCCACGGTCGTCTGGGGCATCCTGATCACCGGTTTGCTGGGTACGGCAGCGGCTTTCACCGTGCAAGCCTGGGCGCAGCAATTCACGCCCCCCACCCATACCGCTCTCATTTTTCTCATGGAACCGGTATTTGCTTGGGCAACATCGTTCATCGTGCTTCATGAGAGGCTGGGAGTGCGTTCCTCCCTCGGGGCAGGTTTGATTCTCTCCGGCGTGGTACTGTCAGAGTTACTGGGAAGCGAGGATCATCCCGGAGAAGAGATTCGCGTCTCCTAACGTAAAGGTTTGTTTTGCCCATAACGGGTCACCAACATTCGGTGACCAAATTGCTACGAAGTGCGTCTATAGAGGTAGTGAAATCGCCCGTGTTGCCCACATTCTCTCGCTTCTCGCAAATACTTTTGGATTTCGAGCTCGTGCACGGGCTATGGATAGCGCTATGAGTATAATTTTCAGTTGGCATTTTTTGCCGGAGGAAGACCTATGACACCGCCCGCCAGCGGTTCCTGGCAACGCCTGAAAGCGAATCGCTTCGCTTCGGTTTTAGTGATCCTGGCTACTCTTACGCTTGGGATCTTGATTGGCACCGTGGTTTCGTCCACGGCGAAGGGTAAGGAAAAAACCGCCGCCAGTAGTGACGCTACGCCGCTGCAGATTCCCGAACCCAAACAGCTTTCGAACCAGTTCTCGCAGATTGCGAAACAGATTGAGCCGACGGTAGTCAACATCAACACCGAGTCGACGCTCAAGCATCCTTCCGTCCACGGGCGCCGCGGCCAGCCGCAAACTCCTGACGACGAAGATAACCAGGACCAGGATCAGGACGATCAGGGTCAGGGCGGACAAGGCCAGGGCGAGAGTCCCTTCCAGGATTTCTTTGACCGCTTCTTTGGCGGGCAAGGTGGTCAGGGCGGTCAGGGCGGCATGCCGCAGCAGGATATGCGGCAGCGCGCGCTCGGATCCGGCGTCATCGTCGATCCCAAGGGCTACATCGTGACCAACGATCACGTCGTCGATAAAGCCGACAAGATCAAGGTCAACCTTATGGGCGATCCCGAGACTGTCAGCTACGATGCGACCGTGATCGGCGTTGATAAAGAAACCGATCTCGCCGTCATCAAGATCAACATCAAGCACGACCTCCCGTTTGCCAAGCTCGGCAACTCCGATGGCGTGCAAGTGGGCGACTGGGTTCTTGCCATGGGCAGTCCCTTCGGCCTGAACTCCACCGTGACCGCTGGCATCGTTTCCGCCAAAGGACGCAACATCGTTCCCCAGCGCCAGTTCCAGCAGTTCATTCAGACGGACGCAGCCATCAACCCCGGCAACTCCGGCGGTGCGCTCGTCGATATGGCGGGTGACATCATCGGCATCAATACCGCGATCTTCACCACCGGCGGTGGCTACCAGGGTGTTGGCTTCGCTCTCCCGTCGAATACCGTGATTCAGGTCTACAACCAGCTGATCGGACCGGAACACAAGGTCTATCGCGGCTCCATCGGCGTGGAATTTAATGCGGTACCGAACCCGGCAGTCGCGCGCGTCTACGGCGTGACCACCGGCGTAACCGTCGCCAATGTCACCCCTGGTGGTCCGGCTGAAAAGGCTGGCATCAAAACCGGCGACACCATCGTTTCCGTGGACGGCAAACCGGTGAAGACCGGCGATGAACTCGTCGCCGATATCTCGGCCCGCAAGCCCGGATCCACCGCCAAGATCGGTTACATGCGAAACGGCAAGCAGGAAACCGCCACCGTGACCATCTCCGATCGTGCCAAACTTTACGCCGCACGCTTAGGCGGAGGCGAACAGCCGGGCGAAGGCGAGAACGCCAAGCCGGCGGAATCCAAGCTTGGCATCGCCGTCAAGAACATCACGCCGGAAATTGCTTCGCAGCTCAAACTGCCGAACACCAAGGGCGTGATTGTCTCCGACGCGAAGCAGGACGGCTTCGGTGACACCATCGGTCTCGGCCGCGGCGACGTGATCCTCGAGATCAATAAGCAGCCGGTCAATAACGAAGATGATTTCCGCAAGGTGACATCTGCTCTCAAGAGCGGTCAGGATGTCGTCTTCCTGGTCCGTCCGCGAGGTCGCGATACCGGAACCATCTTCATGGCAGGAACTCTGCCGTAAACGAAAAGCAGTAATCCATCCACGGCTCGCACGGACCCTCCGCTGCGAGCCGTTTTTCGTTAGTTCGTCGTTCGGCACCGCACATATCAATCTCAAGATTGAACCCCAAAGACTTGTCATGTTGAGCGAAGCGAAACATCGTGCGGTTTGCCTTCGGCTCCTCCGCTCTATCCCTGGTATCTCCTCGCCGTTCATGGTAAGCCGTTGATAAAACTTGTTTTAACTCGCAAACCGCGAACGCCGCCGGACCTAAGTAACCTTCAGCAGCAATCTTTCCCCTCGTCATCCGGCATCTCACTTGAGATGATTCCGGGGCGTTACTTTCCGCATTCGGTCCCAGGCTGTTGAGCTGGAGCCGGTGGCGATTCGCTTCCGCCCGTGAGGTCATTTACAATGCCCACTCCGATTGCGCTGTTAGCATCGGGAATGGCTCGAGGTTTTTATTGCGTAGTGCCAATCCAATTCGGATAGCAGCAATTGTGGTGGGCTTACAGCTCTGCTTCGGCGCGGCCAATGCCGCCACGATCTCAGATGCAAAGCCGAGCACCGCGAAGAAGCCGGTAGTTCACTCCACCACCGCGCATGCGCGAAAGTCTTCCGCCCATGGCACTCACGGAAAATCGTCAGTCGCAAAGAAGTCACGCGTTCGCGGACAGGCTGCCCCCAGCAGCGAACGCACCCGTGAAATTCAGACCGCTCTGATTCGCGAACATTATTTGAACGGCGAGCCCAGCGGCGCCTGGGACGATCAGACCCGCAACGCCCTGACCAAATATCAAGCCGATCACGGATGGCAGTCCAAGGTCGTCCCCGACTCTCGCGCCCTGATCAAACTTGGTCTCGGACCGAGCCGTGAAGGCTTGCTCAATCCCGACACCGCGGCGGTCAGCCCGCACGAAGTCGGCGCCGACAAACCGCAACCCGGCGGGTCCTCCAGCAACTAAGTTTTCCAAGGTTTCACGACGCGGCCTGCGAGCCGCGTTCTTCATTTTCCCCTTTTCGCGTCTTTTACATACTTTGACAATTTCCCGGAACAGGGCTACGTTCCTTGCGAGCGATCTCTTCTTCCACTCTGTCAGACCTGCTGAGCTAAGTCAGTCTTCTGAAGCACTCCTCTCTTAGTCTCCGATGTTCGATCGGAAATGTGTGACGGAGAGCTCGTGCCCTCGCCCCAACTGTTTCCTCGGATCTCATGTACCGCCCCTAACTCGCTTCTTTCGGGATCACTCCTGTGTCTCGTTCTGCTTGCCATCACCTGCACGAGTTCAAGCTGCCGAAAATCTGCTCCCCCAACTTCTTCTGCGCGATCGTCTGCGGGTGGCACGTCGGGCATCGGCAACGCTGCCGATCTCACGACCGCGCCGGGAACAGTCTTTCAAGTCACCTACACCGATAACACCGTGGTCGTCGACGCCGCGACCACCGAGAAGACATTTCGCGGCGTGAGCGCCGATGGCCAACTCTTCGTCTTCGACAAAGACAACGAGCAGATCAAGAAGCTCGAAGCCGGCAGCGTGATGCTGCTACAAGGCCTGGCTCTGAAGAAGGTGGTCGCGGTAGAAGACAATGGCGAATTCCTTGTCGTCGCGACCGCCCCAGCCACGCTGACCGATGCCATCAAGGACGGCCATATCGCTTGGGATCTTCCCGTGCACTTCGACGGCAAATCCGCCACCTTGCAAGACGCCCTTCCCAGGTTCTTCGATCACGGCAACTGGGTGGTGGAAGCTGCGGCCCCGGAAACTAGCGGTACGGTTGGGGACTGGAAATACACTGCGAAAGCCAATCCCAGCCCCGGAAAATTAGACCTGGATCTCGATGTCAAAGGCTCTCTCGAAGGCCTCGATGTCGACGTGAACGGTAAGGGCACCATCCAGAACTTCAACCTCGCTGCTGACATGCAGGTCAGCAACGGCGTCATGGAGAATTTCAAATATGTCGCAAAAAATCTCCAGGGTGAAGTGAACCTCGCCTTTGTCGCCACCAAGAAAGGTGACGGCATGCTGAAGCGAATCGAAAAGAAACTGCCTCCCATGTTCGAGGCGCCCGTAATCATCGGCGGCATTCCCTTCGTCATGGACGTCAGCTCCGTCGTGATCATCGGCCCCGGACTCTCTGCTAAGAACGAAGCCGCCAGTGGCCACTTCAAAGTGAAATTCAACGGCGGCCAGGGCTTCGATTTCAGTGGAGCCGCGATCACTCCCGAAGGCAATGTCAGCAGCAACAACGAGATCGTTGATTCCGGATCTATCTCCGTCGCTCCGTTTGCTTACCTCGTCGGATTCGCCATGCCGCGCGTCGAGCTTACCCTGGGTCTTGCGAAGGCAACCGGATTCGACAAGTTGGAAGAAAAAATTCCGTCCTCCATTAAGAATAAAGTCTCGGAACTACTGAGCAAGACCGAACTCGGCGCCAAGGTTGCCGACTTGACCGAGAAGACCCTCAAGAGTGAAGCCGCTGCCCATGTCGAGATGGTGATGGTCGCAGCCCATATCGACTCCGGTCCCCTCGTTCCACTGCCTTGTAAAAAGACCACGCTCGACGTTCATGCGAATGTCGGTTTTGATGCGAACATGCTCGGCCAGACTGCAACCGGAACCCAGGAACTCAACCTCATTGAGGATCAGAAAATTCAAGTCGTCCCCGAGGGGATGAACTGCGGCTAGTCACCAGCCACAGGAGCAACAGGAGAAACGATGGCGTTTTGTACAAGCTGTGGAACCTCTTCAAATTCGGCGGCTGCCTTCTGTACCGCGTGCGGCGCAAAAATGGGCCAATCCCCCGCGCTCACCACTACGCCCCAAATACCCACCGGTCTGCCGCCTTCCACTCCGTCGGTGGCAGCGCAACCGCAAATGACCGCGAAAACTGGTACGCCGTGGGTGAAGATTTTGATTGTCCTGGGAGTGCTCTTCGTGGGTGCGATCGCCGCTCTCGCTTATGGCGCGTACTGGGTGAAAAACAAAGTGGTCACGACCGCTGCGGAGCACGGAATCACGCTGCCCAGCGGCAGCGAAGCTAAAAGCGGCGGCGGTTTATTTTCCGGCGGAGCATCGTCAAAGTCGAAGTCCGGAAAAAGAATTGATGCCTGTTCACTGATTAGTCAGGAAGACGCGGATGCCGTGTTAGGCGAGCCCAGCACCCAGAATGAACATCAATCCGATGACGCGCACAGTTCCCACTGCCATTACTCCGCCACCGAGGCAACTCATGCTGCGAATGGCTTTGGCGTGGAGATCCAGAACAATGAGGACGACAACGAAGCACGCAACGGGCAAGCCATCAGCAAGACTATCTATTCGAATTTTTCCGTTTACAACTATCAGGAGCTCAGCGGTTTCGGAGATGGTGGCTTTCTGGCGGTGAACAAGTCTCCTGCGGATCTCGATTCAAGTCCACTGGCTGGCATGATCGCGAGGCAACAGGTCCTGATGGCCTACAAAGGCTCAAGAAATATCAACATCATCGTCTCGTACTTCGGCAAAGCACACTCCGATGATGCACTGAAGACTCTGACCCAAAAAATCCTGGCGCAGATCTAGCGAAACGATAGCGAGGGAAGCGTGATTTTCCCGTTCAAAAATTCGATGAACACCGTCCTGGCCACGATCGGTACGTTCGTTTCCATCACTGCCATGGTGCTCGCACCTACGGTGGCCGCCGCGCCTACCGAGGATCTCCTCCACCCCGGCATGTGGGAGATCGTGTCCACCGTGCAAATTCCGAATAACCCGCAGATGCATGGACAGGACCGCCATACGCACTGCTATACGTCCGAAGACGTTGCCGGCATCAACGCCAAAAGCGCGGCTTTGATGACCACGACCGTCACTACGCCCGATGCCGAGCAGTGCACCGTGAAAGATTTGAAGTATGTCGGCAACAAGGGCACTTGGAACGTTACCTGCCCGAATGGTGAAACCGTTCACGCGGAACTCGTTTTTCACGGCGATTCTTTCGATGGCTTTATCACCACTGGAACCGGTGACGATGCAATCAAAGCCACCATGGCCGCCAAGCGCACCGGCGCCTGCGAATGAGTCACCTTGCCAGGCAACGCGTTGTTTAAAAAGATTTGAGACCATCGGGAATCTGCTGAAACGGTTTTGATCAGGAGAATGCAAATTATGAATTCACATTTCGTAACCATCCCCACTCGTCGCTTCCCTCTGGCGTTCTCCCTGTTCGTCTTCATCGCGTGCGCTGCTACCACCGCGTTCGCAGGTGATCGTATCGTGGCCGGACAGTATGAAGTCACATCAACGCGTGCGGGCAAGACGACGACGTCCAGTTATTGCACCACTCCCGAGATTGCGAAGGGTACCAACGGAAATGCTCAGGAGGTTCGCTCTTACCTGGAGAACTCGGTCAAGACATGCAAGATCAGTGCCTTCGATCTTGCCGGCGATACCATCAATTACACGATGACGTGCAACGGAATGACCACAACCATCCACGTTGTCTATCATGGCGACCACTTTGAAGGCGACATGACGAACTACCACGGAGGCCAGGCATCGGTTGCTCATACCACCGCAAAACGAAGCGGAGCCTGCAAGGCTGAAGGTCAATAGTGCGCGGATCTAAATCGTGCCAGCTGTGAACTCGCAGACCTCCGCCTCAGGCGAAGTTGTTTCACTCTCATCGCCACAGTCCGCGTAGCGGACGAAATGGAATAGCCCGCCACGTCAGTGGCGGGAAAACGAAGGAGCAAGATCGAGTCCCTTTCAAGGGACGGCATCAGGAGACGTTGAGTTCCTAGACGAAATTCAAAGTCAGAAACACGAAAGTCATCCACTGCGTCATGCAGACTAACGTTGCCAACGAGAAGATGACTCTCGTCGGCCAATTCGGTGCGACGGCCGCTCCAATCAGCGCAGTCATGCTACCTACGAAACAGCTCATCGCGATGATTGGAAATTTCGATTCGCCCTGCGCAGGAGCGAAACTTACAACTCGATTACACCAAAACAACCCCAGCGAGGAGAACGTTAGGATCAGCAGCGATATCCTAGTCACTGCTCTGCGCCAGCGTGGATGATTTTTAGGCTCTGAATTCCTCAGCGCAATCCACGCCACGCCAACAATTACGAGTCCGAACAGTTCAACGACGAACATATATCGAGATCGTAGATCGCTAGGGATTTACGTTCAAACGTTTTCTCAATGCACCCCGTTCCTCGCCACGCCCGTCCTTTGCGCCGCCTCCACCACCGCCTTCGCGACGCTCTTCGCCACCGACTGGTCGAAGACGCCAGGGATGATGTAATCCTCGGTCAGTTCGTCTTCGGAGATCGTGTTCGCAATCGCCATGGCCGCCGCCAGTTTCATCTCTTCGTTGATCTCCGAAGCCCGACAGTCGAGCGCCCCGCGAAAAATTCCGGGGAAGCACAGAACGTTGTTGATCTGGTTTGGATAATCCGAGCGCCCGGTCGCCACAATGCGTACATACGGGGCAGCTTCGTCGGGCATGATCTCCGGCGTCGGATTCGCCATCGCGAAGACAATCCCATCCTTGTTCATCAACTTCAGGTCTTCAGCCTTGATCGTTCCCGGTCCTGACAGTCCCAGGAACAGGTCCGCGCCACGCATCGCTTCGTGAAGCGGTCCGCTGAAGCCCGAAGGATTCGTATGCTCCGCGAACCACTGCTTCATCGAATTCATACTCTCAGTGCGGCCCTTGTAGATCGCGCCGGTGCGGTCGAATCCAATCACGTTCTTCGCGCCCGCCGCCATCAGGATCTTCGAGCACGCCACGCCCGCTGCACCAACCCCGGTCACCACGATCTTCAGGTCTTCCATCTTCTTATGGACGATCTTCAGCGCGTTGATCAGCGCCGCCAGCACCACCACCGCGGTGCCGTGCTGATCGTCGTGGAAAACCGGGATCGCCAGTTCTTTTTTCAAACGCTCTTCGATCTCGAAACACCGTGGTGCAGAGATATCTTCGAGATTGATCCCGCCAAAAGCCGGCGCGATATTCTTTACCGTGCGGATGATCTCTTCCGTGTCCTTCGTCGCCAGGCAGATCGGGAACGCATCGACGTCTCCGAATTCCTTGAACAGCATCGCTTTGCCTTCCATCACCGGCATGGCCGCCTCCGGCCCGATGTCTCCCAGACCCAGCACCGCGGTGCCGTCGCTCACGATGGCAATCGTGTTCTTCTTGATGGTCAGCTTGTAGGCGTTTTCCGGAGCGTCATGGATCGCCATGCACACTCGGGCCACTCCCGGTGTGTACGCCATCGAAAGATCTTCGCGCGTGGTCAGCGGCACCTTGCTCTCGATTCTGATCTTCCCACCCTCGTGCATCAGGAAGGTGCGATCCGAAACACTCATCACCTGGCACACGCCAAGATCTCGGAGTGCTTCGACAATCTTTTGTCCGTGCTTCTCGTCCCGCGCGTTCAACGTAATGTCGCGCAGCTTGTGGTGCTTGGTGACCCCTTTAATATCAATGGCGCCGATGTCGGCGCCCATCTCGCTGATCGTCGCAGTCACCTTCCCCAGGTTCCCGGGATCGCTTTTCACTTTCAAACGAAGAGTCAAACTGTAACTGGCACTTGGTTTAGCAAATTTACTCAACACAACTCCTGCAGTACCTCAGTAGAGGCCCGACTTCATCTTAGAGAGACTCTGAACATCAATCTGTGACTCGCCTCACTACCGCGGAGTTCATCGCTCACAGACTTCGTGACAGCACCCTACGTACTATGCGCATGTGGGGCATACCCACTTGAATAATTAGATCTTTGAAAATTGGGGGTGGGGGCCACCGGTTCTTTGTCTCTGGGCGACGCGACCAACTTCGTGAAAGACAGTTAAAGCCTTATTTCTGAATATTTTGCCCGTAACGCTTTTAGATACAATATTTTATCGGGATTTTGTCTCTAAAATATTGAAAACAAAGATCCGCTTACCGGGTGGGATAACCATCGAGCCATCGGCGCGAGCCAAATCGCCTTGCAAGGAAAAAGCCCGCTAGAAAAGCGGGCTTCCGTGAGCAAAACAGCCTCTATCGATACCGTTCCTGCATGAATTCGCTGATTTTTGCGTAAGCATTCGTGAGCACGTCCTCTTGCGGAAGCGTCACGATCCGCGCGTGTTTCGTTCCCGGTTTCTGGCCAAAGCCCGAACCGTGAACCAGCAACACGTACTTCTTGCGAAGCAATTCGCTGACGAACGTAAGATCATCTTCGGGAATATCCAACGAAGGATGCGCGTAGAACGCTCCTTTAGGAGCCACAAGCTTTACTCGCGGGGTTTTCGCCGCCCAGTCCACTGTCAATTTAGCGCGACTTCGCAATTTCGCATTCACCCATTGCAAATGATCCTGCGGCCCTTCAAGTGCCGGCTTGATCGCGAACTGAAACGCGTGCGGCGCACAAAGCCGGGCGCGCAACAGTCGGTGCACGCTTTCCAGGTAAGGATTGATCTGATCCGCAGGGCCAGTCGCAATCCCCCAACCGATCCGCCATCCCGGCACCAGATAGGCTTTAGAAAGACCGTTGAAGGTTACGCAAGGAACATCCGGCGCAAGCGTTGCAATCGAGACGTGCTTCGCCGTTTCGTCGAAGATCAACTTGTTATAGATCTCGTCGGAGAACAGCAACAAGTTATGTCGCCGGGCGAGATCGGCAATTTTCTCCAACGTTTCGCGCGAGTACACCGCACCCGTCGGGTTGTTCGGATTGATCAGTAGAATCGCCCGGGTTCGCGCGTTGATCCTGCGTTCCATGTCGGCGATATCCGGCTGCCAGCCGTTCGACTCGTCCAGGTCGTACGCATTCATTTCCGCCGAAAGCTTCGCCAGCACCGCTCCGTACAGCGGATATTCCGGATTCGGCGTGAGGATGTTGTCGCCGGGGTTGATCAGTGCCGTGAGGCACGAATCGATTGCCTCGCCTGAGCCATAGCAGACGAAAATGCTTTGGATGTTGTGAAACCCATCGCGTTCCGCTTCATTACGGATCGCCTCAACCGCATGCTTAATGCCGAGCGACTCGCAGTAGCCGTTGTATCCGTCAGCCATCGCCTTCTGTACCGCTTCAATCATGTGTGGCGGCGTTGGAAAGTCGTACTTACACGGATCGCCGATATTGCAATAAAGGATCTTGTGTCCTTGCGCGGCTACTTCGTCGGCAAGTACTGCGAGATCGCGAATCGCGTAACGGACATTCGCCATGCGGCTGGCGGCAAGAACGGAAGGTACCTGTTTAGTGGTGAGTGTTGACATGAAATTCCTTTAGTCGCGAGCTCGTCAGCGCCTCGCAGTCCCAGCACTCCAGGTGCTGCACTATTGTATTCTGCCCGCTCTTCAGCAGGCTGTGACGCGAGTACTCAAGCAAAAGGCGCGGCAAAAAGCCGCGCCCCTGCAAGGCAAACAGACTTACTCAGGCCGGTCGATCTGCGCCCGCTGCAACGTGTCCGAGTAGTCGACGTAGATCGCTTTCCACTCGGTGTAGAAGTCGAGCGCGCCGATTCCGCCTTCGCGGTGTCCGTTGCCCGTAGCTTTCACGCCGCCGAACGGCAAGTGCACTTCAGCACCGATGGTCGGAGCGTTCACGTAAGTGATTCCGGCGTGCAGGTCGCGCATCGCACGGAATGACTTGTTCACGTCGCGGGTGTAGATCGCCGACGATAATCCGTATTCGATCCCATTCGCGATCTCGATCGCATCGTCCAAACCGTCGCAAGGAATGAGCGACACCACCGGTCCGAAGATCTCTTCCTGCGCGATCCGCATCTTGTGATCGACATCAGTGAAGATCGTCGGCTCCAGGAACCATCCGTGCGCGTAGTCGCCCTTATCGAGCCGGTTTCCACCCTGCACCAGCTTGGCGCCTTCGCCCTTGCCGATCTCGATGTACTTGAGGTCGGTCTCCATCTGACTCTTGTTTACCGCGGGACCCATATCTACCGACTCGTCGAGTCCGTTCCCGATCTTCAACTTCTTGGCACGCGCCGCGAGTTCTTCGGCGAACTTCTTATAGATACCCTTTTGCAGGATGATGCGACTGGTCGCGGTGCAGCGCTGTCCCGTCGTTCCAAACGATCCCCACAAAGCGCCCTCGAGCGCTAGTTCAAGGTTGGCATCGTCGAGCACGATCATCGGGTTCTTGCCGCCAAGTTCGAGCGAGCAATGCTTGAAGCTGCGCGCCGAGATCTCGCCGACAATACGCCCAACCGCAGTCGAGCCGGTGAGCGAGACCGCTTTGACATCGGGATGTTCGGCGAGCGGAGTGCCTACATCGCCACCAAATCCCGTAACTATGTTGATTACACCTTTCGGCACTCCAGCATCATTCAGTGCCTGCACGAAGTTGAAGGTAGAGAGCGGAGTGTCCTGCGCTGGCTTGATGATTGCGGTGTTTCCGCAGACGAGAGCAGGGAAGAGCTTCCATGACGGAATCGCCATCGGAAAGTTCCATGGCGTGATCATGCCGCACACGCCGATCGGCTGGCGCACCGCCATTGCGAACTTGTTCGGCAGTTCGGACGGGGTCGTCGGGCCAAACATGCGACGTCCTTCACCCGCGTTGTAGAACCCGGCGTCGATCGCTTCCTGTACGTCGCCACGCGTCTCCTTGATGACTTTGCCCATCTCTCGGGTCATATCCTGCGCGTACTTCTCCTTGCGCTGCTCGAGAATGGCAGCGGCCTTGAAGAGGATTTCAGCCCGTCGTGGCGCGGGTACCAGCCGCCACTTGGCATACGCGCGTTTGGCGGCATCGACGGCTGCAGCCACATCTTCCTTCCCACTCTTCTGGAAGACGCCAACCACCTCACGCGTATCGGCGGGGTTCAGGTTCTCGAAGGTCTGGCCAGTCTTGGCCTCAACCCATTCACCATCGATCAGGTTCTTGTACACAGGTGCCTTACCCGCGCTCATGCCAGTCATTCACTTGCCTCCAGCTAGGATGTCCAAACCTTCTATCGTACCGTCCCGGGCAGGCGCGGGCAAGCCGACGGCAACCTCCGTCGTGGGTGCCATCACCATGCAGACGTCCCCGGAAGGACAAGTGTGCGAGGGCCGAGTGGACCGTTTGCAGCAGTGTCGAAGGTGCGAAGGACTAAGCAGAAATTGGCGCAACTCCGTGTGAAATCCTTAGTTCTTGTACGAAAATGAATGTGATACTCTCGCTGACAAATAGAGCGATGCAACCCCTTCTCACTTCGCAACAATCACGCCGGAAAAAAGGCGGCGGGCTGGACTTCATCTCCTGGACGACGATCCGTTACCGGAGTGTGGTCGTGCTCGTGATCACGATCTTGTTGCTGGGTGCAGTAACCCTCGCGTTCATCTTCCCGGAACCCGCCAAGGCGGCCTGGAACGCGGTATCAAAGCGCATCGCCAGTCGCGCAGCCAAGATCGGCTCTTCCAGCACTCTTTCTCAAGCACACTTCACTTATATCGACGGCTCGGTAAAGGTCAAGAAAGCCAACAGCAACAGCTGGATCACCGCGAATTACGATACCGCCCTTGAGAAAGGCGACGTGGTGCAGACCACGACGGAAGGCATGGCCAAGATCGTCTTCACCGACGGCACGAATTACACAGTGAAGCAGGACTCCCTGATCGTGGTGGAAGAGAACTCGACCAACAAAGATCAGCAGACGAACGTTGCGGTGCAGGTCTCGACCGGAACGGTGGACTTGAGCACTGCGACATTCACCCAGGGGTCCAGATCGGAAGTTAGGGTCGCCGGCGCCAGCGCTTCCCTCGCGCCCGAAAGCTCCGCATCAGTCCGGACCGATCCCGGCAAAGATGAACACGAGATCCTGCTCAAGCGCGGCTCTGCATCCGTGACCCGTGGTGGCGAAATTGTAAAACTGGCTGACTTCGAGAAGGTCAACTTCAAGACAGATAAGAAGCCGCTGGAGCGAGCCAAGGCCGTACTGCCACCGTTCCTGGTTTCTCCCTCCAACATGTCTCCGATCTTCATGGGCGGGTATGGCGGGAACGTGCAGTTTGCCTGGACTTCGGTGGCACGGGGCAAGTCTTATCGGCTGCGGCTCTCTCGTAACCCTTATTTCTCGGATGTGATTCTCGATAAGACTCTCGACAACACTAATATATCGGTCACGGGTCTTGCTCAGGGCGCATATTACTGGGAAGTGCAAGCGGTGGACGAGAACGGCAAGCAGTCGGTGGAAAGCGAAAAGAATCGCTTCACAATTGTCCCCAAAGGTTCATCCAAGGTTACTCTGGCTCTCGACTTGAAGGAGTTTGCCCAACACGGCCACGTGGTTGAAGTCATTGGGAACACCGAGGCCGGCGCGCGCGTGATGGTCAACGGGCAAGAGGTCCCCATGGTGGGCTCGGACGGATCATTCCACTATTTCACCCCGCCTTTGCCCCAAGGGGAGAGCGTGATCACGGTGACAGCGCAGAATTCTCGAGGCGGAGTGAATACTAAGCAGCACACGGTCGTGATCCAGTAAGATGGAGTTACACCTTTCAACCTCGACAAGTGAGTTCGTTGCGTGGGCACTACGCACGCGGCACTCTAATGGCAGCTCAATTTCAATCATCTTGATCCTAGTGACTTAGGAAGAAAAGTTTTTCGAAATGTCATCCAACGGATTCCATTCCAGCGCTTCGCGCTTCGCCAATCTGAGATCCCTCTTCAGCATGTTTTCCAGCGATCTTGCGATCGACCTCGGAACAGCCAACACTCTGGTGTACGCCAAGGGCAAAGGCATCGTGGTGAACGAACCGTCGATCGTCGCGATCAACAAGAATACCGGCGAGGTCGAGGCGGTGGGCAAAGAGGCTAAGGAGATGCTGGGCCGCACCCCCGGCAACATCGTGGCCATCAAGCCAATGAAGGACGGGGTCATCGCCGATTTCAAAGTCACCGAGCGCCTGCTGAATTATTTTATTCAGAAAGCGCACGGCCGCAAGATGCTGGTGCATCCGCGAATCGTGATCGGGGTTCCCAGCGAAATCACGCAA